>JAPHTQ010000002.1 GCA_026196275.1 Gammaproteobacteria bacterium
GTCGCCAGCAGCAGGAACCCACCGAAGTGAGTTAGGTGCCTGCATCTAACCACAGTAGGAATCCTCGTCCTTTAGGGCGGGGAGGATGTCAATCCTTTGTCCCCTGTACCGGGACGCGATTTCTCAGGGGGCCGAAGCCCAGTTCGGTCCGAATAACACTATCGATAATGAGAGTGAATCATGAAAAACACCTTTGATTACGTCCTTCCCAACGAGCAAGGCTTCTTCGGCGAGTATGGCGGCAGCTTTATCCCTGAGCAACTGCAGACGATTATAGACGAGATCACCGCCGCCTATCTGGAGATCCGTCAGGATCCGGCCTTTGTCGAGGAGTTGTCCGAGCTATACCGTCACTACGTCGGGCGTCCCAGCCCGATCTTTCACGCCAGGAATCTCTCCGCCAAATACGGTACCGATATCTACCTCAAGCGCGAGGATCTGAACCACACCGGTGCGCACAAGATCAACCACTGTCTGGGCGAGGCGCTGCTGGCGAAGAAGATGGGCAAGCAGAAGCTCATCGCCGAGACAGGCGCCGGCCAGCACGGCGTGGCGCTGGCCACCGCCGCGGCACTGGTGGGGTTGGAGTGTGACATCTACATGGGCGAGGTGGATATCAAGAAGGAGCACCCGAACGTGGTGCGGATGCAGATCCTGGGGGCGAAAGTGATTCCCGCGACCCACGGCCGCAAGACCCTGAAGGAGGCGGTGGATGCCGCTTTCGAGGGCTATGTGAAGGATCCGGTGACCCAGTTCTACGCCATTGGCTCGGTGGTCGGTCCGCACCCCTTCCCGATGATGGTGCGCGACTTCCAGTCCATTGTCGGCAACGAGGCAAAAGAGCAATTCATGGAGATGACCGGCGGCCTGCCCGACAACATCGTCGCCTGCGTCGGTGGCGGTTCCAACGCCATGGGGATATTCAGTGCATTTCTCGATGATAAGGCGGTGGCGTTGCACGGTGTTGAGCCTTCGGGTCGCAATCTGGATGAGGACGGCGAGCACGCTGCCACCATCACCAAGGGCCAGCCCGGTATCATGCATGGCTTCAAGTCCTACATGCTGCAGGATGCCCAGGGCGAGCCGATGGAGGTCTACTCAGTGGCCAGCGGCCTGGATTACCCCTCGGTTGGCCCACAGCACAGCTACCTCAAGGACCTCGGCCGGGTGCAGTACAGCCACATCAACGACGCCGAGGCGATCGACGCCTTCTTCGATCTTTCGCGCATGGAGGGGATCATCCCCGCCATCGAGTCGGCCCACGCCGTGGCCCATGCCATCCGCATGGCCAAGGAGGGGGAAAGGGGCACTATCCTCATCAATCTCTCCGGCCGTGGCGACAAGGATATCGACTTCGTCGCCGAGAACTACGGCAAGCAGTATGGGGTGATGAACATCCTGTAACGTGCGCTCAGGTTCTGGAGGGCCGCTGCGCTCCCGCTGGGAGCGTAGGCGGGGGTGGATACCTCATCATAAATCCACCCCGGGTTGCGCCTTCACCCCGGCACGAAAGGCGTGTTTGGTATCGTGCATCTCGGTGACGGTGTCGGCCAGTTCGATGAGTGGCTCGGGGGCGCCGCGACCGGTGACGATCACGTGCTGCATCGGCGGGCGTGCGGTCAGGTCGGCCAGCACGCTCTCCAGCTCCAGCCAGCCGTATTTGAGCGGGTAGGTGAGCTCGTCGAGGATCACCAGACCAAGGTCCTCATCCTGCAGCATCTCGCGCACTTTCTCCCAACCCCGCCGGGCGGTGGCGATGTCCTGGACGAGGTTTTGCGTCTCCCAGGTAAAGCCTTCGCCAAGCAGGTGCCACTGTACACCAGGCTGCCGACGGAAGAACACCTCCTCTCCTGTGTGATCGCGCCCCTTGATGAACTGCGCCACGCCGGCTTGCATGCCGTGGCCCAGGGACCGCGCGAGCATACCGAAGGCGGAGGAGGATTTGCCTTTGCCGTTGCCGGTGAGTACCAGCAGCACGCCGCGGTTGATATCGGAAGCCTGGATCTTCTCATCGATCACCGCCTTTTTGCGCGCCATGCGTGCGTTGTGGCGCTGGCTCTTTTCACTGTTCATCGTTTTGCCATTGTCCTTTGTGTTGTGCCAGTTCTCGCAACCCTTGCAGCAGTGTTGGTGCCGGGTGGAGAAACTTGTCGCCATCGAGGTTAATGATGGTCAGCGGCGTCTTGGGTTTTATAAAGGCGCACTGTTTGTTCTGTTTGCGCTCGAAGATAAAGAGAAGCTCCGGCTCCAATTCATTGATCAGCGTGCTGAGGGTGGCGAGCTCCTCGCCCGGTCTGATGTGGCGGATCTTCTCCGCGGTTTCCACGTTGATGAAACCGGCATGGCTGAAGAGTTCACTGAGCCAGCGTTTCTGGCCGAAGGAGTAGGGCGTACCGGAGCAGGCGGAGAGGAGCAGCACTTTTTTGTTGTTGCCGTTTATCTGCGCTGCAAGGTTCGTCCATTGCCGGTGAAAGTCCGTGCCCCGCGCTTCGATGTTGCGGATCCTGGTCTCATGGCCGATGAGGCGCAGGTTCACCTCGATCTCCGCCATGCTGGCGAAGCCGCCGAGGCGAAAACTGCGAGTGCCTTCCGGTGTGATTGCGGCCAGTCTCTCTACAGGCGTCCAGTCGGAGGTGAAGAGCAGATCCGGCTCCAGGGTGGCGATTACCTCGCCGTCCGGGTCGAGCACGCCGCCGGTATGGGGACGCTCGAGTTTGTCATAGCGGCTGACGCCGACGATGCACGACTCCAGATCGAGCCACTGCAATGTCTTGGTGATATAGGGCGACTGGCTGATGATGCGCGGGCAGGCCGGTTCCGCGGCTAGGGATGTGCTCAGTAGTAGCGCAGTTATCAGGAGAAGGTTCTTCATTTTGATTTGGGTTTCAAGTTTGTAGTCTCAAGTTCCAGGTTTAAGAACCGTCTCGGGCAATGGTGCTGAGTGAGTGTCTGATTGCGTATGATCCGGAATGCGCCTCTTTAAACCTTGAACTTTCAACCTGAAACTAACGTCTCTTCGGTTCCCACAACACCTCTTCGCCGTTCTCAAACCTCGCGAGTACGCGGGCGATGACGAACAGCAGATCGGAGAGACGGTTGAGGTAGGCGATGCTCGCACTGTTCAGCTTTTCCCCCTTTGACAGGGTGTAGACACGCCGCTCGGCGCGGCGGCAGATGGTGCGTGCCAGATGGCAGTGGGCGGTGGCGCGGCCGCCGGCGGGAAGGATGAACTCCTTGAGCATGGGCAGTTCGGCGTTGTATGCATCTAGCTGCTGTTCCAGCGCGTCGATATCGCCTTGGCCGATAAGGGTGTGGCCGGGTACTGAAAGTTCACCGCCCAGGTCAAACAGTCGGTGCTGGATATCATTTAGCCGCGCATCCATCCCCTCGGGCAGATCTTCTGCACGGACCAGGCCGATGGCGCTGTTGAGTTCGTCTACGGTACCGAAGGCCTCGATGCGGATGTGGTCCTTCTCCACCCGGCTGCCGTCACCGAGGCCGGTGGTGCCGCTGTCGCCGGTGCGAGTGTAGATCTTGGAAAGTCGGTGACCCATCAGAGTGCTCCTTAGCCCTCCAGGCGGTAGATAACGGGAATTTGCAGGGTGAAGCTGTGCGCTGTCTCGTGCTCCAGTCGTTCGACTTTGGTCAGTGACTTGAGTGCGGCGCGATCCAGCACCCCGTGTCCGGAACTGCGAGCGATACGGGCATCAAGAATGCGACCGTCACTCTCCAGGCGGAAAGCCAGCACGACTTCGCCCTGCCAGCCGCGTTTGCGTGCCAGAAGCGGGTAGCTGAAATGGTGGACGAGGGCTTGCTGAATTTCAACTTCGAGGCGCTGACGCACGTCCTGGGTTTCCATTGCCGTGTGCATCCCCGCCTTGGCTATGGCGTTTTGTGCTGGTGGCTGGCCGGCGGCCGGTGCTGTCAGCGGGTGCGTTTTCTTTGCCACTGACGGCATAACCTTTTGTTCCAGGATTCTCGTTGTTGAGCGTTCGCCGCTATTGTCTGAACGGGTGGGAGTTTTCTCCGCTGCCGGCCGACTGTTGCTGATCTGTACGGGGGATTCTTTCACCACTGCAGGTTTTGTCTGCTGACGGTTTGTCGGTGGGACAGACGGGGATGACAAGCGCAGTGTCAGAGTCTGTGCTGGCTGCAGCTCGGAAACGTAGGATGGTGGCTCAGATTCTTGCTCCCAGCCCTGCAGTAACCACAGGTGGAACGTTAGGGAGAGTAAGACAAACCACCCCAACGTTGCGCCGTGCCAGTGGCGTGGCGACCGGTGGTGGGGTGTGAATGTACTCTGCATAGTTGTGGCCTACTGCCGGTAGCTCAGGGTCAGATAGGCGGAAGCACCAGCCGTGTTGTAGCCGCTGGCCAATTCATACTCTTCATCAAGCAGGTTCTCGATACGTCCTCCCAGTGCCCATCTCTTCGCCATGCGATAATCAGCGCTGAGATTCAGCAGGATGTAACTTGAGAGTTCAATACGTTGTGCAGGGAATCCAGTGGTGTCCTCGCGTGGGCCGGTGTAGTTGGCCTCGATACCAAGGGTGGTACGGGCACTCACTGGCCCCCGGGCAGTGAAAAACAGCTTTTTCTCGGCCCGGCGCAGTAGTGACTCGCCGCTCTTTTCATCCTCACTCCGTTGCAGGGTAACGCCGCTGCCCAGTTGCCACTGGCCGAGCTTGTGGTTGTATTCCAGCTCGAGACCTTCAAGCTGTGCTTTGCCAACGTTGACTGCCTGCCAGGTGAGTGGGTCGGACTGGATAAGATTTTCTACACGGGTCTGGTAGAGACTGGCTTGCAGCCCCCCGAGGCGGTAACCCAATTCCGTAGTGGTCGACTCTTCCGGTTCGATATCGGGGTTACCGTAGAAGGGATAGTAGAGCTCGTTGAAGGTGGGCGCCTTGAAGGCGGTAGCGTAGCTGGCGTAAATGCGCCCGGCGCCAAGGCGGCTACCGAGGGTAAGGCGGCCTGTATTATGGCGGCCATATTTGCTGTGATCGTCGCTACGTCCCCCGATCAAGAGATCGAAGCGCTCGCCGCTCCACTGGTACTGCAGGAAGCCGGCGCGGTTGTCGATGCGCTCATTGTAGTTGTCGGTGATCTCGCCATGATCCTGTTGCAGCTCAAGACCAAGCGTGAGCAGACTCGCCTCGCCAAGTGCCAGATCATTCTGCCAATTGCCACCACGGCGTTGAGTGGTGATCTCTGCCGGCCAGCTGTCGTGTGATTCGTAGCGGTCCTGGCTGGCGTTGAATACGAAACGCTGAGACCAGATGTCGCTCGCCTGCCAGTCGAGGCGCATTTCTCCGCTACTGTTGATGGTATCCGCGTAGGCGTCGGAGTAACCACTGTCGTCGTAGTCACTGCGGCCGCTGCTATGCAGTAGGTTAACAGCAAGGTCCGTACGTGCGTTCAGCGGAAGATTCAGTCCAGCCCCTACACTGCTGCGCCGGTAGCCATCACGGTCAGCCTCAAAGCGGCTCGATTCGGACGAGGTCGAGGAGAACCCCTCGTCCTGCTCATGACTGAAATTGATATGGATACGACCACCACCGAGCTGGCCGTCAGTGCCGACGCTTGCCTTGCCCGTGCGGTAGCTGCCGCCAGTGAGGCTGGCATACATACCATCACCTTTGCGTGTAAAGATCTGGATGACACCGCCGATGGCCTCAGAGCCGTAGAGGGTGGAGTTAGGGCCACGCACGATCTCAATACGTTCGATCTGTTCTGGGGATATACCCGCCCAGTTGAAACTTCCGGTAGTCACCGATGCAACACGCACGCCGTCAATCAGCACCAGCACATGGTCCGACTCGCTGCCGCGCAGATAAATACTGCTGCTGCTGCCCGGGCCGCCGGTACGACTGATATCAAGACCAACGGTACGGCTCTGAAGCAGCTCAAACAGTGTATTGCTGTGACTTGATGCGATTGCATCACGATCGATTACTGTTACTGAGGCGAGGGTTCCGTCCACGGTCTGGGCGGTACGTGTGGCAGTGACGATGATGGGCTCAACGGTGCCGTTTTCGGCTGCGGTAGGGGTTGAAACGCCGGCCAGTATGGCGGCGATAACTATTTTTTTGTTAGGCATGGTGTTCCTCTGCGCTCACCCGCGCGTGCAGTATAGGGATAGAGCCAGTGGTGAGGGAGGGATTGAGTGGAAACAGAGATGCTGCAGTCAGTTTGCACCCGTGTACCGCCCTCCGCAGCACTGGCATGTCTGCTTCAGGCCGGTCTCCGGGCTTGCGGCTGGAATTGTGTGATTCCGGCCCAGTCGCCTTCCCGCGTCATCGACGCAGTGGCTGTGTGACTGGGCTTTTAACCGCTTACCGTTGCGGGGGCAGCATCGGAATTGTCCGGTTCCTGTGACCAGGGGACGCACCGATTTCCCGTTTCATTCCGTGGAGCGACTGCTCCGTGGAACACCTGAAACTGGGGCAACATTAATCCGGCTGGTGTTGGCTGTCAAGCCGCTGGTTCGCATCACGCCGGCTAAGGGTCTGACAGATAACGGCGTTCAGTTTTTCCGGGGTGAAGGGTTTGGCAAGGAAGTGATCCATGCCGACCTCGATGCAGCGGTCACGCTCTTCCTGCATGATATTTGCGGTGAGGGCGATGACCGGTGTTGATGCCTTGTGACGATCCTGCATCCGGCGCAGTTCCCGGGTGGCCTGGATACCATCCATCACCGGCATGTGCAGATCCATCAGGACCAGGTCGAAGTTATCCTTTTCCAGGCATTGCAGGGCTTCGGCACCATTAGTGGCCAGCTCGACCGTGTGTCCCTCCTGCTCCAGCAGGGTCTTTGCGAC
The DNA here is from genome assembly GCA_026196275.1 of Gammaproteobacteria bacterium. Lineage (GTDB taxonomy): Bacteria > Pseudomonadota > Gammaproteobacteria > Thiohalomonadales > Thiohalomonadaceae > JAPHTQ01. The sequence continues at coordinate 6,822 of JAPHTQ010000002.1, forward strand.
CTTGCTGTTGATCGCGTTGTCTTCGACCAGGAGGATGTACTGCGGTTGCAGGGGATAGTCGTGGCAGGATGCAGCCGCTGTGTGCGGTTTCTGCTCCTGCGCCAGCGGGAGTTCCAGTTCGGCGATGAATGTACTGCCGTTCGGTCCGGATTCGCTCAGGCGGATATCGCCGCCCATGGCGTTGAGCAACCGCCGGGAAATGGCCAGTCCAAGGCCGGTGCCCTCATAACTGCGTGTGCTGCCCATGTCCAGTTGGGTAAATTCCTCAAATATTTTTTGGGCGTACTCGGCCGGAATCCCTACCCCGGTATCACTGACCGAGATGCGGATGGCGGCTTGCCGGTTTGCCAGTAGCTGACCGCTGATCTCGATCTTGACGCTGCCCTCCCGGGTGAACTTGATGGCATTGCTCACCAGATTGAGCAGGACCTGACGCAGCCGTGTGGCATCGCCGTAGAGTTGCATCGGTGTGGCAGGATCGATCTGTTTTTCCAGTACGAGCCCTTTTTCTCGGGCATGCAGCTCGAAGAGTCTGACGGTCTCCTCCACGACTCTATTCAGATCGAAGTTATGCGATTCAAGTTTCAGTTTTCCGGCCTCGACCTTGGAGATGTCAAGGATGTCGTTGATCAGCAGCAAGAGCTGTTCACTGGAGAGGTTGATAATGTCGAGATATTCACGTTGATCCGGGCGGGGTGAACTGCGCATTAGCAGTTTCACCATGCCAATGATGCCGTTCAGCGGAGTGCGGATCTCGTGACTCATGGTTGCCAGAAATTGGCTCTTTGCCCTGGATGCTGTTTCCGCCTCGTCACGAGCCTGTTCCAGTGCCTTCTGGGTCTTTTTCAGTTCGGTGATATTGGTGGCAGTTTCCAGCCGTACCGTTGTGCCGTCGACCCAGCGGATAGCGCGATCCCTGCAGGTGTACCACTCATTGGTCAGGGTGTTACAGAAGTCCCAGGTGTACACGCCGCAGGGCTGGCCCTGTTTATCCACGATTCTGTCGTTGGTGCAGAATTCACAGGGGCCGGTTTGATCTTTTCGCAGGACTTCCCAGCATTTGCGCCCGAAAGTCTCGCCAAACACCTTCCGCGCGGCCCTGTTCATGAACAGCAGCTCATAGGTCTCCATGTTGGCGACGTAGACAAGATCGTCGATGCTGTCGACCACCGTGGAGAAACGTTCTTCGGAAGCGCGAATGATGTTTTCGGCATATTTGAGCTGGGTGACTTCGGCAATGCTGATGATTACCGCCTGCTGGTCGTGAAAATTGACTTGTCTCGCGGAGAGCAGTGCCCAGTAGGGATTGTCGTTGTAACCACGAAGTTCGCACTCAAAACCCGTTATGTCCTTTTCCATGGCAATGGCCTTGCGCAACACATCAAAGTCGTGACTATCGTGGAAAATATCTTTCAGTGATCTCCCTGCCGCTGTGCGCTGGGGGGAGAAGTTTTCCTGCGCACTCTTGTTGCTGCGAATGATACTCATCAGATCAGCGCTGATAGCGAACACCGGAAAGGACATTGCATCAAAGGTCTGACCGAGCATGGCATCACTGCGCTGTGCTCGGGTCAGTAGGCTGCTGATTATCCACCAGGCCGAGGAGAGCAGCAGGATCATTACCGCCATGGCCAGATAGAGACGCTTTCTGACATCGCTGCGCAGCTGTTCAAAGAAACTGTTGTTGGAGTGGAAGGTGGCAATCCCGAGAAGTTCCCGGGTCTGTTTGGCATAGAGCGGGATCTCGCTGGTGAAACAGTCGGGGCAGAGGTTGTTGCCGCGAACGACCCAGTGAACGCTATCGGGACCGAATAGCGAGCCATCGAGCTCTACGCTGATTCCTTCGATAAACGGCTTTCCGGTGATGGGGTCGGTGAGTACCAGGATCTCGTCCATGGTCCATTCAAGTTCCTGGCGTTGCTCGCCCTCACTACTGTCCAGTGCATCCGAGAGCAGCCAGGCGTGTGAATGGGCCATGATATTCGCCTGTGTCCGGGCATCGGCTTCGAGACGGGGTTCGAGTACCCACAGCCAGTAGATACCGAACAGCGAGGTGGTAACGGCGGTCAGCAGCAGGAAGACAAGCCCGAGGCGGGCCTGAATGCTGCCTGGAATGCGTATGCCGACTCTATCGAACATAGATCTCTGCCACCTTGAGGAAAAACGGCTGCATGCCGTAGGGCATGGCCGAGAGTGTCTGGCCGTTGATGTAGGGAAGAATGCGGTCACTGACGGCAATGCCGGCAAGTATGCCCGCCTCCACATCGCCTTCAAAGGGTGAGAAGCTGATCACGTTATGGCGCAATGAGTAATCGATAATGGTGTCGAGCGCCTCTCCCGTGCGCTGTGCGATAAACAGCGCGAATGGTGGTGGATAGGTGTTTTGTCTGAGCTCCCGAACAGAGACGATGGTCGTGCGCAGCGGGTGTCCTTTGATGTTGTCCAGGTGTTGCAGCCGCTGCGCCAGTTGCCGGGCATAGAGCTCGTTATCCTGGAAAATGATATGCACCTCCAGGGTGTTTCCGGCGGGTAGGTTGCCCAGATTCTCGCTGGCGGCAATCACCGAGGGGAAAACGCGTAATCCGACATTGATCAGGCGCTCCTCCTGCGTGTCGGCGACGGCGCCTAGCGAGGTCAGCAGCAGGATGCCTGCGCCCATCCATCGGACAAGCCTTGTTTTGTATTTGAATGCGATCCCTTGCATACGTCCGTTGTCCTAGAGTTGGTAGCTCATGCCGGCCCACCAGAGGCGTCCCTGTCTTGGCCTGTCTTCAGGATAGGTCTCCATCGGGGCCGGGTAAACGACATCGCTGTCGAGAATATTTTTGATGCCGATGCGAAGACTGTATTTCGACGGCGGGGTGTAGTTGTAGGTTGCATCGAGTGTGCTGTATCCGTCCAACATGGAACGGGTGTCGTCGATACTGCGGTGGATATCACCGGTGTAACGGTACTGCAGGTTGATGTGTGAGCTGCCGTCGGGGCGATAGTTGAGTCCAAGGTTGGCCAGCCAGTCGCTGGAGCCGCTTACCGATTCGCCGGTGTTATTGTCTTCCGTCTGCAGGTAGGAGATATTGCCGTTGACGTCGAGATTGTACTCGAAGCGGTGTTCCCACTCCGCCTCGATGCCGTAGAGCACCGAATCGTCGGTGTTGACGTAACCAAGGGTCGTAGCGGTCTCGACGAAGGCGATAGGCTTTTTTAGCGTGGAGTGGAACAGGGTCAAGCGAAGGTCGTTGTCGATCCCCTTGAACAGATAGCCCGCTTCATAGGATTCGAGTTTTGCCGGATCGATGGTGTCGACTGCACCGCCGATCTCCTGAAAGGTGGGCGGGCGGAAGGCGCGCGCATACTGTGCCTTGAAGATGTGCTGGCGGCCGAGTCGATAGACTGCCGCTAGACGTGGGGTGGTGCTGCCGCCGATATCGCTGTAGTGATCATGACGTAATCCCGCGGTAATGGTTAATGACTCCGACGGGCGGTATTCGTCCTGTAGCGTGAGGCTGTTGATACGGCGGGATTTGCCCGGTGTAATCAGACTGTAGTGTTCCGTGTAGAGGCCTTTCTGTCCTGACTCGACGGTGTTCTTTTTTACCTCAATGTAGCTGAACTCATAGGCGAGAAACGGGGTGTGGCCGCCTGTCTCCTGCCAGCCGATTTCGAAGCCGGCGGTGGAGCGCTCCTCAATGTGCCGTTTGTCGGTCAGGATGGGTTGCGAGGTGTCCCAGCTATAGTAGTCTGTGTCGCAGAAATCCTCATCGCCGTCGGAGAGGGGATAGCTATTGCCTGGAGTACAGGTGAAAAGCCCCTCCTTATCCTCCTTGATGCGTAGCCAAGAGGTGTGAATGCGCGCCTCCTTGACAGCACCGCCGGAGAGTCCCTTTTCCAGCCTGACGTTCTTGTAGCGCTGACTGTCGATGATGCTACCCTCGTCAGGTGGCAGGTATTCGTTGATGCCGAAGTGGTCGCCGTTGCCCCCTTCCAGTAGTTGGATGCTCGCCTTGTAGCCGTTCTTTTCGATATTGAGGAAGAGGGTGCTGTTCTCCTGTGCCTCGTTGCTAGGGCCGGGGGCATTGGAGTATTGCGGGATACCCTTGCTGTAAAGGGTGTCCTCGTCGACCCATACCTCCTGTCCATCCTCCCGCCAGTGGCCGAGATTGAGATCAATCGCCAGGTCACTGTCCGGCGCGCGGTAGCTGTAGATGCCGCCGCCGCCGCGGTGTTGGCCATCGGCGGCGCGCAGGAAAAGGCGCTTTTTATCACTGTGGGTGATGATATTGATCACACCGGTGTAGGCAAACTCGCCGTAGAGCGCGGAACCGGGCCCGCGGATCACCTCGATGCGATCCACCTGTTCGATGGGGATGTTGAGGGCAGGGTTGGCGTTTGCAATCTCCGCCGAGTTCATCGAGTTGCCGTTGAGCAGGATTTTAACATTGCCCGAGGCGTAGGTTCTGCCGATGCCGCGCACCACCACCTGCTTTCTGCCGGTGCTCTCGATGGAGAGATCGATCCCCGGCACCTTCGCCAGCGCCTCCCAAACGGTGCGCGAGCCGCTACTCTCCACCTCGCTACCGTGCAGGACGGTTACCATGCCGGGGACATAGTCGGCATTCAGGCGGGTTTTGGTGGCGATGGTGGTCTGCTCCTCCAGCAGCTCCAGAAGCTGCTGGTACTCATCCAGTTGATCTGCCGGAAGTGGTTCCATGCTTTCAGCCACTGCGTTACCGGTCCCGGCAAGCAGTAATGGAAACAGCAGGGTGAACATGGGGCGCATGTTGTTTTTTTTCATACCGGGACGTGTTCGTGAGGTGTGATAGCGCAGTATATCCAGATTATGGTTTCCCGATAAAGATCATATTTCTCATGACTTGCGGGGATGGAGCATCCTGCTGGTCACTGCCCTCCGCTAGACACGCGGGAGCATGGGAGGGCGAGGGAGCCTTCACAGATGATGAAGCCAGCGCCGGCCTGCCAGCTCCACGCTCTCTATCCTGCAACCGTAGAGGGCACTGAGCCTGTCGGCAGTCAGCATCTCCCGGCTCGCACCCTGTTGCCAGTTGCCGTCTCCCTCCAGTAATAGCACACGGTCACAATAGCGCATCGCCTGGTTCGGATCGTGCAGCACCATGATCACCCCGTCTCCTGCGGCACAGCGCTCGCGTACGGTAGCGAGCAGCAGCTGCTGATGGCGCAGGTCCAGATGGTTGAGCGGCTCGTCCAGCAGCAGCAGGGGGGGCGCCTGGGTGAGCAGGGTGGCGAAGGCCAGGCGGCGGCGCTCCCCGCCGGATAGGCTCTGTACCTGACGTTGTTCCATACCGCAGAGTTGCATGCGTTCAAGTGCCTTGTGGGCGAGCCGCCTGTCGTGCTCCCCCTCCGTTTGCCAGCGGCTCAGGTGGGGGTGGCGGCCGCTCAGTACCGTCTCCTGGACCGTGGCGGGAAAGGGGTCATGGCTGTCCTGCAGCAGCAGACCGAGCTGCCGGGCGATGTGGCGGCGGCCCAGTTGCTGCAACGGCCTGCCCGACAGTGTCAGCTGCCCCTCCCATTCAGGGTGGAGGCCGGCCAGGGTATGCAGCAGGGTGGTCTTGCCGCTGCCATTGGGTCCCAGCACTCCCCAGCACTCTCCTGCTTCTACGTGGAACGTGAGCCCCTTGCAGAGTAGGCGTCCATTTACCCCAAAGGTGAGGTTGTCGGCCCGTAACAGGCTCACCCCCTCTGTCCCCGCTGCAGCAGAAAGAGGAACAGCGGTACCCCCATCAGGGCGGTCAGCACCCCGACGGGCAGTTGCTGGGGGGCGAACAGCGTGCGCGCCAGGGTGTCGGCGAACAGCAGCAGGGCGCCGCCGGCGAGTACCGAGGCGGGTAGCAGCCAACGGTGGTCACTGCCGATCAGCAGACGCAGCAGGTGCGGGATCACCAGGCCGACAAAACCGATACTGCCGCCGATCGCGACCGCTGTGGCAGTAAGCAGTGAGGCACTCAAATAGAGCTGCAGGCGAAGTGGCACCACGGCAACGCCGAGCACGGCGGCCTGTTGTTCGCCGCGGGCGAGGAGGTTGAGGCTGCGCGCCACCGGCAGGCTCACCAGCAGCACCACCAGCAGCACCAGCAGGCCGAGCGAGGGGGTGGTGGCATTGCCCAGATCCCCCATCAGCCAGAACAGCATGCCCGGCAGGTTGTGCTGGGGGGCGATCGAGAGCAGGAAACTGATGATCGCCCCCCACCCCGCGGCGACTACGACACCGGTCAGCAACAGACGGGTGGTGGACCAGACACCGCCGCCATGTGCCAGGCCAAAGACCAGCAACATCGAGCCGAGAGCGCCGAATAGGGCGGCGAGGTTCACCAGCAGTGTGGCGGCGCCGAGCAACATGGCCAGCAGGGCACCTACTGCGGCGCCGCCTGAGGTGCCCAGAATGTAGGGATCGGCCAGCGGATTGCCGAGGAGCACCTGCATCTGTGTCCCGGCCAGCGCCAGCATTCCACCGACGGCGAAGGCGGCGAGTGCACGGGGCAGGCGCAGTTCCAGCAGCACCTCGGAGGCGATAGTGTTGTGTTGCCCGCTCAGACTGCTCCACAGCTCCCCCGGCGGGATGCTGAGGCTGCCAAGGCTTAACGCTATGGCCAGACCTGACAAGACCAGCAGCGCGAGCAGAAACAGCAGCGGCAGGGGGCGCATGGTTACTCGCGCAGGCTGATTTGTGGCCACCCCTTGAGGCGGGCGTGTTCGCTCAAGGTTTCGTCGGCATCCACTGCTACCGGGTTTTCCACCAGCTCCAGCAGCGGCAGGTCGTTGTGGGAGTCGCTGTAGAACCAGCTTCCGGCCAGGTTATAGCCGGTCTGGTTCAGCCACTGCCGCAGGCGGGTGACCTTGCCTTGCTGGAAACAGGGCACACCTTCTACCTCACCGGTATAACGTCCGTTGGTCATTTGCGGCTCGGTAGCCAGCATGTCGTCGACCCCCAGCGTCTCGGCGATAGGGCCGGTGACAAAGCGGTTAGTGGCGGTGATGATCAATAGGAAATCACCCTTTTTGCGGTGTTTTTGCAGTAGATCTGCTGCTTTTGGCAGCATGATCGGTGCGATCTTCTGCTTCATGAATCGTTGATGCCAGCGTTGCAGGGTGGCCATATCGTGTTTGGCCAGGGGGCTGAGACTGAAGCGGAGGAACTCGCGGATATCCAGCTGGCCCGATTTGTACTCCTCGTAGTAGCGCTGGTTTTCCCGCGCGTAGTATTCGCCGTCGACGATGCCCTGTTCCACCAGAAACCGTCCCCACAGATAGTCGCTGTCGCCGCCGAGAAGGGTGTTGTCCAGGTCGAAGATTGCCAGCCTCAAGATCTCTCTCTCCTGCTCATGGGTAAAGGCCCATAATACTACCGACCGTCTGCCGGATCGAAAAACATCTTACCGCCGGCGTATGATTTGCATCCGAGCGGATTTGCCCAAATAGTAGTGTTTGTGGAAGAATCATTGATAAATAGTTAAGAGCGTGTTTGCAAGTGATTGATTCCAGAGGGTATAGAGCGAATGTCGGGATCATCCTGTGTAATCGGGAGGGGCGTGTGCTGTGGGCGCGACGGCTCGGACAGGATTCCTGGCAGTTCCCCCAGGGAGGAATCAAGCGCCATGAAAGCCCGAAACAGGCGCTCTACCGTGAATTGCGCGAGGAGGTCGGTCTGAGTCCGGAGCATGTCGAGATCATCGCCAGTACCCGGGGTTGGTTGCGTTACCGTCTGCCCAAACGCTTTATTCGCTCTAACAGCAAGCCGGTTTGTATTGGCCAGAAGCAGCGCTGGTTTATCCTGCGTCTGCTGGTAGAAGATGAACTGGTGCGGCTGGATCTGAGTGACAAACCTGAGTTTGATGAGTGGCGCTGGGTGGACTATTGGCAACCGCTGAGTGAAATCGTCTTTTTTAAGCGCCAGGTATATAAAAGAGCATTACAAGAGCTGGAAGCGGCGCTGTTCCCGGAGAAGCAGTCGCGTCGTCAGGATGATATGGATTGCCGGGTTAACGGTCCGTATCGTCGTCACTCCTGATTTTCCGTTGATCGATTCTTTAATTTTGCTGCGAGGGCAAGGGAAACTGCATGCTTGATATTTTGCGCAGTATCGTCACCGAGGTAAATGCTGCCCGTAGCCTGGATCAGGCACTGGTGCTGATCGTCGAGCGGATGAAAACGGCCCTGATGGTCGACGTCTGCTCGATCTATCTGGTGGATCACGATTCAGGTGAACTGGTGTTGATGGCCAGCGACGGTCTTCTGCCCGAGTCGGTCGGCTATGTGCGACTGGGTTTCGATGAGGGGCTGGTCGGGCTGGTCGCGCAGCGCGCTGAGCCACTTAACCTGGATAACGCCCCCGATCATCCGCGCTATCGTTACTTTTCCGAGACCGGTGAGGAGTGGTATCACGCCTTTCTTGGCGTACCGATCATCCACCACCGCAAGGTGCTGGGGGTGCTGGTCCTGCAGCAGCATGCGGAACACCGCTACGATGAGGATATCGTCACCCTGCTGGTGACCATCGCCGCACAGCTGGCCGGTGCTATCGCCCATGCCGAGGCGAGTGGGGGGATCGACGGTTTGCAGACCCAGCGTAACCTCGACGGCTATCCCTTGCGCGGTCTGCCCGGTGCACCGGGTGTGGCTATCGGCCGTGCTGTGGCGGTGAGCGCCCATGCCGATGTGGAAAATATCCCCGACCGGCCAGTCGATGATGTGGTGGCCGAGCAGGATCGTTTTCTGGAGGCAGTGCGCCAGGTCAAACAGGACGTGCGTGCCATGGTCGACAATATCAGCGATGCTCTGCCGGCCGCAGACAGCGCCCTGTTTGATGCCTATCTTTTGATGCTCGACAGCGACACTCTTATCGGTGATGTGACCGAGCGGATCCGTGCCGGAAACTGGGCGCCGGGGGCGTTGAGAGAAACCATCCTGGAGCATATCCGTGCCTTCAATGAAATGGACGATCCCTATCTGCGCGAGCGGGCCGAGGATGTGCGTGACCTGGGGCGGCGGATTCTGTTGCAACTGCAGCAGAAAAACGCGAAGGGGATGGATTATCCGAAGAACACCATTCTGGTCGGTGAGGAGATCACCGCCTCAATGCTGGCCGAGGTACCGGCCGCTCGTCTGGTGGGTGTGGTTTCTGTGCGTGGTTCAAGAACCTCACACACGGCGATCCTTGCCCGTGCCCTGGGGATCCCTGCAGTGCTCGGTGTGGACGACATGCCGGTGGGCCGGATCAATGATCGGGAGATCATCGCCGATGGTTACTCTGGCCGGGTCTATGTCAACGCACCTAAAGAGATAAAAAAGGAATACCGTCGGCTGCAGCAGGAGGAGCGGGAGCTGACCGCCGATCTGCAGGGGCTGCGTGATGAGGAGTCCGTGACCACGGACGGCGTGCATATCCCGCTCTATGCCAACACCGGCCTGCTTTCCGATATCGGCCCCTCTATCCAGAGTGGTGCCGAGGGGGTGGGGCTCTATCGCACCGAATTTCCGTTTATGGTGCGCGATCGTTTCCCTGGTGAGGAAGAGCAGCGCCAGGTCTACCGCCAGGTGCTGGAGGCCTTTGCCCCACGTCCGGTTACCATGCGTACCCTGGATGTCGGTGGTGACAAGGCGTTGCCCTATTTCCCGATCGACGAGGACAACCCGTTCCTTGGCTGGCGTGGGATCCGCATCACCCTGGACCACCCGGAGATCTTCCTGGTTCAGATCAGGGCGATGCTCAAGGCAGCCGTGGGCCTTGGCAATCTGCAGCTGCTTCTGCCGATGATCAGTACGCTCTCGGAGGTGGATGAGGCGATCCACCTGATTCGCCGCGCCCACCATGAACTGCTGGAGGAGGGTGAGGCAGTGGCCATGCCGAAGATCGGTGCGATGGTGGAGGTACCTTCGCTGCTCTACCAGATCGAGCCACTGGCACGACGGGTTGACTTTCTCTCCGTCGGCAGCAATGACCTGACCCAGTACCTGCTGGCGGTCGATCGTAACAATGCTCGTGTGGCGGAGCTCTACGACTCCCTGCACCCTGCGGTGATTCAGGCATTGAAACAAGTGGTGGAGGGGGCGAAAAAACACCGTGTCCCGGTCAGTGTCTGCGGCGAGATGGCCGGTGACCCGGCGGCGGCCCTGCTGTTGCTTGGCCTGGGCATCAACAGCCTGAGTATGAGCGCCTCCAGCCTGTTACGCATCAAGTGGGTAGTACGCAGCTTCAGCCGCCGTCATGCCAAATCGCTGCTCGGCAAGGTCATGGCGATGGAGGATGCCAAGGAGATCCGTGCCTATCTCACTCGGGCGCTGGAGAAGAAGGGGCTGGGTGGGTTGATTCGCGCGGGGCGGTAGCTTCGAAGTTCAAGAGACGCACAATGGTAGTCGAACGCTGATAATTACTTTGGAACTATTCCCCCGCACTGTAGAGGGCGAGCAGCTCACCGGCCTTGTTACGGCTCTTGCCATGGCAACTGATGTAGCGCTGTACGGAGAAGTGCTTTATCCGGGCACTGTGGTAGATCTCCCGTGCGAAGGCGGTGTCATGGTTGGAGATCAGCACCGTCACTCCTCGTTTGGCGGCCTTTTCCGACAATCTTGCCAGCTCTTTCTGCTGCTCCAGATCGAAGCCGCCGGCGCTGTAACTGGTGAAGTTGGCGGAGAGGCTGAGTGGTACATAGGGCGGGTCACAGTAGATGACATCGCCGTCGCGTGATTGACGGATGGTCGTGGCAAAGTCCTGATGGCGGAAACGGGCATGCTGGGCGCGGTGGTGAAAGGCCAGCATCTCCCGTTTGGGGAAGTAGGGTCGCTTGTAGCGGCCGAAGGGTACATTGAAACCGCCACTGGCGTTGTAGCGGCACAGGCCGTTGTAACCGTGCCGGTTGAGGTAGATGAACAGTGCGGCGCGCCGCTCCGGCTCTGCGCAGTGGTTGAACTCATCACGCAGTTCGTAGTAGCGCTCGGCGCAGTTGTTGGCTTCAACGAACAGGCTTTGTGCCACTTCGATAAAACCCGCCCCCTTATCTTTCAGCAGGTTGTACAGGTCGATCAGGTCCCGGTTACTGTCGCACAGCAGATAGCGTTCATAGTCGGTGTTGAGAAATACTGCGCCGGAGCCGGCGAAGGGTTCCACCAGACGCTGTCCCGGCGGCAGGCTCTTCCGCACCTTGTCGAGGATGCGGAACTTATTGCCCGCCCATTTGAGAAACGGGCGAGCGGGGGTGATTATCGACTGGACACGCTTTACCTTTGCCATCAAAGCGACTTGATGAAAACCTTGGAACGGCGCTGGTAGTTGTACAGCTCCTGGCGTCTCATCGGCAGCTCCTTGAGACTGGCGGCATTGAAGCCGCGCTCCTGGAACCAGTGTGCAGTGCGGGTGGTCAGGACAAACAGGCGGTTGATGCCCATGCCCTTTGCCTTGCGCTCGATGTATTCCAGCAGGTCGTCGCCGCGCCCCTGCTTGCGATAATCCGGATGGACCGCGAGACAGGCCAGCTCACCGCACTCGTCCTCGCTGAAGGGGTAGAGGGCGCCACAGGCGATAATGGTGCCGTCGCGTTCTATGACGGTGAAGTGGTCGATCTCCACCTCCAGCCGCTCACGTTCGCGCCGCACCAGCACCCCATCCTGCTCCAGCGGTTCAATCAGTTCCAGCACCCCGCCGACATCATCGATGGTCGCCTGGCGGATATCCTCGAAGGTCTCTCCGCTTATCAGGGTACCGATGCCGTCGCGGGTAAACAGCTCCATCAGCAGTGAGCCGTCCACGTGACGGCTGAGCAGGTGCGACCGGTTTACCCCGTTGCTGCAGGCGAAGATGGCGCTGAACAGACTCTTGGCGATCGCCTCTGGGAGTTCCTGCTGATCCTCCAGATAACTCTCCGATTCCTTGAGATTGAGCTCGCGCACCAGCGTGCCGTCATCCAGCTGCAGACCATTGCCGTCGATGAGGTAGATCAGTTTGTCCGCCTGGAGCTGGATCGCAGCAGCGGTGGCCACATCCTCGGCACTCAGATTGAAGACTTCTCCGGTGGGAGAGAAGCCGATGGGCGAGAGCAGCACCAGGGCGCCTTCGCCGAGCTGGCGGTGGATCGCCGCGGTGTCGATGCGCCGCACCTCGCCGGTGTGCAGGTAGTCGACCCCTTCGCGTATTCCCAGTGGCTGGGCGGTAACGAAGTTACCGGAGGTGACCCGGATGTCGGCGCCTGCCATCGGCGAATTGGCCAACCCCATGGAGAGTAGCGCCTCGATCTCCACCCGGACCGCACCGGTCGCCTCCTTGACACAGGCCAGTGCGGCCGTATCGGTGATGCGCAGGCCGTTGACGTATTGCATCTCCACGCCACGCTCATTGAGCCGCTGCTCAATCTGCGGGCGTGCACCATGCACCAGCACCAGGCGTACGCCCAGGCTATTGAGCAGTGCGAGGTCGTGGACCAGGCTGGAAAACTGCTCCTCGGCGATCATCTCGCCGCCGAAGGCGACGACGAAAGTGCGCCCGCGAAAGGCGTTGATATAGGGCGAGGAGTCGCGGAACCAGCGTACAAAGGTCTGTGGATCGAGGCTCGGGTCCATGCTGTCGTCAGGCTGTGGAAGTATTTAAAGGGCTATTGTCCGTTTCTCGCCGTGTTATGGCAAGCAAAGGGCGTATTCGTTAAAGACAGAACCGGGTGATGAGCTGTTTCAGCAGTTCGACGGTGGGGTTGAGACGGTCCATTGCGAGGTATTCGTCGGGCTGGTGGGCCTGCGCGATGTCGCCGGGACCGAGGATCAGGGTCTCGATGCCCATCTCGGTTAGATAGGGACCCTCGGTGCAGAAGGCGACCGCCTCGCTGTCGTGGCCGGTGAGCGCTTCCGCCGCCTCGACGATGGCAGAGGTGGTCGGAGTGTGCATGGCAGCCGTTCCGTGGAACAGCGGGGCCAGCTCCCAACCGAGTTCACTCTCGCCCAGTAGTCGATGTAGCCGGTCGTTGAGGGTCTCGCGTAGCGCCTCGAGCTCCATTCCCGGGATCGGGCGCAGGTCGAAATGCAGCTCGCAGTGGCCGCAGATTCGATTGGGGTTGTCGCCACCGTGGATGTGGCCCAGGTTCAGGGTCGGTACCGGTACCTTGAATTGCGGAGCGTGGTGTGTCGCCTGCAGCTGCTCGCGCCACGCGAGCAGATCACCGATCACCTTGTGCATTCCCTCCAGCGCACTGACCCCAAGCGAGGGATCGCTGGAGTGGCCCGAACGGCCGGTAAGGCGCACCGCCTCCATCATGATCCCCTTGTGGGCATTGACCGGGCGCAAGCCGGTGGGCTCGCCGATCACCGCATAACGGGCGCGTGGCCGCCCCAGTTCCACCAGCGCCTGGGCGCCCTCCATGGAACTCTCCTCGTCGGCAGTGGCGAGGATGATCAGTGGCTGCTGCAGCTGTCCTTTATCGAACGACCTGGCCGCCTCAATGGCCAGAGCGAAGAAGCCCTTCATGTCACAGGTACCAAGACCATAGAGGCGGTTGTGTTTCTCTGTCAGGTGAAACGGGTCGAAATTCCAGCGTCCCTCGTCGTAGGGTACGGTATCGGTATGGCCTGCGAGCACCAGACCACCGGACCCCTGGCCCAGGGTGGCGATGAGGTTGGCCTTGTGGGGCTGGCTGGGCAGCGGCACGATCTCGATGTGGAAGCCCAACGGCTCGAGCCAGCCGGCCAACAGCTCGATCACTTCGCGGTTGCTGCTGTCGAACTCCGGGCTGACGCTGCTCATCGACGGCGCGGCGATGAGTGCGCCGAGCATGGCGCGCAGGGAGGGTAGGGTGTGTCTGGTCATGGTAGTGATTCTGGACCCGATGGCGGTGGTGAGGCAAGAGGTAACGATAGGTGCGAGGCTGGAGGATTGCGCCGCTTATTCTGCACGGGAAGTATGGCGCGGGAGGTGGCCTGGTGCTACATTGCGCGCGATCACCACTCGCCCTCAAAGGAGGGTGCCCCATGCTACGCAAGGCTACAATCAGGGACCTCGATGCGCTGGTCGCGCTCGAAAACCGAAGTTTTGAGACCGATCGGCTCTCCCGCCGCAGCTTCCGTCACCTGTTGACCAAGGCCAATGCCGTGACCCTCATCGCCGAGGAGCAGGGGGCGCTGGCCGGCTATGCCACGGTGCTGTTCAATGCCGGCACCTCCCTGGCCCGTCTCTACTCTATTGCGGTGGATGAGAGGTTCAAGGGGCACGGTCTCGGCCGTGAGCTGGTTTCCGCAGCCGAGCAGGCAGCCCTGGATGGCGAGTGCGTGGTGCTGCGCCTGGAGGTACGTCGTGACAACGAGGCTTCGCTGGCGCTATTTCGCCGACTCGGCTATCGCGAGTTCGATACCCTGCGTGACTACTATGAGGATCACATGGAGGCGCTGCGTTTCGAGAAGGCGCTGGCGCCTCACCTGAGCCCCGCTATCGCCCGTGTCCCTTACTACCGTCAGACCCTCGATTTTACCTGCGGCCCGGCCTCGTTGTTGATGGCCATGCACAGCCTCGCCCCCGATATTGCTTTGCAGCGCACCCTGGAGATCCAGCTGTGGCGTGAGTCGACCACGGTGTTCATGACCTCCGGGCACGGCGGCTGCGGCCCGCACGGCATGGCGCTGGCTGCCTGGCATCGGGGCTTTGCGGTGGAGATGTTTCTCAGCGAGGCGGGGGCGCTGTTCATCGACTCGGTGCGTAGCGAAGAGAAGAAGGAGGTGATGACTCTGGTGCAGCAGCAGTTCGCGCAGGAGGTGGCGGAGGTGGGCATCCCGGTGCACTACCGGCAGCTGACGCTGGAGGAGATGCGCAAGGGTTTCGATCGCGGTGGTATCCCGCTGGTGCTGATCAGCTCCTGGCGCATCTACCGGGAGAAGTTTCCCCACTGGGTGGTGGTGACCGGTTTCGATGAGCGCTATGTCTATGTCCATGACCCGTACGTGGATGAGGAGAAGGGTAAGAGTGAAACCGATTGTATGAACATGCCGATCCTGCAGAAGGACTTTGCGCGTATGGCACGCTACGGCAGGTCCGGGCTGCGCGCGGCGTTGATTATCTATAACCGTAACGGAGAGCTGCGGTGAGTCTACAGATCGTTGTCGTCGAAAATTTTGCGGACTGGAAAGTCGAAGGGGTGGAGGCCGAGGTGGTTCACGTGGATGACTACCTCACGGGTAAGGACTATTTTCGGCAGAAAAATATCCAGGTGGTCAATCTCTGTCGCAGCTACCGTTACCTGAGTGTGGGTTACTACTGCTCTTTGCTGGCCGAAGCCAGAGGACACCGCGCCTTGCCGTCGGTGAAGACGATGCTCGATCTGAGTCGCAAGTCGATGTATCTGCTCGATGCTGAAAACCTGGAGCAGCAGATCCAGAAGGCATTCAGAAAACATCTGCAACAGCAGGAGGGGGATGGTGGTTTCGAGGTGGATGTCTATTTCGGCCGCTGCAACGTTGAGGCACTGGCCGCTTTGGCGAGACAGATCTTCGAGGTGTTTCCCTGTCCGCTGCTGCGGGTCGGTTTTCAGCGTCAGGGAAAGTGGCGGATCGCGGCGATCAAGCCGTTGCCGGTGCAGCGACTGGATGGGGTGCAACGTGACCACCTTGCCGCAGCCTTTGCGCACTATCGTAAAAAACGCTGGCGGGCACCAAAAGGGCGCGCCGCGTCCCGCTATGATATCGCTATTCTGCACGACCCCAATGATCCGCAGCCGCCCTCGAACAGTCGCGCGCTGAACCAGTTCATCAAGGCGGGGCGGACACTGGGTGTGGATGTGGAGTTGATTGAGCGGCGCGACTATGCGCGCCTGGCCGAGTACGATGCGCTCTTTATCCGCGATACCACACGCATCGATCACTACACCTATCGCTTCGCCAAAAAGGCCGAAAGCGAGGAGATGGTGGTGCTCGATGATCCGCGCTCGATCCTGCTGTGCACCAACAAGGTCTACCTGGCGGAGCTGCTGCGGGCCAAAAAAGTGCCGACGCCGAAGACGGTGATCGTCGGCAAGGGGGACCTCAGCGCGGCGCAACAGCAGATCGGTTTTCCCATGGTCCTCAAGGTGCCGGACGGCTCATTCTCTCAGGGGGTGTTCAAGGTGGAGGACGCGGCACAGATGCGGGAGGTGACCGCACGGCTGTTCCGTGAGTCGGAGCTGATTCTGGCGCAGGAGTATCTCTATACCGAATTTGACTGGCGGGTGGGGATCCTCAATCGCCAGCCGCTGTTTGTCAGCCAGTACTTTATGTCGAAAAAGCACTGGCAGATCGTTAAATACGATGGCAAGGGCGGTTTTAGTGAAGGGGGATTCCGCACCCTTGCGGTGGAGCAGGCACCGGCGGAGGTGGTCTCGGTGGCGCTGAAGGCGGCCAACCTGATCGGTGACGGGCTTTATGGTGTGGATCTGAAACAGAATAGCGATGGTGTCTACGTCATCGAGGTAAACGACAATCCCAACCTCGATGCCGGGGTGGAGGATGTGGTGCTGAAAGAGGAGCTCTATGCACAGGTTATGGCAGAGTTTGTGCGCCGGCTCGATGTGAAACGCAGACGCTGAGGTGTGTGTCCGGGACCCCGTCACCGAGGCGGATGGCATTCGGAATAGGCTGACCCCGGTGGATTTCTCCGATCAACACACCTCGTTACGGTGCGCAACCCGGCATGCTCCACTTATCGTGCCGACCAGGCGGTTGATATCCCGACCAGTACTGGTCTTTCTGCAACTCAGCTTCTCCCGAACAAGTGGCTTGTGCGCCGCGGGTTTTCCCGTGCGGCCTCTGCGGGTGTAAACTAGTACACTAGTGTCATCGCCAGCCCGAATTGAGAGAGAGACCATGCCCGAATACCGTTCACGCACCTCCACCGCCGGCCGCAACATGGCCGGCGCCCGTTCCCTGTGGCGAGCCACAGGGATGAAGGATGACGACTTTGCCAAGCCGATCATCGCCGTGGCCAACTCCTTTACCCAGTTTGTCCCCGGTCATGTCCACCTGAAGGATATGGGGCAGCTGGTGGCGCGCGAGATTGAGAAAGTCGGCGGCGTGGCCAAGGAGTTCAATACCATCGCGGTGGATGACGGTATTGCCATGGGTCACGATGGCATGCTCTATTCGTTGCCCTCGCGGGAGATCATCGCCGACTCGGTGGAGTATATGGTTAACGCCCACTGCGCCGATGCGCTGGTCTGTATCTCCAACTGCGACAAGATCACCCCCGGCATGCTCAATGCGGCGATGCGCCTGAATATCCCCACAGTGTTCGTCTCCGGCGGACCGATGGAGGCGGGTAAGGCGGTGATCCATGATCAGGAAGTGCATCTGGATCTGGTCGATGCCATGGTGGCGGCTGCCGATCCTGATGAGACGGATGAGGACGTGGCGACCCTGGAGCGCTCAGCCTGCCCCACCTGCGGCTCCTGCTCGGGTATGTTTACCGCCAACTCCATGAACTGCCTGACCGAGGCGCTGGGCCTCTCACTGCCGGGCAACGGTTCGCTGGTGGCTACCCACGCCGATCGCGAGCGGCTGTTCCTTGAGGCCGGGCGTATCAGCGTGGCGCTGGCCAAACGCTATTATGAACAGGATGACGCCTCCGTGCTGCCCCGCTCCATTGCCACCCGGGCGGCATTCGAGAATGCCATGAGCCTGGATATCGCCATGGGTGGTTCCAGCAACACTATCCTGCATCTGCTGGCCGCAGCGCAGGAGGGCGAGGTCGATTTTGATCTGAGTGATATCGATCGCCTCTCGCGCCAGGTGCCGCACCTGTGCAAGGTGGCCCCCTCCACCCAGCAGTACCACATGGAGGATGTGCACCGCGCCGGTGGCGTGATGGGCATCCTCGGTCAGCTGGAGCGGGGTGGACTGCTGCATACCGATGTGGGCACCGTGCACGCCCCGAGCATGGGCGAGGCGATCGATAAGTGGGACGTGAGCCGCAGCGCCCCCCCCGCACACCGCGATTTCTTCCGCGCCGCCCCCGGCGGGGTACCGACCCAGGTGGCCTTCAGCCAGGACAAACGCTATCCGGAGCTGGACCTGGATCGCGAGAATGGCTGCATCCGCGATATCGAGCACGCCTTCTCCAAAGAGGGCGGCCTGGCGGTGCTCTATGGCAATCTGGCCGAGGAGGGCTGCGTGGTGAAGACGGCGGGGGTGGATGAATCGATCCTCAAGTTCTCCGGTCCGGCGCGCATCTTCGAAAGTCAGGATGCCGCCGTCGAGGCGATTCTGGGGGATAAAATCCAGGCGGGGGATGTGGTCATCATCCGCTACGAGGGGCCCCGCGGTGGTCCCGGCATGCAGGAGATGCTCTATCCGACCTCCTACCTCAAGTCCAAGGGGCTGGGTAAGGCGTGCGCCCTGCTCACCGACGGTCGTTTCTCCGGCGGTACCTCCGGCCTCTCCATCGGCCACGCCTCTCCCGAGGCGGCCGAGGGCGGTGCCATCGGTCTGGTGGAAGAGGGTGATACCATCGAGATCGATATCCCCGGCCGTACTATCCGCGTGGCACTGAGCGACGACGAACTGGCAGAGCGGCGTGCCACCATGGAGCTCAAGGGGCCCGATGCCTGGAAGCCGGCGGCACCGCGCCAGCGCAAGGTCTCCGCGGCGCTCAAGGCCTATGCGGCGATGACCACATCAGCATCACGTGGTGCGGTAAGGGATGTCAGCCAGCTGGAGAAGTAGCGCAGACAGGCCTTTTCCACCGCAAAGGCGCAATGACGCGAAGGGAACCGGTTTGCGGTGCTTTGCCTTGTCCTGTCGCGGACTATCCGGGGCATCGGCACTAAATCTTTGCGCCTCAGCGCCTCTGCGGTGAAGATGCTTTGTGAAAGGTGTTGCTACACAAAAGGGTCGTCATGCTGTCATGCTGTCATACGCGTGTAATATTGGTTGTCTCTAATGGTGCCGTGTTACCAAGGGATGACCGAATCATGACAGGCAAGAGAATACTACTGGTTGAGGACGAAGCGGCGATTCGTGAAATGACCGCTATGGCGCTTGAACGGGCAGGCTATCTGGTGAGTGAGGCGGAGGACGCTATACAGGCCGAGCGTCTGCTCGCCGACGGCGTACCGGACCTTATCCTGCTCGACTGGATGCTGCCTGGCAGCAGCGGCATCGAACTGGCCCGTCGCCTGCGCCGCGAGGAGTATACCCGTGAGGTGCCGATTATTATGCTCACCGCACGCAGCGAGGAGGATGACCGTATCCGCGGGCTGGATAGTGGCGCGGATGACTATGTCAGCAAGCCGTTTTCACCGCGCGAGCTGATTGCCCGTATCAAGGCGGTGATCCGCCGTGCCAGCCCGGAACAGGGGGAGGGGTTGCTGGAAGTGGAGGGACTGTCGCTGGATAGCCACAGCCACCGGGTCAGCGCCAATGGCCAGCGGCTGGAGATGGGGCCGACCGAGTTTCGTCTGCTGCAGTTTTTTATGGCTCATCCGGAGCGGGTCTACAGCCGCTCACAGCTGCTGGATATGGTCTGGAGCCGTGGCAGTTTTGTCGAGGAGCGTACCGTGGATGTGCATATACGGCGGCTGCGCAAGGTTCTCGCCGACGAGGGCTACGACCGTTATATCCAGACCGTGCGTGGTGCCGGTTACCGTTTCTCTTCACAGGTCTGATGTAAAAGAAGGACTCGCGCTTGTTCAATTCATGGTCTGCGGAGTTGCGACGCCTGTTCCTGTTGCTGACAGTAGCGGTTCTGCTGGGGTTGCCTTTCGATCACCCCTGGTTCATGGCGATAATGGTTCTGGCGGGCTATTTGAGCTGGCACCTGTATAACCTTTACCGACTCTATGCGTGGCTTAACGATGGACACCGCTTTCATCCGCCCGAGGCCAGCGGGATCTGGGGTGATGTTTTTCACCTGCTTTACCGATTGCAACTGCGCAACCGCAAGCGCAAGCGCCGCCTGACGGGACTGATTAAGCGTTTCCAGGAGGCCACAGCGGCGATGCCGGATGCCACGGTGATCCTGGACGCCGATGGCACTATCGAGTGGTTCAATAGTGCGGCACAGCAGCTGCTTGGCCTGCAACCGGGCAAGGATGTCGGTCAGCGCATCGTCAACTTGCTTCGACACCCCCAGTTCACTCGTCTCCTCTCTAAGGGGGCGAACAGTGAACCGCTGCGCATTCCCGCCCCCGATGATGACTGCGTGACGCTGAATCTACGCATTGTTCCTTATGGACGGGAGCAACGCCTGTTGATTGCCAGGGATGTAAGTCAGCAGCAGCGACTGGAGCAGATGCGTCGCGACTTTGTGGCCAATGTATCCCATGAGCTGCGTACCCCGCTGACGGTGATGAGCGGCTTTCTGGAGACCCTGCTGGAAGACGAGCAGGAGTATGCGCCACACCTGGCCCGTTCGCTTGGGCTGATGCAGCAGCAGGCCTCGCGCATGCAGCACATCGTGGAGGACCTGCTGCTGCTGTCGCGACTGGAGACCGAACGCAGTGTCCCGCCACATGAGGTGGTGCCGGTCACCACGGTGCTGGGGGTGATCGAAAAGGGCATCATGCCGCTGGCCGAGCAGAAGCAACAGAGCCTGAGTTTCGACTGCGGTAAGGAGTTGTCCATCTATGGAGCGGAGAAGGAGCTCTACAGCGCCTTCAGTAATCTGATTGCCAATGCCGTGCGCTACACCCCGGAGGGAGGCACGATCCAGGTGCGCTGGTACCGCGATGCCGGCGGTGCACATTTTGAAGTACAGGACTCGGGCATGGGGATCGCGCCGGAGCATATCCCCCGTCTTACCGAACGTTTCTACCGGGTGGATGTGGGGCGCTCAAAGGCATCAGGCGGAACCGGTCTGGGTCTGGCGATCGTCAAGCATGTGGTTAATCGCCATAACGGCGCATTGCGTATCAGCAGTACCCTGAGAAAAGGCAGCACCTTCAGTATTGATTTCCCCGGCTCGCTGATCGTGTCCGAGGAATGAGGAGTGAGAGGGTTCTCTCCCTAACCCCCCACTCTTTACCCCTAACCCCTAACCGGTCTGTCACCGAAATTTCACTGCCGATTCATCAATTTGTCATCTTTTGCACGCATAGTGCAACCATCGATGATGTGCAAACCCAGGAGTGTTGTTCGATGAAAGTAGTTAAAACGATTATCGCCGGTGTGGTCGGCGCTTCAATGATGGCCGGTCAGGCTTTTGCTGCGGCTGAGGTTGACCCGAAGTTGCCGGAGTACCAGCGTGCCAGTGGTGTCTCGGGAAATATCTCCAGCGTTGGCTCGGATACCCTGGCCAACCTGATGACCCTGTGGGCCGAGGAGTTCAAGCGTCTCTACCCCAACGTGAATATCCAGATTCAGGCTGCCGGTTCTTCCACCGCGCCTCCTGCACTGACCGAGGGCACCTCCAATCTTGGTCCGATGAGCCGCAAAATGAAAGACAAGGAGTTGGAGGCGTTTGAAAAACGTCACGGTTACAAGCCGACTCCGGTGCCGGTGGCCATCGACGCCCTGGCCGTTTACGTCCACAAGGATAACCCGATTGAGGGGCTGAGTCTGGCCCAGGTGGATGCCATTTTCTCTTCCACCCGCAAGTGCGGTTACAGCGAGGACGTCACCAGCTGGGGCCAGCTTGGTCTGGGCGGCAGTCTCGGGTCGAAAAGTGTTCAGCTCTACGGGCGTAACTCTGTTTCAGGCACTTACGGCTATTTCAAGAAGCATGCGCTGTGCAAGGGCGATTATAAGAACAGTGTCAATGAGCAACCGGGCTCCGCCTCCGTGGTCCAGTCCATCTCCAGTTCCATTAACGGTATTGGCTACTCCGGCGTAGGCTACAAGACCTCCGGCGTGCGCGCCGTGCCGTTGGCCAAAAAAGAGGGGCAAGCGTTTGTTGCAGCCACTACCGAGAACGCGCTCGACGGCAAGTATCCGCTGTCACGTTTTCTCTATGTGTATGTCAACAAGCACCCCAACAAGCCGCTGCCGCCGCTTGAGCGTGAGTTCATCAATATGGTGATGTCGCGTGTCGGCCAGGAAGTGGTGGTCAAGGATGGCTATATCCCGCTGCCGGCTACGGTAGTTGAGAAGGAGCTGGCCAAACTGAAGTAATTCAGCGACCTCAGCCAAACCAAAACGCCCCGCAACCGCGGGGCGTTTTGCGTATGGGCTAGTGGGCTGTGACGTAGGGCAACAGCGCCTGCAGGGTGGCACGATCACACTCCTGAAAGGTGAGTTTGACCCCGTCGCCGTCGTTACCGGCGACCCTGGCGCGAATGCGGTGGGTCTGGTTGTGCTCACCGTTGGGAATGCTCAGGACGATTCCCACCTCACTGTTGTCACACAGGGTCACGCAGCCGGTGTCGACGAGCATGCTGTCGATACCGATACGTGCGCTCAGTGCCCGTACCAGCCCCAGTGGCGCGTAACTCAGGACAAGGCTAATCTTCCCGATCTCTTGTACTGTACCTGTGGTATTCAGCATGCTCCCGCCTCCTGCCTGGTGTGGCGTCCTTTTTCCGCCGGTTTTGTTAAGGTAGACCAGCCCCGGGACATTGCTAGTGGGCTAAATCAGGTGCGGCTTATATACTCCCCTCTTTACGAGCCGACAGGCGATGGGGTTATCCTGCAGCGACAGTTGCCGGATATTGTGCGGGTACGGGGAAATTCCGTGACAGGAAAGGGATTCAGCCGCATGAGCGACATTAGGGTATCCCCTTCCCCTATTCAGGATGCTTGAATTATTGGCTGATGAAATTCCCTGTTTTAATAAGAAATTATTATGAATAAATTCTCCCACTGGCGCGCCATAGCGGCTCTTTTCTTGCTGCTGACCGTCTCAGCCACGGCTGCGATGGGCAGTGAAGCGGGTGAAATACGCTGGTTTGACAACGATGCGCAGGGAGAGCCTACGCTGGATCTCTATTTTTTCTGGTCCAACAACTGTCCCCATTGTCAGGATGCCAAGCCGGTGGTGGAGCGGCTTGCCGCCGAATACCGCTGGCTGAGACTGCATTCGTTCGAGGTGCTGGGGAGTCGGGAGAACATGCAGCGCTACAGCCGGATGGCGGGGTTGCTGGGTAGGGAGGCGAGATCGGTGCCGGCCTTTCTCTTCTGCGGCCAGATGGAGGTGGGTTTCGATGGCCGCGGAGAGATGCTGCGGCAGGCCCTGGGGGAGTGTTATCAGGCCGTCCGCAACGGGGAGGATATGCCGGTGTCAGCCCCCGGGGAGGTGGTGCTTCCGGTGTTCGGCAAGGTGGACGGGGATTCACTGTTTCTGGTTACGGTGGTGATCGCGGCACTGGATGCCTTTAACCCCTGCGCCTTCTTTGTACTGCTGTTTCTGCTCAGCCTGCTGGTGAATACCCGCAGCCGGCGGCGGATGTTGTTTATCGGCGGGGTGTTTGTCTTCTTCTCCGGCGCCTTCTATTTCCTGTTTATGGCCGCCTGGCTCAACCTGTTTCTACTCGCGGGTATGCAGCAGCTGTTTACCCTTGCCGCCGGGGCGGTAGCGGTGGTGATGGCGTTTATCAATATCAAGGATTTCTTTCTGCCCGGGCGCGGTCTTTCGCTCTCCATTCCCGAGGCAAAAAAGCCGGGCCTGTTCCAGCGCATGCGTGGCCTGCTGCAGGCGGATAACCTGCCGGCGCTTACCTTGGGGACCGTCACTCTGGCGGTGGCGGCCAACAGCTACGAGCTGCTGTGTACCTCGGGTCTGCCGATGGTCTATACCCGGGTGCTGACCCTGGAGGGGCTGACCAGCACCGAGTATTACCTCTATCTGCTGTTGTACAATTTGATTTATGTGATCCCGCTGCTCACTATTGTACTGCTGTTCACCATCACTCTCGGTCGGCGCAAACTGCAGCCCGAGGAGGGGCGTCTGCTCAAGCTGCTCTCGGGTACCATGATGCTCGGGCTGGGGGCAGGACTGTTGTTCGCCCCACAGCTGCTCGGTTCGGTTATTGCCGTACTGATGGTGATCCTGGTGGCGATCAGCATCACGCTGGTGGGTGCCTGGTGGCTGCGTTCAGTCAACAATAGAGGGGGGAGGGGCGGTAGTTAGTGTAGCGCATCACTCTTGGCGGTCTCTTCATACCCCCCAGAGGTTCCCTAGAACGGTGACCAGCCGTTGTGTTTCTTCAGCTGTTTGAGGAAGAGGCTGAACTCGATATTGATGCCTTGCTCCATCTGCCGTGCCTTGTGCTGCTGTTGCTTTAACTGCCGTTTCATCATCACGCCCTTGCCGGCCAGGGCAATGGTGTTGTCCTTGCCATCGACCGGTAGTTTCAGCACATTGTCATTGAAGCTTTCACGGATATCTTCCAGCATCTCCCGGGCATTGATAAAGTCACCGTTCCACAGATTCATGCTGAAAATCCCACCGTCACTCAGCAGATGACGAGAGGCATCGAAGAAACTGATGCCACACACGGTACGGGCGATACCGCTGCCGAGGAAGGCATCGACGAAGATGAGGTCGTAACGCGCGTCCTGTTGTGTGGCGTGGTTGCGCACAAAGCTGCCGCCGTCGCCGATATGGAAGTGGATGCGGGGATCTTCCGGTAGATGGAAGTGGCTGCGGGCGACCTCCACTACCGCCTCACGGGTTTCAACCGCCTCAATCCGGCACTGCGGAAAGTGTTGCAGCAGAAATTTGGCCAGTGAGCCGCCACCGAGGCCGATCAGCAGGACATCTTTCGGTGCTTCGTGAAACAGCACGGCGCAGGCCATGGCGCGGGTATAGGCAAGCGCCAGATGGAACGGGTCACGCAACAGCATGCTGCTCTGCTTGGGTTCAGAGCCGAAATGGAGCGAACGGTAGACGGCATCGTCGATGACCTCGATCTCGCCCTCTTCATCCCGGGACTTGTGGATCAGTGTGCCGTGGTATTTACGCATGGGTGAGTCGAAGTGCGGTAAGGGGGAAATAGGCGATTCTACTATAATTCCAGTGAAAGCGCGGTTGCCCGTTGCGCCGGCGCAACGGATAATGCGCCGATGACCGACATTTACCGAGCCAATTCAGTATGGCGTGAAAGGGTTGTCATGCGCCGCAGTGCCCGTGCCCGCTATGCACGGCTGAAGATCCACCCGGACAGCCAGGTGGAAGTGGTGGTTCCCCGCGGATTTGATGAACGGCAGCTGCCGTCACTGCTCGATCAGCACGAGAGCTGGGTACTGCGTCATCTGCAGCGGCTGCAGAGTGCGGGGACGACACCGCTGCAGCCGGTAGCGGCTCCTGGCAAGGTGCAGCTGGCGGCGATAGCGGAGCAGTGGGATGTGACCTATCTGGATGATGAGAGCGGACGTTACGGCTGTCGTGCTGCCGGGGAGGGTGTACTGAAGGTCAGTGGCGGGCACCACTGGCAACCGAGCCTGAAGCGTTGGCTGGTGCGCAAGGGACGGCAGCATCTGGTGCCGTGGCTGGAGCAGGTGAGCACCGAGACAGGCCTGGCGTTTCGCGGTGCGACAGTGCGCTGCCAGCGCAGCCGCTGGGGAAGTTGCTCCTCCCGTAGCCAGATCAACCTCAACGCCGGGCTGCTGTTTGTGCCGCCGGAACTGGTGCGCTACCTGTTTGTCCATGAGCTGTGCCATACCCGTCACATGAACCATTCGGCCAGTTACTGGCGCCTGGTGGCGAGAATGGAGCCAGACTATCGGGCACTGGACCGTGCACTGCGCCAGGCGGGAAAGCACCTGCCGTCGTGGCTGCATGCCAGGGCCATTGCTGCGGTCCGAAGCTAGTGTACTGGTGGTTCACCATCGCCTTGTGTGGAGTACACCTTGATTTTGTGCAAGGCTGTCCCTAACACCTGATTCAGGTACTTAAGTAGAAGGTTTGCCATGAACGCACCACAGATAAAAACCGCCATCCCCAAGCGCCGTTACCAGCTGGGGGACTTCTCCATCACCATACTGGGGGAGGTGGAGAGCGACGACGGCGTCGACTATCGCTACATCTTCGCCATGGTGCAGGATGGTAAAAGTGACCCCGATTTTTATGTTCTCTCCATCCGCCAGTCGGCGGATGACTACCTGCTCAAGGTGGTGGCGCCGAATATGGAGAAGGAGCTGGATGTCTCCGGTGCCTGGAAGGACCTGGATATCTTTGCCGAGCAGGGGATATCGCTGGCCCAGCAGGTGATGGGGCTGAAGGACGAAGCGGCGCACCGCCTGATGTAATACCCGGCTCCGGTAACGGCAAAAGGCCGGCTACTGGATATCGCATCAATTTTCGACTGTCATCTTGTTGTCATATTTCCATAATATGATGCGCGCCATGACAACCGTATCCTCTCCCAGCTCCCACAATTCCCTCACCGGCAGCGCCGCCACGCCGCGTAACCGCTGGCGCATGCTCAAGGACAGGCTGGCCCGCCGTGGCGTCGCCGTAGGCGGTATCGGCGTGATCATCGCCATTGTCCTGATCTTCTTCTATCTGCTCTATGTGGTATTCCCGCTGTTTGTCCCGGCCAGCAGCGAGAAGATCGCCAGCTATCCGCTGCCCGGCACGGGTGAGACGATGGTGCTGGATATCGAGGAGCAGTCCGGGATGGCGGTGCGCTACACCTCCGAGGGGCAGGCGATCTTTTTCGCTACCCGTGATGGCGGCATCAAGGAGACGCTGTCGCTGGTGCCCGAGGGGCGCCGTATCACCAGCCAGGCGCGCGCCATCGCCGGTAGCCCGCTGCTGGGACTGGGACTGGATGATGGCCGGGTGGTGATAGCGCGGCACGGCTTCAAGGTCGGTTATGCCGAGGACACGGAGGTGCTGACCCGGACCTTAACCCCGACGATTGACTATCCCTACGGCAAGGAGCCGCTGGAGCTGCTGCCGCAGGGCGCTCCCGTGGCCCATCTGTCGATGCGGGACAGTGAGGATCAGCTACTGCTTGCCGCTGTCACCGGCAATGGTCAGGTTGTACTCGGGCGATTCACCAAACAGACCTCTTTCCTTAGCGAGGAGATCACGCTGGAGCGGGACTTGGTGGTAATTGACGGGCTCGATATCAGTCCCGACTATCTCCTGCTGGGAACGGACCTGCGTCGCCTCTATGTCGCCTCCCGGGACGGTACCCTGCTGCACTATGATATCAATGGCACGCCCCGTCAGCTGGAACGGCTCCAGCTGCTGGGCCGCGGCGAACAGTTGAGCAGTCTGCGCATGCTGGTCGGCGGTATCTCACTGCTGGCAGGCAGCACTACAGGAAAGGTGGTGCAGTGGTTCCCAGTGCGGGATGAGCACAACAACCACCATCTGACCCGGGTACGCGAGTTCGCCCTGGCAGGGCAGCCGATCACCGCCATTGCCAGCGAGGAGCGGCGCAAGGGCTTCCTGGTTGGGGATGAGCAAGGTCGCGTCGGTCTTTACCACTCCACCGCCGAGCGCAAGCTGCTGGTGGAGCAGGTGGCGGATACACCCATCGTGCAGATCACCAACGCCCCGCGCTCTGATACCTTCATGGTAGAGGACAGCGCAGGGCGGTTACATTTCTGGCGAGTGCATAACGAGCACCCGGAGATCTCATGGTCGGCGCTGTGGGGTAAGGTGCACTACGAGGGCTACAGCGAACCGGCGCACATCTGGCAATCCTCCTCGGCGAGCAACGATTTCGAGCCCAAGTTCAGTCTCACCCCGCTGGCCTTCGGTACCCTTAAAGCGGCCTTCTACGCGATGTTGATCGCGGTGCCGCTGGCGATCCTCGGGGCGATTTTTACCGCCTATTTCATGGCCCCGCGGATGCGCAAGGCGGTCAAACCGACCATCGAAATCATGGAAGCGCTGCCAACGGTGATCCTCGGTTTCCTCGCCGGTCTCTGGCTGGCGCCGGTGCTGGAGACCCACATGCCGGGTGTGTTCGCCATGTTGCTGGTGTTACCGCTGGGCATTCTGGCCTTTGCCTATGCCTGGCACCGGTTGCCGCGCGGACTGCGCAACCGGGTGCCGGATGGCTGGGAGGCGGCACTGCTGATCCCGGTGGTGATCGCTCTGGTGTGGTTGAGTTTCGAGGTGAGTCTGCCGCTGGAGCGTGCACTGTTCGATGGGGATATGCGAGCCTGGCTGCACAATGAGCTGGGGATCAGTTATGACCAGCGCAACTCCATGGTGGTCGGTCTGGCGATGGGTTTTGCGGTGATCCCCACCATCTTCTCCATCGCCGAGGACGCCATCTTCAGCGTGCCACGGCACCTGACCTTTGGTTCGCTGGCGCTGGGTGCCACACCCTGGCAGACCATGATGAGGGTGGTCATTCTCACCGCCAGCCCGGGGATCTTCTCCGCCATCATGATCGGCGTCGGGCGTGCCGTGGGTGAGACCATGATCGTGCTGATGGCCACTGGCAACACCCCGGTAATGGATTTCAGCATCTTCCAGGGGATGCGTACCCTCTCGGCCAATATCGCGGTGGAGATGCCCGAGTCGGAGGTGGCCAGCACCCACTATCGCGTACTGTTCCTGGCGGCGCTGGTGTTGTTCATCTTCACCTTCTTTTTCAATACCCTGGCGGAGCTGGTGCGCCAGCGGCTGCGCCGCAAGTACAGCAGCCTGTAACGGATGAATGCGATGTTTAGTGATCTGAAACAGTGGTTTGGCAGTGGCAAGCCCTGGGTGTGGCTTAATGCCGGTGCTGTCAGTATCAGTATCGTGATGGTGGCGGCGCTGCTGATCCTTATCGGCATACGCGGGTTGGGTCACTTCTGGGCCAAGCCGATCATGGAGGCGGATTACCTGGAGCCGGACGGCAGCATCAGCCGTCTGGTCGGCGAGATACATGAGCGTGAGGTGGTGCCGCGGGAGCAGATCCAGGACCCGACACTGGAACTTCCCGAGGGAACTGATACCGTCGCCCGCCTGCTGGTAAAAACCGGCAACCGCGACACCGTTGGCCTTGATTTTCGCTGGGCGCTGGAGGCGCGCCTGCAGCAGATGCGCTATCCGGAAAAGCTGATGGCGATCGAGCGCTATGAGTGGGGCAATTTCTACGGTTACCTCAAAGAGGTACGCCAGGATGGCACGCTGGTCGCCAGTGGGGACGAGGCGTGGCAGGCACTGCAGCCGCTGATCGAACGCGCCGGTGAGTTACGGGCCCAGATAAAAAAGATCGAACAGGACGATATCGGCGCCATCAATTACCAGATCGAGAAGCTGCGCCTGGCCGAGCGGCGTCTGGAGCTGGATGGTGTCGCCGCGGGAAGCCGTGAGCACCAGGCTATCGCAGAAGAGCGTCAGGTACTGCAAAATCGCTATCAGGGCTATCAGGCGCGACTGCGTGAGCTCTACCAGCAGATCGGCCGTGACAGCCTCACCGGTGTGGTGATGGACGGGCAAGAAGTCGATATGCCACTCTCCGTGGTGGTGCGCGCCTATCGTCCCAATGAGATGGGGCTGTTTGACAAGATCGGCTTCTATATCGCCAAACTGTGGGAGTTCGTCAGTGACGACCCGCGAGAGGCGAACACCGAGGGCGGTATCTTCCCTGCGATCTTCGGCACGGTGATGATGGTGATCCTGATGTCGATTTTCGTCACCCCGTTTGGCGTGATCGCTGCGGTCTACCTGCGCGAGTATGCCAGGCAGGGGCCGTTGACCCGCGTGATCCGCATCGCAGTGAACAATCTGGCCGGGGTCCCCTCCATTGTCTACGGTGTGTTCGGTCTGGGCTTCTTTGTTTACTTCCTCGGCGGCAATATCGACCAGCTGTTCTTTCCCGAGGCACTGCCTGCGCCGACCTACGGCACCGGTGGTCTGTTCTGGGCCTCGCTGACGCTGGCAATTCTCACCCTGCCGGTGGTGATTGTCGCTACCGAGGAGGGACTGTCGCGTATTCCGAGCTCCATCCGCGAGGGCAGTCTGGCGCTCGGCGCCACCAAGGCGGAGACGCTGTGGCGCACGGTGTTGCCGATGTCCAGTCCGGCGATGATGACCGGCCTGATCCTCGCGGTGGCACGCGCCGCCGGTGAGGTGGCGCCGCTGATGCTGGTTGGTGTGGTCAAGCTGGCACCTTCTCTGCCACTGGATAGCAATGCGCCGTTTCTGCATCTGGATAGAAAATTTATGCACCTGGGCTTTCACATCTATGATGTCGGTTTTCAGAGCCCCAATGTTGAGGCAGCCCGACCGCTGGTTTATGCCACGGCACTGTTGCTGGTGCTGGTGATCGTTATGCTTAATCTGGCAGCGATCGCCATCCGTAATCATCTGCGCGAGAAGTACCGCGCGCTGGAACAATAAACTGGAGCAAGCGATGAGCGAGTCAGCGGCCGCGAGCCACGGCGTGGACATCCGCGCCATGGAGCGCAAACCACGCCACCGTAACCTGCAGGATGAGGCCCTTTGTCTGGAGGTTAAGGATCTGAATCTCTATTACGGTGATAAACAGGCACTAAAGGATGTGAATCTGCAGATCCCGCGTCAGCGTGTCTCCGCCTTTATCGGTCCCTCCGGTTGTGGCAAGTCGACGTTGCTGCGCTGCTTTAACCGTATGAACGATCTGGTCGATGGGGTACGTATCGAAGGCAATATCGAGCTTGATGGCGAGGATATGTACCAGCGCAACGTTAATGTGGCGGAGCTGCGCCGTCGCGTCGGCATGGTGTTCCAGAAGCCTAACCCGTTTCCCAAGTCGATCTACGAAAATGTCGCCTACGGGCTGCGCCTGATGGGTAAGAAAAGCCGGCGTGAGCTGGATGATGTGGTGGAAAGCGCGCTGCGTAGTGCGGCCCTGTGGGATGAGGTCAAAGACCGGTTACATGACTCGGCGCTGGGCCTCTCCGGCGGCCAGCAGCAGCGTTTGGTCATCGCCCGTGCCATTGCCATCGAACCCGAGGTGCTGTTGCTGGATGAGCCGGCCTCGGCGCTCGATCCGATCTCCACGCTCAAGATCGAGGAGCTGATCTACGAGCTCAAGGAACGTTACACTATCGTCATCGTCACCCATAACATGCAGCAGGCGGCACGGGTGTCGGACTATACTGCTTTCATGTACATGGGTGAACTGGTGGAGTTCGGCGACACCGATACCCTGTTTACCAACCCGTCCAGAAAACAGACCGAAGACTACATCACCGGGCGATATGGTTAAGGAGTTTGCCACAGAGGTCACAGAGGACACCGAGAATGAGATGGTATTAGTGAACTCCATAGTTTTGTGGCCCCGGTTGAGAGTATGCATATCGGCAGGCTTCCTACTTTGCCTGCTCTGTGATCTTTGTGTCCTCTGTGGCCAAACAAATTTTTTAAGAATATCGGGGTGTGCCCCAGGAGACAGATGATGGACAAGATCAGTATCGGACAGCACATTTCCCAACAGTACAACGTCGAACTGGAAGATATCCGCAACCGCGTGATGGCCATGGGCGGACTGGTGGAGCAACAGCTGAGCGCGGCGATCGAGGCGCTGGTCAACGGCGACTCCAAACAGGGTGAATTGGTGATCGGCGGTGACTACAAGGTTAATGCCATGGAGGTGGCCATCGACGAGGAGTGCAGCCGGGTGCTGGCACGACGCCAGCCGGCGGCCAGTGACCTGCGTCTGATCGTCGCGGTGATCAAGACCATCACCGACCTGGAGCGCATCGGTGATCAGGCCGAGCGGGTTGGCCGTATGGCGGTCAGCCTGGCCGATACCGATATGAACAAAAACCAGTTTGTCGAGCTGCAGCATCTGGGCAACCATGTGCGGCAGATGCTTAACGACGCGCTGGACGCCTTCGCCCGCATGGATGTCGAGGCAGCGCTGAATGTGGCGCGCGAAGACATCAAGGTGGACAAGGAATACGAGTCACTGATGCGCCAGCTGATCACCTTCATGATGGAAGACCCGCGCACTATTACCCGTGTACTCGACATCATGTGGGCGGCACGCGCACTGGAGCGCATCGGCGATCATGCGGGCAACATCTGTGAATATGTGATCTACCTGGTGATGGGCAAGGATGTGCGCCACACCAGTCTCGATCAGATGGAGGAGGAGGTGCGCAAGGAGCGCTAGTGGTCCTTGCGGAAAATACTGTCACTCTCAGCCGGTCCACAAGCCTCATCGGTAAGGCGCACGAGCGCAGGACTAGTTATTCTAATTCAAGCGAGTGCAACACAGCCGATGAGGCTTGTGGACCGGCCCGCAGGGAGCCCCGCTAATGAGCCAATGCGGCGTTGCACCGCTTGGAAAGGACCCGGCCATTCCCTGCGCAGTGCGCCTTGCCTTGACTCATTAGCGGGGTTCTGAGAATGACATTGTTTCCCGCAAGGACCACTAGTGGCCTTGTGCGACTGGATTGGTTACTCTTTCAACAACACCAACCGGGCATGAAGGGCAATAATGACCAAGGTCAAACTCTCCGAACTCTTTTATGTCGACGACTCCGGCATCCACGGCAAGGGCCTGTTCGCCAAAAAAGCGCTGAAGAAGGGACGTTATCTTGGCACCTATAATGGCCCGGAGACCACAGACCTGGAAACAGGCGGTCCCCACGTGCTGTGGGCCGAACAGGACGACGGCACCTGGCTCGGCCGCGACGGACGCAACATCCTGCGCTATCTCAACCACCACCATCGCCCCACCTGCGAGTTCGACGGCTTCGACCTCTACGCCCTGCGCAATATACCCGCCGATAGCGAGCTGACTATCCATTATGGTGAGGAGTTTGTGGAGGCGATCAAGAACGAAGAGGTTTAATGCAGCACTCTCGTTTCGTTTTGATGATACCTTGGCTGAGGATTGCTAACGGCAGTAGCGGACTAATTACTTCACATACTGGTACGGCCGCTATTATTCCTACATTGGACTTCCAGACTCCCATACAACTGATCAGCACTGTAGCGCAGGCCTGTTTGCCCATGTTGCGAATTGCAGTCTGTGTGAATCGCCACCAGTTTGTAAAAGAATGAGCTATCGCCTTACGGTCTTTTTTCCATCTGTCGCTATTGCTTGTGGTTATGTGATCTTCCTGGTTTTCCTGCTTGGTAAAAAGGTTGCTATAGCAATCAGGAACCAGTAACTTCCTTCAAATATACCACTGTTATACTGTGCTGATGGCAGTACTATCTTTGCAACTCTCTATTCGCCAGTAAGAGGGCTGTCTAGGCCTATTCTTGATCTGGTTTCCGCATTGAGAGCGATGATGGAAGACACTTTCCTGCAAATGGGTGCGATATTAGGGCTGGCGGCAGTGGGGGGCTTTTTGGCTCAGGCGCTCCGTCAGCCGCTAATAGTAGCCTTCATTGCCGTCGGCATTGTGTTAGGCCCCTCTGGTTTCGGACTGGTAGTACACAGTAGCGAAATCGAGCTGTTTGCTCGGCTTGGTATTGCCCTTTTGTTGTTCGTCGTTGGGCTCAAGCTGGACTTGCATATCATTCGCACGGTCGGGCCTGTGGCACTTGCCTCTGGCCTCGGCCAGGTAATCTTTACCTCCGTGTTCGGTTATCTAATCGGCCTGCTGCTCGGCATGTCGCATGTCACGGCTCTTTACGTGGCGGTGGCCCTGACTTTCTCCAGCACCATCATTATCGTCAAGTTGCTCTCCGACAAGAAAGAGGTCGATTCGCTGCACGGGCGCATCGCGGTGGGCTTTCTTATCGTTCAGGACATCGTCGTGGTGTTGGTAATGATCGGCTTGACGGCGATGAGTCAGACCGGCAATGACGCAGAGCTGGGATGGCAAGCAGTGCAGATCCTCCTCAAGGGTGTGTTAATGCTGGCGACAGTCGCATTACTGATGCGCTATCTGTTGCCCGGCCTGCTGCACCGCCTCGCCCACTCCTCGGAACTGTTGATGCTGTTCGCCATCGCCTGGGCGGTGTTGGGAGGGGCGGCTGGCGATGCCCTCGGCTTCAGCAAAGAGGTGGGCGCCTTTCTGGCCGGGATATCCATCGCCTCCACCTCTTACCGGGAGCAAGTCGCTGCGCGATTGGTCAGTCTGCGTGACTTTCTGCTGCTGTTCTTCTTCATTGAGCTAGGGGCTTCGCTCGACATGAGCATCCTCGGTGCTCAGGTGGGTGCGGCCGTTATCTTCTCGGCCTTCGTTTTGATTGGTAATCCGATCATTGTCATGGCCATCATGGGCTACATGGGCTATCGAAAGCGAACAGGCTTCCTGTCAGGGCTGGCTGTAGCGCAGATCAGTGAATTTTCACTCATTTTGGTGGCACTCGGCCTGAGCCTCGGCCACCTGAGCCCGGAGACGGTAGGCTTGGTCACCCTGGTCGGTTTGATCACCATAAGCGCCTCCACCTATATGATTCTCTACTCCCACCCGATCTACGAGCGCATCGCGCCATGGCTGTCGATTTTCGAGCGGAAAGTGCCACACCGGGAGCTGGATAGCCCATTGGATTGGCAGAGACGTGTCGATATCCTTCTGATTGGATTGGGGCGTTTCGGGACTGAGTTGGCAACGAGCCTCCGCGAGCGTGGCAGCCGGATATTGGCAGTGGACTTCGACCCTGAACTCGTGCGCGTCCACACACGTGAGGGCTACACTGTTCATTATGGTGATGCCGAGGATCCCGAGTTTGTGGCCTCGCTCCCGCTGCAACAGGTCGAATGGGTGGTCAGTACCGTACGCGATCGCTCAATAAACAAGATGTTGTTGCATGCTCTGCGGCAACAGGGATATCAGGGCAAGGTGGCGCTCTCCGCATCTAATCGCCACGAAGCGCTGATCTTTGAGGAAGAGGGGGTAGACCGGGTATTTATCCCATACGTCGATGCTGCCGAAAAGGCTGCAGAGAGCCTCGCACCCACAAATCATAAATCGGAGGTCACACGTCCTCCTGCTGGAGAGAATCTATGAAGCACTTCCAGAGCATTCTTTATGTGTCCGAGACTTCGGTCGAACAAGATTCGGCCCTCGCGCGAGCGGTCTCTTTGGCGGAGAACAATCAGGCTGCACTAACGGTGATCGATGTGATCCCACCGCTGTCCGCGGGCATACGACTCCCTCACGGCGGACCGATTTCAGCCGATTTACAGGCATTGGCAGTATCGGAGCACCGGCAGGCCCTGGAGGCTCTGGTGGCCCCCTATCGGACGCGCCTCTCCATCCAGGTTGATGTGCTCGTGGGGCTAACCTTTCTGGAGACCATCCGTGCAGTTATTCGCAATGCTCATGACCTGGTCATCAAACCCGCTGAAAATCCGGACTTCGTGGAACGGCTGTTCGGTGGCGATGATATGCATCTATTACGCAAGTGTCCCTGTCCAGTCTGGCTGATGAAGCCTGGTGAGAAAAGCAATTACCAACGCATCCTGGCCGCGGTGGACTTCGATCCGGAGATGCCGTCTGCCCCGGAGCAGGGCCCGAACTCTGAAATACTTGAGCTGGCGGCGTCGCTGGCTGTATCGGATTTCGCCGAGCTTCATCTGGTTCATGCCTGGGACACTCCGGCTGAAATGCTGCTTCGTTCCTGGAGTGACAACCCGGAAGAGGCCGTCCTGCACTATGTGGAGACAGAACGTTTACGCCATAAAAGGGGTATGGACGCCATCAAGTCCATGCTCCAAGAGCGGCTGGGAAAGGAAGCCTATGAGTATATTTCACCCCGTTACCACCTGACGCAAGGGGTGGCGAAACAGGTCATTCCGCAAACGGCTGAGCGTGTGGGGGCTGATTTGGTCGTTATGGGAACATTGGCACGAACCGGCGTTAGGGGATTGTTTATCGGGAACACTGCCGAGACTATTCTCGAACAGTTGCGTTGCTCTGTGCTTGCGTTCAAGCCTCCCGGGTTTGTGTCGCCGGTAACGGTGTCGAAATAATGATGGAGGGCAGCCACAACCGTTTTTCACCGATAAGAATGACCGGGGAAGATCACACTTTAAAGTCAGCTTTTTTCTAATGAACGGACCTTGTTGCTTCACTAATGCAACGTCTGTTTTGGTCGCTTAGGAGGCGAAGGTGACTGTCGGAGGGCGTTAGAGCGTCGTTTGTGCTGATGTTGGCCAACTGCAGACATGCCAGCAGGGGAAGAACGTAGTCCGCATTCGCGCTAGTAGCGGAAGTAGGCGGTTGTAATTGGCCCGTCCTGGTTGGACCAATAATCATCTGGAATGGCTAACTCATACCCTTCATCTGATCGAGTGGACTGCACACATTCTTATGATCTGGTGTTATGTGGGTATATATCATCGTGGTCTCGATCTTTTTATGCCCGAGCAGTCTCTGAACGGTTCTGATGTCAGTGCCAGCCTTACGGAATACTTCTGGCCAAGTTGCGTTGTGTCGAAAAGAATTCTACAGTCGATTAGTAAAGAATTATGCAAATAGATAATAATTAAAAATAGCTCCACAAATGAAACGGCACTACGGCGATGCGATTGCGATCAAGATTTCTTCTGAGTTTCCTGCTGGTAGCTTTTCTGCCGCTATTGATCGTGGTCACGATCATCTTCCGCGAGGGCGAGGCCAATCTGCGCGAGCGGGTACTGGCCGATACTCGCATTATTGCCGAGGGCAAAGAGGCCGAGATACTGGAGTATCTTGTGGCCAAGAAATCGACCGCTGAACACTTCGCCTCGGATGGTCTGATCCGCGATCGCCTCTCCCTGCATGTGGCCAATGCGAAGGCGTCGCTCCAGTATGAAGACTCCCGTGTGTTGAGTGAGCACCTGGTTGATGCCAAGATGCCGCTCGACCGGGATCTGATCGCTATTCAGCTACTCGACCTGAGCGGACGAGTGATCGCCAGTACCGTTCGGGATGAGGTGGGTAGCACATCGGAGGCGGAACGGCCCTTCTTCCGGCAAGGAAGGGTTCGCACCTATGTACAGGACATGGTCTTCCACCAGCGTGATGAACACGACGCACATCGCCACTCGGTGGTGGTGATCGGCACCCCGGTGCGAGCGCGCAGCGTCGAGGGGGAGATCGTGGGAGTGCTTGCCAACCACTATGCGCTGCAAGGTTTGAGTGAGGTGCTTTCCGGTCTGCGCAGCCGTCAATTGGGGGCGCAGACGGTGTTGCAGGATGTCGATAGTGATGTGCGGGTGGCACTGACCAATAATGAGGGGATACAGATCGCCCCGCTCATGGCCGATCAGTGGCCCGATCGCCGTGACGAGGAGCCTGTGGCCGGCTGTATCACCCGCCAGCGGGAGGTCACCGGCATGTGGTCCGGGCATGACGGAGAGATGCTGTGGGGGGCCTCCATGTGTATTCCCACCAACAGTGATGACCACTGGACTCTTCTGGTGACCCAGGATGAGCAGGCGGTGCTGGCCCCGATTCGAGAGATGCAACGGCAGGTGGCCGGTCTGGCGGGGATTCTGGCACTGGTGATTGCCCTCTTCGCCCTGTGGCGCGCCGGGGCCATCACCCGTCCCCTCGCCATTCTGGAAGGGGGGGTCAAGCGTATCGCCGAGGGGGATCTGGAGCAGCAGATTGCGGTGGTTGCCGACGATGAATTGGGACAGCTGGCTACCACATTTAACACCATGACAAGGCGGTTAAAGCAGATCACCGCCTCCCGCGATGAGCTCAATCGGGAGATCGCCGAGCGCGAGCGTATCGAGCGGCAGTTGCTGGAGAGCCAGCGCAATCTGAAGCAGCTCAACGAGGGGCTGGAGAAGCGCATTGCCGAACGCACCGCAGAGCTGCTGCGCTTTCGTACTGCGCTGGACCAGTCTGCCGACCTGATCTATCTGATTGACCCCGTGACGATGCGCTTTATCGACTATAACCGGGCGGTGGTTGATAGTCTCGGTTTTACGGAAGAGGAGCTGCACAACATGGGGCCCGATGAGATCTGTGGCCAGTGCCGTTCGGAGGAGGGGGTCTGTGGTTTTGTCAGCGCGCTGGAGCAGAATCTCTATGATCACACGCTGGAGGTGTGGCACCGGCGCAAGGATGGCAGCGAGTTTCCGGTCGAGATCACGATGTATGCGCTGGGGCCTCAACAGGACAATCTGGTGCTCGCCACGGCCCGCGATATCAGCGAGCGCAAACGGGTGGAATCGAAGATGCGCATGCTCTCCGGGGCGATGGAGCAGTCGGCTGACCTGGTGTTGATGAGTGATGCGGAAGGGCGAATCGAGTATGTTAATCGCGCCTTTGAACAGACCACCGGCTACAGTCGGGATGAGATGGTTGGCGAGAATCTGGGCATATTGCGCTCCGGCAGGATGAAGGATGAGTTCTACCGCAAGATGTGGCAGACCCTGGATGGAGGCGAGCCGTTCTACGGCCTGTTTATCAACCGCCGCAAGAATGGCAGCCTCTACTACGAGGACAAAACCATCACCCCGGTCACCGGCAGTGACGGCCAGATACTCCATTTTATCTCCACCGGTAAAGATATCACCGACCTGATGGAGGCCGAGGAGCGGCTGCACCATCTGGCCACTCACGATCCGCTAACCGGCCTGCCTAATCGGGACTTGATGCTTGATCGCCTGCAGCAGAGCTTGGTGAACGCTGGACGCAACCAGAGCTTTATCAGTCTGGCGGTGCTCGATATTGATCGCTTCAAAAATATCAACGATTCACTGGGCCATGCCGCCGGGGACCTGGTACTGGAAGGGGTGGCGCAGCGTCTGCAGGCGAGCATACGTCCCGGGGATACTGTCGCCCGGATGAGCGGGGGCGAGTTTGCCATCCTGTTTGATAATCTGGCCAGAGGCGATGATGCCTGGACGGTCTCAGAGAAGCTGCAGGAGGTTTTCGTTGAGCCCTTTACCTTCCATCTGCAGGAGCTCTTCATCAGTGCCAGCATGGGGATTGTGCTCTATCCGGGGGATGGCGACAGTGCCGGGCAGCTTCTGAAAAATGGTGAGTCGGCGCTGTACCGCGCCAAGGAGCAGGGGCCGGGCAGCAGCTGCTTCTATACGGTCGATATGAACCGGCGGGCGCTGGAGCGGCTCAGTCTGGAGAACGACCTGCGTCGCGCCCTGGAGCGGGAGGAGTTTGTTCTCTACTACCAACCCCTGTTTGACTTGAAATCGGGTCTAATCACAGGAGCCGAGGCGCTGCTACGCTGGCAACATCCGGAACACGGTATGGTCTCGCCGATCGATTTTATCGATCTGCTGGAGGCGACCCGGCTGATTGTGCCGGTGGGAGAGTGGGTGCTTAAGACGGCATGTAGCCAATTCCAGCAGTGGCGCGAGAGTGGCCTGGAGATCGCCTATATCTCGGTCAACCTCTCACCAGCACAGTTCGCCGATCAGCGGCTTCTGGAACGTATTGAGAGGATCATTGACACTTACGATATGGGCAGCGGTGCGCTGCAACTGGAGATCACCGAGAGCACCCTGATGCACCATATCGATCAGGCGAGCGTCATTCTTGATCAGATTCATGAGATGGGTGCAATGATCGCGATTGACGATTTTGGTACTGGTTACTCCTCCTTCAGCTATCTAACCCGTCTGCCGATCGATGCGCTGAAGATCGACCGCTCGTTTATTGTCAATATTCCCGGCCGGGATGAGGATGAGGAGGTTGTGCGAGTTGTCATCGCGCTGGCCCACGCACTGAAAATGACAGTGGTGGCCGAAGGCGTTGAGAGTGAGCAGCAGCAGGCGCTTCTGGAGCAGTATCAGTGCGACGTACTCCAGGGATATTTCATCAGCCGCCCGATAGCTGCGGTTGAATTTGAACGCTTTGTTAAAAGCGGTGGCTATTCGTGACCATCAATGCGGTAACTTCCCGTCACCCCGGTGACTTTTGCATCGATCAAATCATGGCTACAAGGTTTGAAATGTCCATGCCAGCAGGCACTGTTCGCAATGACATTCTTCTTCAACGCGATTTCGCCTGACACAGACAGTCGGCAGGGTGACTGAGTGTAAAGAGGGCCCTCAGGCAGGGGCCTTGTCCAGCAGGAGCTCCATTAGCGCCTTTTGCGCATGCAGGCGGTTTTCCGCCTGGTCCCAGACGACGCTCTGCTTGCCGTCGATGACCGAGGCGCTGACCTCCTCGCCGCGGTGGGCGGGCAGGCAGTGCATGAAGATCGCATCGTCATTGGCGCCGGCCATTACCGCGTCGTCGACCTCGTAGTCAGCAAAGGCCCGCTCGCGGATCTTCTGCTCCTCTTCCTGGCCCATGCTGGCCCAGACATCGGTGGTGACCAGATCGGCGCCTGCTGCAGCCTCTTTGGGGTCGCGGATGATCTGCACGGTATCGCCCGCAGCAGCCACTATCTCGCTGTCCGGCTCGTAGCCCTCGGGACAGGCGATGTTGAGGGTGAAGCCGAACTGGCGAGCGGCGTTGATGTAGGAGTGGCACATGTTGTTGCCGTCGCCGATCCAGGCGACGGTCCTGTCGGCGATCTCGCCGCGGTGCTCGACATAGGTCTGGACGTCTGCCAGCAACTGGCAGGGGTGATACATGTCGGTCAGGGCGTTGATCACCGGCACCTGGGAGTGGGCGGCGAAGGTCTCGATCTTCTCGTGCTCGAAGGTGCGGATCATGATGATGTCGACCATGCGCGAGAGGACCCGTGCGGTATCCTCCACCGGCTCGCCGCGGCCCAGCTGGGTATCGCGCGGTGAGAGGAAGATCGCGTGGCCGCCGAACTGCGCGGCACCGGCCTCAAAGGAGACACGGGTACGGGTCGAGGATTTCTCGAACACCATGCCCAGCACCTTGTTCTTCATCGGTTCGTAGATCTCGCCGCGCTTTTGCATCGCCTTCAGTTCGATGGCGCGCTGGACAAGGCGGTTCAGCTCTCCGCTGGAGAGATCCAACAGGGTCAGAAAGTGTCGTGGTTGCATCACTGCGGGCTCCATCAGTCCTGGGCTACAAACCCGGTGATCAGTGCAATAACGCCTTCAACCAGATGGTCGGCATCCTCGTCGCTCATCACCAGCGGCGGCAGCAGGCGGATGGTGTTGCCGGCGGTGACGTTGATCAGCAGGCCGCGTTCCAGCGCTATACTTACCAGCTCACCGCATGGGCGATCCAGCTCGATGCCGATCAGCAGCCCCTGACCGCGAATATCGGTGATGTACTCCTGATCGCCCAGCGCCAGCTCGAATGCGGTGACCATGCGCAGCCCCAGCTCTTCGGCCCGTTCCGGCAGCTTTTCATTCTGCAGGGTGTCGAGCACGGCAAGGCCGGCGGCGCAGGCCAGCGGATTACCGCCGAAGGTGGAGCCGTGATTGCCAGGCTGGAACAGCTCTGCCGCTTCGCCACTGGCCATACAGGCACCGATGGGCATGCCGTTGCCGAGCCCCTTGGCCACGGTCATCACATCGGGGGAAACCTCCTCGTGGTGATGGGCGAACATGCGCCCGGTGCGGCCCATGCCGGTCTGGATCTCATCCAGCATCAGCAGCCAGCCATGTTTGTCGCACAGCACGCGCAGGGCACTGAGGTACTTCTCCTGCGGCACGCGTACACCGCCCTCGCCCTGTAGCGGCTCAACCAGCACGGCGACCACCTCCGGGTGGTGTTTGCCTACATTCTCCACCGCCTCCAGGTCGTCATAGGGTACGCGCAGGAAACCCTTGACCAGCGGCTCGAAGCCGGCCTGTACCTTGCGGTTGCCGGTGGCGCTCAGGGTGGCCAGGGTGCGGCCATGGAAACTGTTCTCCATCACCACAATGGTGGGGGTGTCGATACCTTTCTTATGACCGTAGAGTCGTGCCAGCTTGATCGCGGCCTCATTGGCCTCGGCCCCGGAGTTGCAGAAGAATACGCGATCCATACCGGCGGCGGCGGTGAGCTTGTCACCCAGCGCCTGCTGGTTGGCGATGCCGTAGAGGTTAGCGGTATGTACCAGCTTGCCGGCCTGTTCGCAAAGGGCCTGGGTTACCGCCGGATGGGCGTGTCCCAGATTACAGACGGCAATACCGCTGACCGCATCCAGGTACTTGTTGCCGTTGGTGTCCCACAGCCAGCAACCGCTACCTTTTTCGAAGGTTACCGGTAGGCGTGCATAGGTGCTCATCAATGAGTTCGACATAGGCGTGTCACAAAATTCTTCGGGCCAAAAAAACAAAAATGGCAGTCCCCAATGAGACTGCCATCTCCATAGAACGAATAATTTTACTCCCGCTCGGCCGACTAGGCAAATAGCCCGGCAGACCCGTTCAGACCGGGAGATCGGGGTACGCCCGTGCGTACCCCTGGCTGGGGCGATTAGCCGGCGAAGTTCTTCGCGGCGAAGTCCCAGTTAACCAGGTTCCAGAACGCCTCGACGTACTTCGGCCGGGCATTGCGGTAGTCGATGTAGTAGGCGTGCTCCCACACATCGCAGGTCAGCAGCGGGGTCTTACCGTCGGTCAGCGGGCAACCGGCGTTGGAGGTGTTTACGATCTCCACCGAGCCGTCGCTGTTCTTCACCAGCCAGGTCCAGCCGGAGCCGAAGTTGGTGGCGGCGGAGGTGCTGAACTTCTCCTTGAACTCAGCGAAGGAGCCGAAGGCCTTGTTGATGGCGTTGGCCAGATCGCCGGTCGGCTCGCTGCCGCCATTGGGGCTCAGGCAGTTCCAGTAGAAGGTGTGGTTCCAGATCTGGGCGGCGTTATTGAACACGCCGCCGGCCGGGGCGCTGGTGATGATCTCTTCCAGGCTCTTGCCCTCGAACTCGGTGCCCGGCACCAGGTTGTTCAGGTTGGTGACGTAGGTGTTGTGGTGCTTGCCGTGGTGGTACTCCAGGGTCTCGGCAGAGATATGGGGTTCCAGTGCGTTCTTCTCGTATGGCAGGTTCGGCAGTTCGAAGCTCATGCTATTACTCCTTGTTCTTCAATGGGTTGAGTCCGAAAATGGTGCGTTCTCGAAGCTGTTTGTCACAGACAGTTGTTGTCTGGTCGTGATTTAAACGGAAAGGACCGCATGCTGCGCGGCCCAATACCCTAGATATTTTGTAAAGAATACAAATTTTCAAGGGGTATGTATAGCATCACCTCATTTGTAGGTGCTCGCGGGCTTAATTCAAGGTGTTACGCCGAAGTTTAACGAAACGGCGTGGCGGCCGCTGGAACGAAGGCAGGCGCAGCAGCAGCAGGACGAGCAGGATGGTGGCATAGATCAGCGGCTCGCGCGTGTCGGCCTTGACCAGCATGTAGTAGTGCAGCACTCCGCCGATGGCGATGGGGTAGACCAGGCGGTGCAGCCGCTGCCAGTTCTTGCCTAGACGGCGCATCATGCCGCTGGTGGAGGTGACCGCCAGCGGGATCAGCATGAGGAAGCTCACCATCCCTACGGTGATGTAGGGGCGTTTGAGGATATCCTCCCAAATTCCGGGCCAGTAGAAGAACTGGTCCAGCACGATGTAGCCGGCCAGGTGCAGCGTGGTGTAGAGGAAGGCGTAGAGCCCCAGCATGCGGCGAAAACGCATCGGCCAGCGCCAGCCGGTCAGTTTCCGCAATGGCGTCACCGCCAGGGTCAGCAGCAGAAAGCGCAGGGCCCAGTCGCCGAGGCTACGGGTGACGGTCTCGATGGGGTTGACCCCGAGGTGGCCGGTGAGCGCTGCGTAGACCAGCCACGCCAGCGGGGCGAGGGCAAGGGTGAAGACCAGAGGTTTGATGAGTTTTGGGGGCACGGTCTCAAGTTCAAGGTTTAAGGTTTAAAGTTCAAGGTTCAAAGTGGCTCGGTGGTTCATGCACGAGTCATGTGGCGAAGAATGTTCACGGGCTTGAGGCGCTCTTTGAACCTTAAACCTGCAACTTTGAGCTCAAAAATGTTTTTTCAGGTCCATCCCGCTGTAGAGGTGGGCCACCTCATCGGCATAGCCGTTGAACGTTTCTGTATTGCGCTTGAGGAAGTCGCCGATGCGTCGCTCCCGGCCCTGGCTCCAGCGCGGGTGGTCGACGTTGGGATTGACGTTGGCGTAGAAGCCGTACTCGCCCGGTGCCGAGAGGTTCCAGGTGGTCTGCGGTTGTGTTTCAGTAAAACGGATCTTGACGACGGACTTGATGCTCTTGAAACCGTATTTCCACGGTACCACCAGGCGCAGCGGTGCACCGTTCTGGTTGGGCATCTCCTTGCCGTAGAGGCCGACGGCGAGAAGGGTTAGCGGATGCATCGCCTCGTCCATGCGCAGCCCCTCCACGTAGGGCCATTCGAGGATACCGCTCTTCTGCCCCGGCATCTCCTCCGGATTGTAGAGGGTGGTGAATTCGACGAATTTCGCCTTCGAGGTCGGCTTGAAACGTTTGATCAGATCCGCCAGCGAAAAGCCGACCCAGGGGATCACCATCGACCAGGCCTCGACGCAGCGCAGGCGGTAGATGCGCTCCTCGAGGGTATGCGGCTTGAGGATGTCTTCGAGATTGAAGCGACCGGTGATCTCCGCCTCGCCCTCGATGCTGACCGACCAGGGGTGGGTGGTCAGCATGTGGGCATAGCGGGCCGGATCGCTCTTGCCGAAACCGAATTCGTAGAAGTTGTTATAGGTGGTGATCTCCTCGAAGCTGTTCAGCTCCTCGTCGGTGCCGAAAGGCCCTTTTTTCAGATCGGGAAAGCTCTTCCGCTCCACCGGTTTGGCCAGTGCATTAAGTGCCGGCAACATCAGGCCGCCGGCGGTGAGGGTTGCCGTGCCCAGCGCGGCCATACCGAGAAAGCGACGACGCTCCTTGTAGACCGCCTCGTCGGTGATCTCGGAGGGAAGGATCCTGTTCGGTTTTTTGATCAACATGGCATCACCTTCTGTGCGGCTATTGCGGCATGAAGCGGCGGCGGAGCCAGTGATCGATACTGGCATAGCGGCCGGCGCCGATGAAGAAGAGAGTTAGTAACATAATGAAGTAGGTGGCGGCGAATTCAATGCCGTTGTTCAGCACCACGAAGCTACCGTTCTCGGTGAGCCAGTCGTAGTGCCCGTATTCACGCATGATCTCCTTCGCCTTGTCGAGACGTTCGATGGCGCCGACTGTGCGCTCGTTGGCGAACAGGCTGCCGGCCCCTTCTGCGATCGCCAGCCAGCCGTTCTGCCAGTGAACCGTCACCGCGGCCACC
This sequence comes from Gammaproteobacteria bacterium, assembly GCA_026196275.1. GTDB lineage: Bacteria > Pseudomonadota > Gammaproteobacteria > Thiohalomonadales > Thiohalomonadaceae > JAPHTQ01. The sequence continues at coordinate 51,681 of JAPHTQ010000002.1, forward strand.
ACCATGGTGAACATCAGCGGGATGGAGATGTAGCGCACGGCAAAACCGAACAGCAGGAACACGGCGCCGAAGGTTTCGGTCAGTGCCGCCAGCCACGCCATCAGGGCCGGAAAAGGCAGGCCCAGTCCCCAATCGGGGTTGCCGAACCAGGTGATGGTGCTCTCCATAGCGGCCAGCTTTTTTGTCCCCGCCATCCAGAAGATGGGCACGAGGTAGAGCCGCAGCGCGAGCGGGGCGAGAAAATCGAACTTGCGTGTCTGCTCGAACAGTTGATGGATTTTGATGAACATGTTCATGGCTCTGCGCTCCTGGTCATTTTCGGCTGCCAAGAATGATGTCTCTGCTGTGCAGCTCCTGCAGAATCTCCAGCCCGCCGGATAACACGGTATCGGGATTCGGATGCTGCATCGCCTGAGCCATCCCGCGCAGCAGGTGCTCGCCGCTCTTGTCATGGTTCTGCTGCAACGAGTGCAGCAGCTGTGCGGTGACCGGGTTGAGCTCCATGAAACCGACCCGGTCCTTCCGGTCACGATAGACCAGGAGGTGTGTTGCCTCGTCAGTGGGCTGTTGCGGAATGAAATCCGGGCCAATGCAGTGGACCGGGTAACGGTAGCTGCATAGCCAGATCAGTGGCGAGAGTACCGGAATACCGGTTAGCAGCGAGCTGTTGTGCTCGACGGACTCCTCGTCGATCACCTCTTCGCTGATACTCAAGGCCAGTTCCGCCCACTCGTAATGGGCCAGCTCCAGCATAAAGGGTAGGTCATCTTCCCTTGGTGCGCGGCCCTGTTCCAGGTAGTGAAGAAATTCGCGCGGCATCTCGGGGAACAGCGGTGTTGTTGCCCGGTGCTCGATGAGGAACTCGCGCATCAGGGCGTGCCACTTTTCATCAGGAGTGATTTTTCTCAGCACCGGAAAGGCGTTGCTCAGAAACTCCTCGATGTTGTTGTAGAACAGCTCCTGATAGACCGCCATGCGCCGTGGCTCGACATCTTTCGGTACAGCGGCATTGGCCGGATCGCGAATGGCACCGGCAAAGGCGAACTGGGTCTGCATGAAGGCAGCTATCTCAGGCTTGCTGTTGGCGGCGTGCATGACGGTCACTCCATTTGTGCTGGTAGTCTCGGATCATCTCCACCTCCTGCAGCAGCTCGGCCAGCGGCGGAAGATTGAAGTCGCGCTCGAGCAGGGTCGGCTTGTTGCCGAACTGCGCATAGGTCTTCTCCAGCAGCTGCCACACCGGTTCGATCACCGTGGCACCGTGGGTGTCGATGATAAGGTCCTCCTCCTCGACATAGTGACCGGCGACATGAAGATAGGCGATGCGCTCGCCCGGGATCTGTTTCAGGAATGCTTCGGCGTCGTAGCCGTGGTTGATACTGTTGACATAGATATTGTTCACATCCAGCAGCAGCTCACAGTCGGCCTCGTCAATGACGGCCTTGAGAAAATCGATCTCCTCCATCTCCTTGCCGGGGGCAGCGTAGTAGGAGACGTTTTCGATGATCAGGCGCTGCTCCAGAATATCCTGGGTGCGGCGGATACGTGCGGCAACATGGTGCACCGCCTCCTCGCTAAAGGGGATCGGCATCAGGTCGTACAGCTGCCCCGTGTCGCTGCAGTAGCTCAGGTGCTCGCTGTAGAGCGTGATTTCATGCTCGCGCATGAAGCGCTTGAGCCGTTGCAGAAAGGTCTCGTCCAGGGGAGCGGGACCGCCAATGGAGAGTGACAGGCCGTGCAGGACGAACGGATACTGCTCGGTGAAGCGGCGGAACTGTTTTCCCAGCGCGCCGCCGAGCCCCATCCAGTTCTCCGGCGCCACCTCCATGAAGTCCACGTTGTGCGGCGGTTGCTCGGTGAGCGGACCCAGCAGGGTCCGCCGCAGACCGAGACCGGCGCCATGGATTGCGTGAGTACGGTTGTCCATGGTGCGCCTCCGGATTACTTGTTGCTACCGCACTTGGCCTCACCGCACTTGGCCTCCTGTACCGGCTTGGCCTTGTTGGCACCGCACTCGCCCTCGGCGGGTTTCTTGTTGGCACCGCACTCACCTTCGCTGGCCTTCTTGGCGGCCTTGTTAGCGCCGCACTCGGCCTCGGTCACCGCCTTGCTGCCGCCGCACTGCCCCTCGGTGCCCTTCTCCGCGACCATGTAGCCGCTGGAGAGGACGGTCGCGGCGAAGGGGTTAACATCGGCCTGCACGGCAGGGGTGACCGCCATGCTGGCGACAAAGGCGGCACCGACGGCCAGGGAAACGGGTTTGATAGTGTGCTTCTTGCTCATGGTCTTATCCTCTTTTGTGGTCTAAAAATACCGGCATCAGGGTTTTTTCTTGATGCCTGAGGATAAGAGTGGCAGAGGGCTTTCACGCCCCTTTCACGTGTTTATCACTTTTTTGTCACGCGGAGGATTATTTCTCGCTAAGGCGCCAAGGGCGCAAAGTGATAATTGCCTGCCACAGAGCGCACAGAGAACACAGGGGAGGACTATGCCTGCTTCTCGGCGTAGCCGAATTCGCCGCGCCACTGGCCGTCTTTGTAATCGATCGTTAACCAGTGCGGTACGTAGCGTTCAGCCTGGGTGATGGGAAAGTCGGTCAGCGGCGGTTCGTCGCCGCTGTAGTCGGTGCCGCAGTGCCGGGTCATGACCGGGCGAAAGCGTAGCTGCAACTTGTCATTGACGGTGAGGCTGTCGTCGGTAGGCGTTTCGTAGAAACGGACCGCTTTGCGAATCAGGCAACTGAAATAGAGCTCCATCTCCGCCAGTAGCGGTGTGGCACGCTGTGCCAGCGCTTTGCTGGCAGCGTCGCTCAGAGAGATGGCGATCTCCCGCTTGTGAAGCACGACTCGGTTGTCCATGGCAGGCTCCTCGTTGGCGGTTTTACCGCTGGAGTGTGAAACGAAAGCAGGTTGGACCTTCTGTGGCGGATTCCACCCTGATCTCGCTCCGGTGCAGTTCGAGTATTCGCTTGACGATGGCCAACCCCAGGCCGGCACCGCGGCCATGGCGTTTTTCCGGCGCCTGGTAGAATCGCTCGAAGAGGTGGGGCATATCCTCTTCGCGGATCCCTTTGCCGCTGTTGCAGACGGCGAGCTGAACCCCGTTATCCCGTGCAGCCAGTCCGATGCGGATCGTGCCGTCCTCGGGGGTGTGATCCAGGGCATTGCCCAGCAGGTTTTCCAGCACCCTGTCGAGCATCGCAATGTCTGCGCGTACAAAGGGGAGGCCGGTTGGGATTTGAGTCTCAAGCTGAACGCGGTTTTCCTCGGCCTGCAGGCGGTATTTCTGTATCACGTCCATCACCAGTTCACCGAGCATCACCGGCTCGAACTGCGGCTGCGCTTCGTTGGCATCCAGCTTGGACAGTTCGAACAGTTCCTCCACCAGGTGGGTCAGGCGCTGGCCCTGCTGGTGGGCAGTATCCAGGTAGTGGCGACGCTGTTCGACCGTGAAGTCGCCGGTCTTCATCTGCAGGGTCTCCAGGTAGCCCTGCAGCGAGGCCAGTGGCGTGCGCAGGTCGTGGGAGACGTTGGCGATCAGGTTGCGCCGCAGGTTGTCCTTGGCCTCAAGTGCCTGCATCTGTTCGATGATGCGTTCGGCCATGACATTGTAGGTCTCCCCCAGGGTGTCGATCTCGTCCTGCAGCTGCGGCCGTTGTGTCCCCTCGTAGGGGCGGTGTTCGCGAAAACCGCTGTCGCGAAAACGCTCGATCAGGCGCGAGAGGCGGAACAGCCGGCGGGTGAGCAGGCTGAACATGAACAGCCCAAGCAGCAGGCCGAAGGCGACGCTCGCCACCACCGCGATGATGCTGACCTGCAGGAAGTAACTGTCCTGTAGCAGCGCCTTGACGGTGTCGTAGTCCTCGCCGCCGAGGACCACGTAGAGGTACTGGGTGGGTGGGCTGTCGAAGGGGTAGGCGGCGGCGGAGAAGATCTTCTTGCGCGCCGTATCGCGCGGGTCGTCACCGAGGATGGGGTAGGCGGTATCACCGGAAAGGAACTGCCTGATCGGTGCCAGGTCGACCTGCTCACGTTTGATGCGCATCTGCGGCGCCTCGAAGGCGAGGATATTGCCCTCGGTGTCGAGCAGGTAGATCTCGATCGCCGGATTGATGTGCATGTAGTAGGAGAAGAGTTTCTTGATCTCCTCCTCGTGTAGCTCCTCGCCCTGCACCATATCCTGCTGGACCAGCAGCTGGCGCGCCAGATCCCGGTTGAAGCGCTGGTTGACCTCCTGCAGGAACAGCTGGCTGGCATAGAGGCTGAACAGGCCGTAGCCGATGCCCAGGGTGACCAGTAAAATCACCAGTACCGTGGCCAGTTTGCCGTAGAGGGTCTTGAACATCAGGGGCTCTCCGCAAATTTGTAGCCCACGCCCCACACGGTGAGGATGTAGCGGGGGCTGGCCGGGTCCTGCTCGATTTTGCCGCGCAGGCGGTTGATATGGGAGTTGACCGTGTGCTCGTACCCCTCGTGGCCATAGCCCCAGACCTGGTCTAGCAACTGTACCCGGCTGTAGACGCGCCCGGGGTGGCGGGCGAAGTGGTAGAGCAGGTCGAACTCCTTGGCGGTCAGCTCCACCGCCTGTCCGCCGATCTGCACGCTGCGGCGCTCCGGATCGATGCGGATCTCGCCGCACTGCAGTACCTGCCCCGGTCCGGATTCGTTCTCCCTGGCCTGGCCGGCCATCGCCTCGGCACGGCGCAGCAGCGCCTTGGCCCGGGCCACCAGCTCTCGGATGCTGAACGGTTTGGTCAGGTAGTCATCGGCGCCCAGCTCCAGGCCGAGTACGCGGTCCAGCTCCGAGGACTTGGCCGTCAGCATCAGGATCGGCAGGTAGCGTTCGCCGCTGCGCAGCTCGCGACAGATGCTAAGCCCGTCGGTACCGGGCAGCATCAGGTCGAGGATCAACAGGTCATACGCCCCGTCCTTCGCCTGCTTCAGCCCCTCGCTGCCGTCGTGGCAGACGTCGGTGTCGTAGCCCTCGTCACGCAGATGCAGTGCAACGAGATCGGCGATGTCCCGGTCGTCTTCAATCAGCAGCACACGGTGTGCCATTAGGTCTCCCCATCACTCTGTTATTACCCACGTTTTAGCATAAAGGCCACAGTTCACAGAATTATCACGAAGCAACCGCTTAATTTATAAGTAAATGGGAATATTTTTAAATACTTGTCACGATACGGTAATATGCGCGCTGCCCCGGGAGGGCCTCCATGGGTTATATGGATTGCAACCTGCTGTTTTACATAAGAAACTGAGTGAGTCTGTCATGAAAACCAGAAATAACTCCCTGCGGTTCGCCCTGCTGGCGACCGCCACCCTCTCCCTCTCTGCCCATGCCACCAACGGTTACCAGCTCATCGGTGTCGGCGCCTACCAGAAGAGCCTCGGCGGCGCGGTCACCGCCGCCCCCGGCAGCGCGATGACCGCCGTCTCCAATCCCGCCGGTATGACCCGCGTCGGTGCGCGCGCCGACTTCTCCATGGAGGCGTTCATGCCCGAGCGCACGGCCGATTTCGAGGGCATGGGAGGGGATGCTTCCAAGAGCGCGGTCGATATGTACGGCGTCCCGGCGATCGGCTGGACTGCCCCCACCTCCGACGGCAGTGACGTCTACTTCGGTGGCGGCATGTACGGTACCTCCGGGATGGGGGTGGACTACGCCATGACCGGCATGGCCCCAGGGTACTACACCGATCCGAGCGATCCGGGCACTTTCCAAGACGATCCCCTCAGCTGGACCGGCTACAGCAACATCTCCTTCTGGCAGATGGCCCCCGGTTTCGCCTGGAGTGTGGACGAGCGTCTCAGTGTCGGCGCCACCCTCAACATCGATTACCAGTCGGTGGCCTTCAAACAGCGGGTGACGAGTGATTCGGGCATGGTAATGCAAAACTTTGATCTCAGCCGTGGCGCCAGCGGTTTTGGCCTCGGTCTTGGTCTGGGTGTACTCTATGATGTCAACGATCAGCTTACCCTCGGCTTCAACTACAAGTCGAAGCAGCAGTTCGATGCGCTGGAGTACCAGCTGGGTTTTGGCGACATCAGTAACGGACCCGGAGAGGAGGGGCCGGCCGGTACCTACGAGCTGGATCTCGACTTCCCGCAGCAGGCCGCTGCCGGTATCGCCTTCCGCGCCAGCCCGGTGCTGACCGTCTCTGCCGACGTGAAGTGGATCGGGTGGTCCGATACCATGGACAAGCTGGCGGTCAAGGGACCGAACGGCTTCAGTATGGCGATGGACCCGGGCTGGGAGGATCAAACCGTCTACGCCCTCGGCGTGGCCTATGCGGTCAATCCGCGTATGAATCTGCGGGTCGGCTATAACTACGCCGAGTCCCCCTTCGGCGAGGACAAGGTGAGTAGCAACCTCATCCTGCCAGCCATCGTCGAGACTCACTACACCGCAGGCATGGACTACCGCCTCAATAACCACTGGGAGCTGGCACTGCATGCGATGTATGTGCCTGAGAAGAGCATGAGCGCGCCGGCGGATGATCCCATGGAGATTAGCCTCTCCGAAACCTCTATGGGGATGAATGTCGGTTATCGCTTCTGACCCGATATCACCGGGAAGTGGCTGTTGCCCAGCGGCCGCTTCCCTCGTCTCAACCTCCTTCACCTCGCGCGGTTTTCTCCGCCATTACGCCAGACGGTGTTCCTGCTGTCATTCATCCTGCTCGATGATTTCAAGCAGCCGGTAGTGTTCCGCTAGCGGTTCAGGCAGTCCAAGCGGGCGAATCCATGGGGGAGGTGGATCGGCTAGCAGAGTGTCGTAGAAACGGTCTGTCCGTGTCGGTGAGATATAGTAACTGCGTTCACCCTTACTGGGTCGGATGAGGATCAGATCTACGTTCGATTCCGTCAGTAACTGGTGTGCGGTCCCGATGTCGGCGGCATTGAAAATCTCATAGGTGGCGGTAAAACCCGGCTGGTAGCGGTGATTGGGGATCGACAGGACGGCGTGCGGTGTGCGGTAGAGGAGTTCCGGCCCGAAATCGGTATTCGCCAGGATCGTTTTCGGTGTCTCTGCAATGGAGGGAACGCTGTTGAGATACTCGGATAGCATCTTCAGGTCCGCCGCTCTGTCGGCCGTTTTGTTTGTATTCTGCGGACTATCTGCCAGCAGGCTGGGAAAAAATACCCAGAGTATGCTGACGGTGTAGACGGTGAGCCGCATTAGTGGCAGCTTTCGTGACGAGAGCCGTTTCCCCCAGTGGGTGACAAGCCAGGCAACCAGCCAGGCATAGGACGGTAACAAAAATATGATCGCATAGTTGGCCCAGCGGATCTGGGAAATGGCCAGTACCAGGAACAGTGTGGAACCCAGCCCCATGAAGAGCCAAAAACTGCGCTCGGGCCAATTGCTTGCCACTATTCTGGAGAACAGCATGGGCAGTGCCGGCAGGGCGATGCCCAGCCAGAAAATGAAGCGGCTCATACTCGGCCACCACCCCTGTTTCTGCATAGCGTCAATAGAGATAACCGGCTGAAGTTCACTGATGTGCTCGAGACGTACGGCACGGTAGAGTGAATCGACACTTTGCAGCGGTCCCTGCAGAAAGCCGGGAAACAGCCACTGAAGCAGGGCTGCGGCAACTGCGGCGCTGAATGCCAGCAGAGCAAGGCGTGTCACAGACCGAAGTGGATAGCGCTGTGCTACCTTGTTGACAGATAGCCATAGCAGCAGATTGAGTGCAGCTGCCACGAGGTAGAACACAGATATCTGATCATACATCGTGGCCGTGAATCCCCGTATGCCCTCCTCAAGCAGTAGGGCAAAAAAGAGCGTTACCAGCAAAGAGAGAGCGTAGTAGTGAAGTTTTCTGCCATATTCACGGTTATCACGGCACCAGGCAATGACTAGCGCGGTAAAACTGATCGAGACAATCAGTACACTCTCGATGCTGACCCAGAGGGCGATGGCTGCGACTACCCCAGCTGCCAGGGCCGCAGAGGGCTGAAAACGCTGTAGCAGCAGCCTGGTGATCAGTCCGATGTGAAGGACCGTGAGAAAGGTGAGTAGGATCTGGTGATCCGATCGTCCCGCCAGAAACGTAGCCAATAGTGCCGCCTGGGCGGTGAAGAGGATCCCTAATGCCTCGCTCTGCTGTTGGATGAACAACGGTCGCAGTGCCCACAGCAGAGCCAGCAGGGTGGCAACGGACAATAACGGGCCAAGCATCACGGCCCAGATGTGCAGGCCGGTTTTAAAGTCGGTAAAGAGGCTGGCCACCCATCCACCGCTGTACAGAAGCAGATCAAAGGGGCGGGTCCAGTGCTGCTCATGCCCCAGTGGCGGATTGATGCGTGGGTAAACGGAGTTAAACCAACTTCCGTCCTGGTGTAGAAACAGGACACGGTTGAGCCACATGTAGGCATCGGTGTCCAGGAGTAGGCCGGTATGGGCGCCGTTGAGCAGTGCCAGTACGGCATGGAAGACAAGCAGCATGACGCTGGCACCGATGAGATCGACCTTTGACAACTTCTCAGACATGACGGGAACCAGGGTTTGATGAGGGTTGTTGTGGATTGGCGGAGGTGCCTATCAGGCTTGCCAGTAGAAAATAGCCCGTATCGCCGGCAATGGTGATAAGGCGAAAGGACAAGGCGATCAGGGTAGCGCTGCCACTGCCAAGGTGGGGCTCCAGCAGCAGGATCAGCGTCGCCTCCCTGACGCCGAATCCGGCTGAAGCACCGGGCGTGATAAAGCCGATGAGCCAGGCGGTAGCGGTGATGGCTGCCACGAGCGGCAGGGACAAAGAGCCTGCCGCGAGCGATACGTCGGCGGTGATAGCATGCACAAGAAGGATGGTGATTGCCGCCGAGAGGAAGAAAAAACCGCTATAGAGCAGGTAGCTCCAGCGGACGGCGAGCAGGAGCGGTCTTCCCGGCTCGACCTCGTCCGGCATACCGCGATGGACAGCAAGTGAAGATAACAGTCGGACTGCAACCGGTGGTACCAGGCGGGCGGCAGTGGTCAGGGTCGCGGCCAAGAGACAGACCGAAAGGACGCTGCCAACGGCCGTTGCTGCATAGAGCGGGAGTGCCATGCAGGCTGCCGCCAGCACGCAGAGTCCTGTTTCGAGCAACAGCGCCAGGAGTTGGCTGCGATGTCCCAGCCCCGCTATTATGCCGTAACCATGGCGGCTGAGCAGATGAAAAATATTGCCGGGGATATACTTTGCAAGTTGTGACTTGCCGTGGATCTTGAGTGCCAACTTCCACGCAAGCCCCGGCTCCCCCAGCCGTGAGATCAGCAACCACCAGGCGCTGCCCAGCAACAGACTGCCAAACAGGTAGAACAGTGTGCCAGCCAGCAGCGGCAGCACCAGCTGCTCAGGGTTCCACCAATCCCCCCGCCACAAGGCGTTGAACCAGAACCGTTCGACCACAAAGACAATAGAAGCGAGCACCAGCAATGTACCCACGACCGTTACTGCCCGTCTGAGCCGAGCCGATCGTACTGCTTCTATTTGCTCCGACACAGCACCATCGTCCATGGCAATGGCCGTGCGACCTCGACGATCGTAAAGTATTTTTCCAGCATGCGCAGAAAGCCGCTTGCCGACCAGTGCTGGAGGTGCCCCGGTGTATTACCGAGATCTTGCCAGTACCTCCCGCGTGCCATGTTGAGTATGCGCCAAAGCGGTTCGCGCGGAACGCTGGTGAGCAGATAGGGCGCAGCCAGGGCCTTCAATGTGTCGAGTGCGGCTGCAGGATCGACAAGGTGTTCGAGCACCTCGCAGCAGAGGACCAGCTCTGCCCGGTCCTCCGGGGCCGTCAGGTTCTCGATGCCGGCTACCTTGAAGGATACCGGCAGACCTTCGGCTTCACCCCGTGCCCGGGCCTGGGCGACGACCCCCTCAGAGAGGTCGCTGCCCCGGGTGCGATAACCCTGACGGGCCAGCATGAGGCTGAGATTCCCTTCGCCGCAGCCGACTTCATGAATCTCCTCTACCCTGACGTTTGCCACCAGCCGCTGCAGGTTTGCGATGAAATTTGCCATGACCAGCCGCTCCAGCGGGTGCTTGCTGGCATACTTGTCGTAGTAGTTACCTGAAGGGCCTGTTCGGATATCCATGCTTTGTCTAGTCACCGGACTCATCCGTCTGTTTGTCGCTGCTGTGGTCCCGGTCCTGTGTGGCGCGAGGGAGAGTTATCTGCTGAAGTCGCCAATCGATGCGTTCGAGCAGTTTGCGGTTGACAGAGATCAGGTCGGCGATGAGTCCGCTGACCAGCACCTGTACGCCAATCCCCATCAACAATGCTGCCAGAATGAGCGACTGCACATGGCCATCGGCATCGCCGGAGAAGAAGAACGCCAGATAGCGCACCCCGAGCAGAAAGCCGGCGGCAAAGAAGAGCCCTCCCAGCATGGTGAATGAGCGCAATGGACGATAGGTAACGAAGATCCGTACCATGGTGATGACCGAACTGATGAGATAGCGGGGAATGCTGCGGATCAGACGCGAAGGGCGTGTTTCATCATTGACACTGATGGGCACGGAGGTGATGGCCATGTTCTTTTGACCTGCCTGGATGATCGTCTCCAGGGTATAGGTGTATTCACTAAAGACGTTGAGCCGCATCGCGGCATCGCGGCTGAAGGCACGAAAGCCGCTGGGGGCATCGGGAATGTCGGTATTGCTGATACGGCGTACGAGCCAGCTGCCGATGCGTTGCAGCAGCTTTTTAAGTGATGAAAATCCGGAAATGTCGTTTATCGGACGGGCGCCGATCACAATCTCGGCACGGTTCTCGAGGATTGGGGCGATGAGGGCGGGGATATCCTCTGCCCGGTATTGGTTGTCGGCGTCGGTGTTGACAATGATGTCGGCACCCGCGCCTACCGCAGCATCCAGTCCCGCTATAAAGGCGCGAGCCAACCCCTGGTGGCGGGGGAGTGAGACGATGTGATCGACGCCATGTTCGCGGGCGACATCAAGCGTGGCGTCATCGCTGCCATCGTCGACCACCAGCCATTCAACGGTATCTATCCCGGGGAGTTTTCTGGGTAGTTGAGACAGGGTGTTACCCAGCACCTTCTCTTCGTTATAGCAGGGTATCTGTATGATCAGCTTTGTCATCCACTGCGTCCCTGAGTATCCAGCATATCAGAGGGCTAACGCTAGCCTAATCGGGCGTGAGGAGTCAATCGGCCAGGTGCCGCCACGGTGTTGCACCGGCTATAACATCAGTCGCATGAATACGAAAGAGAAGAATCACCTGCCGCGCCTTTGGTATCATGCCTGCCATGGACGATAATGTAATGAGTAGTATCGAGTTAAGTCTGTTCTCCAGCCGCATCGAGGCGGTGTGCGATGAGATGGGGGCGGTGCTGCGGCGCAGCGCCTTCTCGCCCAACATCAAGGATCGTCTTGATTTCTCCTGCGCGGTGTTCGATGCCGGCGGGCAGCTCTGTGCCCAGGCGGCCCATATCCCGGTCCATCTCGGCAGTATGGCCTATGCCATGCGCGATATCGTCGGCCGCCTCAAGTGGGCCGAGGGTGATATGGTGGTGGTTAACGACCCGTTTCTCGGTGGTACCCATCTGCCCGATGTCACTGTGATCGCCCCGCTGTTTTTCGGCGGAGCTCTGCTCGGTTTTGTCGCCAACCGCGCCCACCATGCCGACATCGGCGGCAATGCCCCCGGTTCGATGCCGATCTCCCGTTCGCTGGAGGAGGAGGGGATCGTGATCCCGCCCTCGTATCTGGTGCGATCGGGCAAGCTGGATGAGGCGCTGCTGGCACGGATCATCGGTAGCACCGGTGACCATCATGCGCTGCACGGTGATTTTGCCGCGCAGATGAGTGCCAACCGCAATGGCCTGGCACGCCTTGATGAGCTGGTGCGCAGCCTCGGCGCGGAACGCTACACGCAGGCACTGAGGGAGCTCAATCGGTACGCTGAGCGACTGGCGCGCGCTGCCTTGGGCGAGATCCCCGACGGCTGCTACCGTTTCAGCGATTGCCTCGATGATGACGGTCTGGGCAATGTGGATCTGGCGATCCGGGCCGCAGTGACAGTACATGGCAGTGATGTGTATGTCGATTTTGCCGGTAGTGCGCTGCAGACCGCAGGAAATGTGAACTGCCCGCTGTCGGTGGCGGCGGCCGGCGTCTACTATGTCTTCCGTTGTCTGATGCCGGTACAGACTCCGGCCTGCGCCGGCTCTTTTCGTCCGATCACACTGGCTGCCCCCCGGGGATCGCTGCTTAACGCAGAGCGTCCGGCGGCGGTGGCGGCAGGCAATGTGGAGACTTCCAGCCGCGTGGTGGATGTGATCTGCGGCGCCCTGGCGCAGGCGTTGCCCGAGCGTATTCCCGCCGCCAGCCACGGTTCGATGAATAACCTGGCCATGGGTGCGCGTGGTGATGCTGCCGGGCATGGCAAGTGGGACTATTATGAGACCATGGGCGGTGGCATGGGGGCCGGCGCCATGGGGGGCGGGTTATCGGCGGTGCAGACACACATGACCAACACCCTGAATACCCCCGTCGAGGTGCTGGAGATGAACTACCCGCTAAGACTGCGGCGCTATGCCCTGCGCCGTGGCTCGGGGGGCAAGGGGAAGCGCTGCGGCGGGGATGGCGTGATCCGTGAATTCGAGTTTCTCGCCCCGGCGGAGGTGACCCTGCTGACCGAACGGCGCCGTCATCCCCCTTGGGGCTTGGCCGGTGGCGGAGAAGGGGGGCGGGGAGAAAATCGCTTCAACGGCGAGCTGTTGCCGGGTAAGGTGAGTGTTACGGTCGAGCGTGGAGACTGTTTGACTGTCGCCACGCCGGGTGGCGGGGCATGGGGAGAGAGCAATGGGTGAAGGAACAGGAAGGTTGGCGCTGATCGCGCTACTGCTGGCGACGCTCTACGGGTGTGCCGCGGCGGTGGGCAGCGGTTATGGTCAGGGAGGGCTGAGCGAGGATGGCCGCAGCTACGAGGAGGCGAATGTGGATAACCGCATTCGCGCTGCAGTCAATACCTTGCTGGTAAAGGCGCGGGAGATCAACTCCATGGATATCGATGTCACCAGCCGCGAGGGCGTAGTTACCCTGGAGGGTGAAGTGCCGAGCCGCATGATCGCCTACCGCGCCCAGTCACTGGCGGCCTCGGTGGAAGGGGTCAAACGGGTGATCAATCGCCTGCGTATTGCACCTTAACCACGGGAGCGGATCGTGTGCGGAATTTGTGGTGAACTGAGATTTGACGGCCAGGCCCCGGAGTTGGCCCGCACCGGGCGTATGCTCAACTATCTTGAGCGACGCGGACCGGATCACGAGGGGAGCTATTCGGAGGGACCGGTGGCGCTGGGCCACCGGCGGTTGTCGATTATCGACCTCTCCGAGCGCGGCAATCAGCCGATGGTGGATACTGCGCTGGGGCTGGCCATTGTCTTCAACGGCACCATCTACAACTACCCCCAGTTGCGCGAGGAGCTCAAGGGACTGGGCCACACCTTCGCCTCCGATGGCGACACCGAGGTGATCCTCAAGGCCTACGCCGCCTGGGGCGATCAGTGTGTGGAGCGACTCACCGGCATGTTTGCCTTCGCCGTGTGGGACATGCACAACCAGCGCCTGTTTCTCGCCCGTGACCGTCTCGGCATCAAACCGCTTTACTACAGCCAGAGCGAGAGCGGTTTTCTCTTCGCCTCCAATATCCAGGCACTGCTGGCCGCCGGCGGTGTCGACACCTCCATCGACCCGGTGGCACTGCACCACCAGTTTACCCTGCATGCGGTGATCCCGGCGCCGCGCACCATCCTCAACGGGGTGCGCAAGCTGCAGCCCGGTCACAGCCTGAGCATCGACAGTCACGGCCAGAGTCACCTGCGCCGCTACTGGCAGCTCTACGCCTCGCGCCCGGCGGAGCCGCGCACCGAAGGCGAGTGGATAGAGGCGGTACACGAGGCGCTGAAAAAATCGGTCAAGCGCCGCCTGGAGATCGCCGATGTGCCGGTAGGCGTGCTGCTCTCCGGCGGTCTTGACTCCTCACTGCTGGTGGGGCTGCTGGCCGAACAGGGGGTGGAGAACATCCTCACCTTCTCCATCGGTTTCGAGGATCAGCCCGAGGAGCAGGGGAGCGAGTTCGAATACTCCGATCAGGTGGTGGCGATGTACAACACCCGCCACCACAAGTACCACATCCCCAACGATCAGGTACTTAAGCGACTGCCCGAGGCGGTGTCGCAGATGGCTGAGCCGATGGTGGGGCAGGATGCGGTCGCCTTCTACCTCCTCTCCGAGCGGGTCTCGCAGGAGGTGAAGGTGGTGCAGAGCGGGCAGGGGGCCGATGAGGTGTTCGCCGGCTATTTCTGGTATCCGTTGATGGCGGCGGAGCGGGGCAGTGACCTGCAGCGCTTTGCCCGCCACTACTTCGATCGCTCCCACGAGGAGTTTCTGGAGACGGTGAGCGAGCAGTACCGCGGCGAGGACCATACCTCGGCGCTGATCAGTGAGCTGCTGGCTCAACCCGGTGCCGATGAGTACCTGGACAAGGTACTGCGCATGGATACTACCACCCTCATCGTCGATGACCCGGTCAAGCGGGTAGACAACATGACCATGGCCTGGGGGCTTGAGGCGCGCGTGCCGTTTCTCGACCATGAACTGGTGGAACTGGCGATGGCGATGCCGCCGGAGATGAAACTCGGTCCGGACGGTAACGACCACAAATATGTACTGAAAAAGATCGCCCGCGGGCTCATTCCCGATGCGGTGATCGACCGGCCCAAGGGCTACTTCCCGATGCCGGCGCTCAAATATGTGCGCGGCGAATTCCTGGCGTTCATGCGCGAGATCCTCGACTCCGAGGCGTGCCGTGCACGCGGCCTGTTCAACCGTGCCTATGTCGACAAATTGCTGGCGGACCCGGACAACGAGGCCCATTTCACCAAGCTGCGCGGCTCCAAACTGTGGCACCTGGCGCTGCTGGAGCTTTGGTTGCAGCGCAACGTGGACAACCTGCGAGTAGGCGCATAAAAAACGGCGCCTTGCGGCGCCGCTCTTCGCTCCTTTTCATTGCGTTGCAGGTTACTTGAGGTCGATCTCAACCCTGCGGTTTTGTGCGCGACCTGTCGCGGTGGCGTTGTCTGCGATCGGCTTCTCCTCACCCATGCCGACGCTCTTGATGTTCCGGTCACTGAGTCCCTGAGCACCCAGATAGTCGGCTACCGCCCTGGCCCGGCGCTCTGACAGCGCCCTGTTATAGGCGGCATCGCCCAGGCTGTCGGTGTGCCCGGTCACGGTGACCTGCGTGACGTTGGGATTGCCCTTGATCTCTCTCGCCACGTTGTCGAGGAGGGCGCGGGCCTCGGCGCTCAGCTCTGCACTGTTAAGGGCAAAGTTGAGGTTTCTGACTACGATCTTCTCGGCACACCCTTTCGCATCAACGGTTGTGCCCATTGAGGTGCCGGGACATTGATCGAGGTAGTCCGCTACTCCATCACGGTCGCTGTCAAGCGGGCATCCGGAGGCATTGACGGTGACATTGGCCGGGGTGGCGGGACAGCGATCGCGCGAATCGGGTACCCCGTCGCCATCCTTGTCGCTGACTACCGTGCAGCCACGACTGTCTACCTTTGCCCCGGCGGGGGTATTGGGGCACTGGTCACGGCTATCGGGAACACCATCCCCGTCGCTGTCACTCTCCATCTGCGCAACGGGTTCACCGCCGCACTCAGGAAACGCCGTACCATGGAGGCCGATGACACAGTCTCCACTGCCATCACGGACCACATCACCATGGCTATCAACCCAGTAGGTTGTCGCAGCGGTGAGTGAGGTGGCGAAGGAAAGGCCAAGACAGCCTATAAAGACCTTGACTGCAGTAATGCTTTTCATTGATTTGTCCTCGTGTGAGCGCGAAAATGGCACTTGTATACTCCGAATGAAAGCGTAGACCCGGTTGCAGGAAAGGCAAGTTCAGGGAAGCCGATATGGTGTTAATGAGTTTAGGGGGGGTGGTTGAAATAGTATTGCCAACATCAAGGGTGTGCCCTGGGCCATCAGCGCAAGGCGTATTCTGCAGGTAATGGTTCAGGATTTTTTCGCAGTTTGGCGAAAATAGCCCTTGAGAATGGTGCGGTTGTCACCATCTAATAGAGACTGTCATTTTTACGCACCACGTTTTTCAGCACGAGAGGTTCATTATGGATGTACTAGAGCGCATTGACGAGCAGGTGAAGAGCAACCCTATCGTCATCTATATGAAGGGTACCCCGCAGATGCCGATGTGCGGCTTCTCCAGCCGTACCGCCCAGGCGATGCAGTCATGCGGCGTCGAATTTGCCTATGTCAACGTGCTGGCGGATCCGGAGATCTTCGAGAATCTGCCCCGTTACCAGAACTGGCCCACCTTCCCGCAGATCTACGTTAACGGTGAACTGATCGGCGGGCACGATATCGTGATGGAAATGTATCAGAAAGGTGAGCTGCAGCCCCTGTTGCAGTCGGCTGCCGGCAAGAAGGCCGACAGCGCCGAATAGGCTCTGCCCCTCCCCTGTGAACAAAAGCCGGCCTCGCGCCGGCTTTTGTATTTCTTTGCATTAACTTAAGCCTATTTTCAGTTTTCCCCTGTATAAATCACCTCCAGAGCCAATCAAGCCTGGAGGATACGATGACGACGGAAAACGAGATCAAGGTGTGGGACCCGCTGGTGCGGATCTTCCACTGGACGCTGGTGGTGGCCTTCTTCACCGCCTATTTCACTGAGGATGAGTGGCTGGATATCCACGTCCTGGCCGGTTATACCGTGGCCGGCCTGATCGCTTTTCGCCTCGTCTGGGGTTTTGTCGGCACGAAGCACGCGCGTTTCAGCGACTTCGTCTTCAGCCCGCTGACCACCCTCAACTATCTCAAGGATCTATTCGCCCTTCGCGCAAAGCGCTATATCGGCCACAACCCGGCCGGTGGTGCGATGGTTATCACCCTACTGCTCGCCCTGGCGGGCACCACCCTCACCGGCATGAAGCTCTATGCCGTGGAGGAGAACGCCGGTCCCTTCGCCGCCGTTCAGATCGAGAATGTCAGCCCCATCTCCAGCGCCGTTGCCGATGACGACGACGATGAGTACGGCGAGCACGGTGAGGGTCACGGCGAGGGCGACGAGGAGTTGTGGGAGGAGCTGCACGAGTTCTTCGCCAATTTCACCCTGTTGCTGGTGTTCCTGCATGTTGCCGGGGTGGTGGTAAGCAGTTTCGCCCATGGCGAGAATCTGTCGCGTGCCATGATGACCGGACGCAAGAAGAGGGAGTGAACCGGTGAGTACGGTGCGTATATGGGACCTGCCCACGCGACTGTTCCACTGGCTCTTTGCTGCCGCCTGCGTGACCGCGTGGGTGAGCGGCGATGAGCCGCGTTACACCGACCTGCACCTCTTTGCCGGTTACCTGGCACTGGGACTGGTGCTGTTTCGCCTGGTGTGGGGCGTAATGGGTGGACGTTATGCCCGCTTCAGCCAGTTTGTGCGCGGCCCGGCGGTGGTGCTGTCTCATCTGCGCCACCTGTTTGAGCGTGAGCGTCCTCATGAGCCGGGCCACAATCCGGCGGGCGCGGTGGCTATCGTCCTGATGCTGGGGCTGGTGTTCGCCCTCGGCGTGACAGGCCTGGTGGTACTCGGCGGCGAGGAGGGGTTCGGGCCGCTGGCGGGGTTCTTCACTGTGGCACAGGGCGTCACTCTGCACGGATGGCACGAGTGGCTCGGCTGGGCGTTGCTGATTGTGGTGCTGTTGCATCTTGTGGGTGTGGCGTTGGAGAGCGTGCTGCAGCGCAGAAACCTGCCGCGCTCCATGGTTTCCGGCACCGCGCCGGCAAATAAGGACGAGGCCGAACCACATAACGCCGCCGCGACGGCGGTAGTGCTGTTGCTGGTTGTGTCGGGCTTTGCCGTGAGCTGGTTCTATCCCTATCTGCAGGAGGATAAGGAGGATCCCTATCACCCCTTTGTCGCCGGCGATCTGAAACGCAACCCGGTATGGCAGGAGGCGTGCAGCGAGTGCCACATGGCCTACCATCCGAGCCTGCTGCCGGACCGCTCCTGGCAGCGCATGCTGGATGAGCAGGCGGATCACTTCGGCGAGGATCTCTTCCTTCTACCGGAGACGGTCGCCGCGCTGCGCCGTTTCGCCGCAGAGAGTGCAGCAGGACAGGTAGAACGGGAGTTGAGCTGGCGCACGCTGCACTCGCTGAGCGCCGGTCAAACGCCGCTCCGTATTACCGATACCCCTTACTGGAAAAGCGTTCACCGTGAGATCGATGCGGGCACCTGGAAACGTCCCGCAGTGAACGGCGAGTTCAACTGTGCCGCCTGCCATCAGGATGCGGAGCAGGGCGGCTTTATGAACGGTGCGATGCGCATCCCCGAATAGCAATAGAGACGGAGTAGAACGATGAACAGAGTGATTATGATTGCCGCACTGGGGTTGGCCGCGACGGCGGCGGTACCCGCCATGGCCGCGGATGTGGTCGACGAGCGCCTTGCTGCCTATCAGGCGGAGGGGGCGGGGCCTTTCGATGCAAAAAAAGGCAAGGCCATGTGGACGCAGCAATTTACCCACGCCAAGGCGGACAAACCGCGCAGCTGCGCGACCTGCCATACCGATGATCCGCGAGCACAGGGCAAGCACGCCAAAACCGGCAAGGCGATCAAGCCGCTCGCCCCTTCGGCCAATCCCGAGCGGTTGACCGAGGTACGCGAGATTGAGAAGTGGTTCATGCGCAACTGCAAATGGACCGTAGGACGTAAATGTACCGCGCAGGAGAAGGGGAACCTCCTCAGCTACCTGCGTGACCTATAGGAGGAGCCGACGATGAAACTCAAAGCAATTCCCCTGACTGCGCTGGCAGTCTGTATCCTCGGGGCGAACAGTGTGCTGGCCGATGATGACTGGGGCTGGTCACGCCGCGCTCCCGACGTGGCGCCGGTGAAAAACGAACTCTACCAGAGTGAGTGTGGCAGCTGCCACTTCGCCTATCAGCCGGGCCTGCTGCCGGCGGCCTCCTGGGAGAAGCTCATGGGCGGGTTGGCCGACCACTTCGGCGAGAATGCCGAGCTGTTCGAGGATACCCGCAAGACGCTGACCGTTTACCTCGTCACCAATGCGGCGGACAATGTCGACGGCTATCGCCGCTCGGCGAAGATCCTCCGCTCACTGAACGGCGAGAGACCGCTTCGCATTACCGAGACCCCCTATATCCGCTACAAGCACAACGAGATCCCTCCCCGGGTGATCCGCAACAACAAGGATGTGCGCAGTTTGAGTAACTGCGCTGCCTGCCACACCCGGGCCGATACCGGCTCCTATGCCGAGCGGGAGATCGATATTCCCGGTATCGGAAGGTGGGAGGATGATTGAACAGGGATTAAGGAGCGTCCTTATTATTCATCCTCCTGGGCGGCGATGGGGCAGCCGCCGAGGCTGTGCCACAAGTTGACGATGGCACAGAACAGATCGGCGGTGCGCTCGGCATCGTAGATCGCCGAGTGGGCCTGGCTGTTGTCCCACTCGATGCCGGCCGCCTGGGCCGCCTTGGCAAGCACCGTCTGGCCATAGGCGAGACCGCCGAGGGTGGCGGTGTCGAAGGTGCTGAAACTGTGGAACGGGCTCTTTTTGTTGCCGGTCCGTTCGATTGCCGCCTTGATAAAACCGAGATCGAAGAACGGGTTGTGGCCGACCAGGATGGCCCGGGTACAGCCCTGCGCCTTTACCTCCTCGCGGATAGGGGTAAAGATATACTCCAGTGCCCGTGCCTCGGCTTTGGCCATGCGAAACGGGTTGAACGGATCGATGCCGGTGAAGTCGAGGGCGCGCTGGTCCAGGTTGGCGCCGGGGAACGGCTCTACGTGACAGGCGTGGCTCTCGTGGCGAAAGAGCCGGCCGCTACTGTCCATGCGCACGGTAACCGCCGCGATCTCCAGCAGGGCATCGGTTTCGGCCTTAAATCCTGCGGTCTCTACGTCAACCACAACGGGCAGGAAGCCGCGAAAGCGGTTGGCGATTTGGTATATGCTTGGCTCTGACATGGGGGCAGAGCTTACCGGATCGCCGCCCTTTTTTCTAAGGCAGGAGTAAATCGATGGAAAAAAAATCCCACAGGGTACTTATTGGTGCGCTATGTTTGCTCGTCGCGCTGCTCTCGGGGGCAGTGCATGCCGAGCAGGCGTTGCTGTGGCGTGTTGAGAGCGCACAAGGGGTGACCAGTCATCTGTTTGGCACCATTCACTCCGAGGATCAGCGGGTTACCGACTTGCCCAGGGTAGTGGAGCAGGCCTTTGCCCAGGCTGAAACCGTGGTGCTGGAGATAGAGCTGGCAGCGGAGGCGCAGGGAAAAATGGCGCAGGCCATCATGCTGCCCCCGGCACAGCAGCTGTCCGACCTGGTGCCCAGCGAACTCTATCGTGACGCCATCTCGGCGATGGCAGAGCGGGGTTATCCCGAGGCGTTCACCGCCAGGCTGCATCCCTGGGCCGTATTACTCACCCTGAGTATGCCACAACCGAAAACCGGACAGTTCCTGGATAAGGTGCTGTATGACCGAGCTATTGAGCAAGGCAAGGCGATCCAGGGGCTTGAGAGCGTGGATGAGCAGTTGGCGATTTTCCGTGAGTTGTCACTGGCGGATCAGCAGGTATTGCTAGAACAGACTTTACAGGATTATCAGCAGTTGCCCGAACTGATGGAGGCAATGACCCGTGCCTGGCTGGAACGGGATATGGATCAACTGGTTGCGCTGAACCGGGAGAACATGCAAGGCCTTCCCGAGGCGTTGCGGCAGCGGTTCGGCCAGCGTCTGGTGGAGGAGCGTAACCACCGTATGGCAGAGCGTGCACTGGCCTTGCTGCAGCAGCAGGGAGGGGTCTTTATTGCCGTGGGGGCGATGCACCTGCCGGGCGAGGAGGGGCTGGTGGCACTACTGCGTGAGCAGGACATGACGCTAACCCCGGTTTACTGAGCAAGCCCGATAACCGCCATTCTCGTCATGCCCGGATGAGGCCGAATGTGTCCCTATTTATGGCGGGGTAAACTGGTCAGACCAGGCGCCAGTGCACCTGCTCTCCTGCCCGGTAGGGTACCAGCACATCCTCGCCGAAGGGGTAGCTGGCGGGCACTTTCCACTCCTCCTTGCGCAGGGTAATGGTGTCGTGGTTGCGCGGCAGGCCGTAGAAGTCGGCGCCGTGGAAGCTGGCAAAACCCTCCAGCCGCTCCAGTGCACCGGCCTGCTCGAACAGCTCGGCATAGAGCTCGATGGCGGCGTGGGCCGAGTACATGCCAGCGCAGCCGCAGGCACTCTCCTTGTCGCCTTTGGCGTGTGGCGCGCTGTCGGTGCCGAGGAAGAATTTGGGATTGCCGGAGGTGGCCACCTCCACCAGCACCTCGCGGTGGCTTTCGCGTTTGAGTACCGGCAGGCAGTAGTGGTGCGGGCGGATACCGCCAACCAGCATGGCGTTGCGGTTGAGTAGCAGGTGCTGGGGGGTGATGGTCGCCGCCACGTTGTCGCCGGCGTGGAGCACGAAATCGGCCATCTCTCGGGTGGTGATATGTTCAGCCACCACCTTTAGTTGCGGGATGTGCTCCAGCAGCGGTTTGAGTACTGTGTCGAGAAATTCCGCCTCCCGGTCGAAGATGTCCACGCTCGCCTCGGTGACCTCGCCGTGGACCAGCAGCGGCATGCCCAGTTCGGCCATGGTGCGCAGCGCCGCCTCCGGTTTGTAGATGTGGGTCACCCCCGAGGCGGAGTTGGTGGTGGCGCCGGCGGGGTAGAGCTTGACCGCCTTGACCAGGCCGCTCTCATGGGCCCTGAGGATCTCCTCCGGCGGGGTGTTGTCGGTCAGATAGAGGGTCATCAGCGGGGTAAAGTCGCTGCCCTCGGGCAGGGCCGTGAGGATGCGTTCACGGTAAGCCAGCGCCTGCGAGGTGGTGGTCACCGGCGGCTTGAGATTGGGCATGATAATGGCACGGGCAAAGCGCTCGGCGCTGTGGCCGACCACGGCCTTGAGTGCGGCATCGTCACGCAGGTGCAGATGCCAGTCATCGGGGCGGGTGAGGGTCAGTTGTTGCATCGTTATCAGTCTACCGAATCGTAAGATGGTTGGTGGGCAGAGGTTTATCTGCTTGTCGTCCCTTACGGACTATCCTAGCATGACTCCTCTTTTTCCCGGTATAAGGTGTGATTGTGGAGTGGTTGCTGGTGGGATTGGCACTGGCCGCCTGGGGCTGGTACAGCGGTACGCAGGCCAAGGAGGTGGCGGTGCGTTCGGCACGGCGTGCCTGCGAGAGAAACCAGCAGCAGTTGCTGGATGAGACGGTGGCACTTTCGGCGCTACGGTTGCGCCGCGACCGCAGTGGACAGGTACGTCTGTTGCGCCGTTATGACTTTGAGTTCAGCGCAGACGGTGAGGGGCGCCATTGTGGTGAAATTGAGTTGTTGGGGCGAAGGGTGGTGGCAACCAACCTGGAGCTGAATGGTTTTGTTTTATATGAGCAAGAGGCCGATGAGTCGTAACCGCCGTTGTTGTGATGCCGTGCGATGGCCACGGGCCAAATATTGTCCCTTCTTTGCTATATAAAGTATGCTTAGCAACCATAAATAGAATGAATCCCCTTAAGGAGGGTGAGTTGTCATGGCAGATCGACGACTACAGGTGTTTCATACCGTGGCGCGCTTGCTCAGTTTTACCAAGGCGGCCGAATCGTTACATATGACTCAGCCGGCGGTCACCTTTCAGGTGCGCCAGCTTGAGGAGTATTTCAATACCCGGCTGTTCGATCGGACGCACAACCGCATCAGCCTGACAGAGGCCGGTCAACGGGTCTACGGTTATGCCGATCGAATCTCCGCCCTCTATGCTGAAATGGAAAACTCGGTACGCGATCTGACCGGCGAGGTCAGCGGTGTACTGCTGCTGGGCGCCAGTACCACCATCGCTGAGTATATGCTGCCGGCCCTGTTGGGCGACTTTAAGGCTAAATATCCCGAGGTCTCCATCCGCCTGCAGGTGGCCAATACCGATGGTATCGTCTCTATGGTGGAGAACAATGTGATCGATTTGGGTGTGGTCGAGGCGCCGGTGAGTAATAAAAACCTGGTGGTGGAGAACTGCCGGATGGACAAGATGGTACTCATTGTCCCGCCGGGGCATGAACTGGCAAAGAAAAAGAGCGTGCCGATCAGTGATCTTACCAAGTTCCCCTACATCTGTCGTGAGGAGGGCTCTGGCACCCGTGAGGTGATGCTGGAGGCGGTCACCGATGCCGGCGCCAATCCGCAGGATCTCAACATCGTCATGGAGCTGGGTAGCCCCGAGGCGGTCAAGGGTGCGGTGGAGGCCGGTATGGGGATCTCCATTCTTTCACGTGCCACTATCGACAAGGAGTTGCGGCTTGGCTCTCTGGTGGCGGTGGATCTGGACACTCCGCTGGAGCGTCCCTTCTCCTTCGTACATCAGAAGCAGAAATTCCGTCTGAGAGCGATGGAAAAACTGCTCGATTTTGCCCGTCACTACTGCAAGGAACACCCTTGATTATGGCCGGAAGTGAGAGGTCGCAGCGGTGCTGAACCCGGAAAACAGGAATAAATCTGAGCGACGTTTGACAGCGATCTACGGGCGCCTGTCCGAGGCGGAGCAAAAGACACTGCTCGATTTTGCCGAGTTTCTGGCCACGCGGAGTGAACCGGCAGAGACGCTCTCGCTGGAGCTGAAAGCTATTCCGCGCCCGCAGGAGGAGAGTGTGGTTGCCGCAATGAAGCGGTTGCGCGAGACCTACCACATGCTGGATCACTCCAAAATGCTGCACGAGGCCTCCGGTTTGATGGCTCAACACATGATGCAGGGACGTCCGGCCGAGGAGGTGATCGACGAGCTGGAGAAGATCTTCCGCCGCGATTTTGATAAATTTCTTGAGGCACAGGGCAAGTCGTAATGGGGATCCTTCGCCAGTGGTTCGAGCGGTACTTTTCCGATCCGCAGGCCATCGTACTGGCGGTCATACTGCTGTTCGGTTTTGGGATTGTCCTGACTCTCGGTTCGATGCTGGCGCCGGTACTGGCCAGTATCGTGATCGCCTATCTGCTGGAGGGGATTGTCATCTCCCTTGAGCATCACGGTGCCCGGCGCAACCGTGTCTTCATCCTGGTCTTCCTGGTCTTTATGGCCTTTCTGCTGTTCCTGCTGTTCGCCGTGGTGCCACTGTTGTGGGGACAGGCGGCGGAGCTGGCGCAGGAGCTGCCAAACTATGTGCGCAAGGGGCAGGAGGCGTTGCTGCGCCTTCCTGAGCATTACGCCTTCATCTCCGAGGAGCAGATACGCGAGCTCATTGGTGCACTCTCTCGTGAGGTGACCCTGCAGGGGCACCGACTGCTGTCGCTCTCTCTCTCCTCCATCCCGGGGGTGATTACCCTTCTGGTCTACCTGATTCTGGTGCCGTTGCTGGTCTTTTTCTTTCTCAAAGACAAGGTACGACTGGTCGCCTGGTTTACCGGTTTTCTTCCCAGGGAGCGAAAGTTGACCACACAGGTGTGGCACGAGGTAGATCAGCAGCTTGGCAACTATGTGCGCGGCAAGTTCTGGGAGATCCTGATCGTCGGTGGCACCACCTACGTGGTGTTTGCCTTAATGGGGCTGAAGTACGCCATCCTGATGGCCGTGCTGGTGGGGCTGTCGGTGGTGGTGCCCTATATCGGCGCGGCGGTGGTGACGGTGCCGGTGGCGGTGGTGGCCTACTTCCAGTGGGGTTGGGGCGCCGATTTCGCCTGGCTGATGATCGCCTACGGCATTATTCAGGCGCTGGATGGTAATGTATTGGTGCCGCTGCTCTTTTCCGAGGTGGTGAATCTGCATCCGGTGGCGATCATTGTGGCGATACTGGTCTTCGGCGGTCTGTGGGGCTTCTGGGGTGTGTTCTTTGCCATCCCCCTGGCAACCCTGGTCAGTGCCATTATCAGTGCCTGGCCGCGGCCGGATAAACTGGATGAGTTAAGGTCGCAGGAGTAAGGCTCAGCGGGTGCGGATCCGCTCAAAGTGCTCTCGCCGCACGCGCCATTTGCCATCTCCCTCCCGCTGCAGGGTGATCTCCTTGTTGATAATCACTACCTTGCCATTGAAAGCACGCATCGTCTCCTCCACGGTGAAGCGTAGCTGACCGTCCTCTTTGCTCAGGATATCGTGCAGACGGTAGCTGAGGCTGTGCAGCAGTTTTTTCTCGAATTCATTCTTGCGCCGCACCTTCCAGCCTGTGTAACCGATGCTCTCCACGTTGGGGATCCCGGTGACCTCGACCTGGTGTGATACCAGCCCCATGTGGGCCCTCAGATCCCAGGTGGCGGCGCTGAAGGCCAGCTCGTCAAGCCACTGCCGGGCGATCTTTTCCGCTTCCCGTTGCATGAAATGAATTTCCGTCATTACGTTTCGTTATTGTTGTGGTTTGGGGGATGTTACCGAGCCGGATAATGAACCGCAATAACCTGTTTTTCTTTAATTTTAGCAACTTATTTCCTGATTAATTTGGTTGGTCTCCTTGACCTGCTATATTTTACGAATCAACATAGCAGGCTTTGCAAACCGGGAATATGCCCCCATAAAAGGGTCAATCCTGACTGTTTCCGATAACTTGATAAGGGAGCGCCATGAACGCCGCTGACAAAAAACGGCTGCTACGCGAGATGCTTTTTGCGCGCCGCTTCGAAGAACGCTGCTACGAGGCCTATGTTGAACGCAAAATAGGGGGCTTTCTGCATCTCTATCCCGGCCAGGAGGCCTGCGTCCATGGGGTGATGGAGGCGGCCAGACCGGGGCATGACTACGTGATCACCGGCTATCGTGATCACGTCCATGCCATCAAGTGCGGCTCCGACCCCAAGGTGGTGATGGCCGAGCTGTTCGGCAAGGAGACCGGCTGCAGCAAGGGCCGTGGCGGTTCGATGCACATCTTCGATGTAGACAAGCGTTTCATGGGCGGTTATGCCCTGGTGGGCGGCCCTTTCCCGCTGGCAGCCGGTATGGCCAAGGCGATCAAGCTCAAGGGTGGCGATGAGATCGCCCTCTGTTTCCTCGGCGATGCGGCCAACAACCAGGGGGTCTTCCACGAGTCACTGAACATGGCCGCCGTGTGGAAGCTGCCGGTGCTCTATGTGACCGAGAACAACCTCTACGGCATCGGCACCCGCATCGAGCGTTCCACTGCCGTGCTGGATCAATACAAGCGCGCCTGCGGGTATGACATTCCCTCCGCCCAGGCCGACGGCCAGGATATCGACGAGGTCTTCAAGGCGGCGAAGAAGGCGGTCGACCATGTCCGCTCCGGCAAGGGGCCCTACCTGCTCGAGCTGATGACCTACCGCTACCGCGGCCACTCGATGTCCGACTCCAACGCCTACCGCGAGAAGGAGGAGGAGAAGGAGTGGGGCAAGCGCGACCCGATCATTATCCTGCGTGACCGCCTGATCGAGGCCGGTGAAATCTCCGAGGAGGACTACAGGACGATGGACAAGGCGATCATCGACGAGATCGAAAACGAGATCATTCCCTTCTGCGAGGAGTCACCCGAACCCGATGTTTCGGAGCTGGAGAAGTATGTCCTGGCTGAAAACGACCCATATGTGAAGGGAGGGGCGCAATAATGGCTGAACTGATGTATTGGGAGGCGATCCGCCGCGCCCACGATGAGGAGATGGCACGCGATCCGCTGGTGATCGCCATGGGCGAGGATATCGGCGTTGCCGGTGGCACCTACAAGGCCACCTCCGGTCTCTACGACAAGTACGGCGAGGAGCGGGTGATCGACACCCCGATCTCGGAGGGCGGTTACACCGGCCTGGGGATCGGCGCCTCCTTTATCGGCGTGCGCCCGATTATCGAGATCATGTCGGTCAATTTCGCCTGGCTGGCCACCGACCAGATCGTCAACACCGCCGCCAAGGTGCGCTATATGTCCGGTGGCCAGCTCGAAGCCCCGGTGGTGATCCGCTCCCCCGGTGGCACCGCCCACCAGCTCGGGGCGCAGCACTCGGCGCGCATGGAGAAAGTATTCATGGGGATCGCCGGGCTGCGCGTGGTCACCCCCTCCAGTCCGCGCCAGGCCTACGGCCTGCTCAAGTCCGCGGTACGTTGCAACGACCCGGTGTTCATTAATGAGCACGAGCTGATGTACAACATGAAGGATGAGGTGCCTGACGAGGAGTACTTCATGCCGCTGGAGGGCTCTGAAGTGGCGCGTGAAGGGGCCGATGTAACCCTATTCGCCTACAATATATCGGTGCACTGGTCGCTGCAGGCGGCCGAGGAGCTGGCCAGGCATGGCATCAATGCCGAGGTGATCGATCTCTACGCCCTGGCACCGCTGGATCGCGAGGGGATCAAGGCCTCCGTGGCCAAGACCCACCGTGCGGTGATCGTCGAAGAGGCCGAGGCCCCGGTCGGCGTCGGCAGTGAGGTGATGGCGATCATCAATGAAGAGTGCTTCTTCGAACTGGACGCCCCGCCGCTGCGCGTCTCGGCGAAGAATGTCCCCATCCCTTACAACCGTACGCTGGAGAAAGCCTCCATCCCGACGGCCAAGGATGTGGTCAACGCCGTGTTGAACATGTTCGGAAAAGGCTAATAATGCAGAGTACGCAGAGTACGCAGAGTACGCAGAGACGCAGAGGACGCGGAGAAGGATTAATGCTGTTGGCATATAGTTTCACGTGGCGGGCTTGTTGTCATAATGTCCACGCACTATTTGTTTTTGCGTTCTCTGCGCCTTTGCGCCCTTTGCGTTAAAAAAAGAAATCATTATGAGCGAACCGTATGTAATCAAGATGCCCCAGCTTTCAGACACCATGACCGAGGGTGTGGTGGTCAGCTGGGAGAAGCAGGTCGGCGACAGGATCGAGCGCGGCGATATCGTCGCCACGGTGGAGACCGACAAGGCGATCATGGATGTGGAGGTGTTCCGCGAGGGCTACCTTTCCGGTCCCGTCGCTCCCGTCGATGCCACCATACCGGTGGGCGAGGCGATGGCCTACCTGGTCGTCAGTGCCGAGGAGGTGCAGTCCGGCGAGGCCGAGATCCCGGCTGCGGCAGCCGAACCTGTTGAGGCGACTCCTGCGGTGACAGAGCCTGAAGCCGAGGCGGCCGTGCCGAAGGCAGGCGCCCCGGCCGGTGCCAGCTACACTATCAAGATGCCGCAGCTCTCCGACACCATGACCGAGGGCGTGGTGGTGAGCTGGGAGAAGGAGCTGGGCGAGCGGATCGAGCGCGGCGATATTGTCGCCACGGTGGAGACCGACAAGGCGATCATGGATGTGGAGGTGTTCCGCGAGGGCTATCTCTCCGGTCCCCGCGTCGAGGTCGACACCACTGTAGCGGTGGGCGAGCCGATGGCCTATCTGGTCGACAGTGAAGAGCAGGTGGTGAGGGAGTCCGCTTCAGTCGGTGCCGTGGCCGCGGCAAAAGAGGAACAGCCTAAACCCGCCACCAAGGCAGAGAAACCGGCTGTAGCAGCACAGCCTGCCGAAGCGGCTGCGCAGGGGGATGTCACCCCGGCACCGCGACCAGCCAACAAACAGGCTACCCCCTATGCGCGCAAACTGGCCGCTTCGCTCAATGTCAACCTGAACAACCTCCACGGCACCGGCCCGGACGGTGAGATCACCGCGGAGGATGTACGCAAGGCGCAGCCGGTGGCCCGTCCCACCGAGGTGGCCGAGCAGATCCCGGCCCATGTGCTGCCGCATATCCAGGTGCCGGGTCATGGCCGGCCGATGAGCGCCATGGAGAAGGCGGTCTCCGCCTCCATGACCGCCTCGCTGACCATGCCCACCTTCCACGTCTCGATCAACGCCCAGCCTGGCGCGCTGATCAGGGCGGCGAAGAAGAAGGGGGTCTCGGTCACCGTGGCCATCGCCAAGGCCTGTGCCGAGGCGATCGAAAAGCACCCCTCCATCAACTGGGCCTACCAGCCGGTGGACAAGCTGGTTGAACGCGACAATGTCGATATCGGCATGGCGGTTACCGCCGAGGGGGGCGGCCTGGTGGTGCCGGTGCTGCGCGGCTGCGAGTCCCGTCCGCTGGAGGAGCTCAACGACAGCTGGAAGGGGTTGGTGGAGCGGGCGCGCAAGCGCCGCCTCGCTCCCGAGGAGTACGCCAATCCTACCTTCATGGTCTCCAATATGGGGATGTACGGGGTCAGCTACTTCGACGCCATTCCCACCCCCGGTACCGCGGCGATCCTGGCGATTGCGGCGGCCACCGAGCAGGGCATGCCGCTGACCATCACCGCCGATCACCGCGTCGCCAACGGTGCCGAGGTGGCGGCCTACCTCAATACCCTGAAGGAGATGATCGAGCAGCCCGAGAGCTGGATGGGGCCGCTCGGTCCTGCTATCCCCGAGGGTGACTGGGATTACGATGTGGTGGTTATCGGTGGTGGTCCCGGCGGTGAGGACTGTGCCCGCGATCTGGTCGGCCACGGCCTTAAGGTGGCGATGGTGAACGACGCCCCGTTCCCTGGAGGCGAGTGCCTGTGGCGCGGCTGCATCCCCTCCAAGGCGTGGCGCGCGGCGGCGGATCGCATCCGCGACCGCGCCCACGACGAGTTGCTGGGCATCACCGGTACCAACCAGCCGAAGATCGACTGGGAAAAGCTCGAGGCGCACCGTCGCGGTGTGCTGGAGGAGCGCGGCAAGATGGCGCTCAACACCGACAAGGGAGTCAGGATCAAGGTGATCCAGGGCTTCGCCTTCTTCGAAAGCGAGCACCGCCTGTTTGTCGATACCTCCGGCAACAGCGAGGAGCCCCATGCCCGCGCCCCGCTGGGTGACGGCTCCAAAGGGGAGCACATTACCTTCGGCTGTGCCGTGATCGCCACCGGTGCGCCGCCCTTCGTACCGCCGATCCCGGGCGCCAGCGAGGGCGTGGCGAGTGGCGGCGTGCTCACCTCCGACACCGTATGGAGCCTCAAAGCGGTGCCGAAGCGGCTGGGCATCGTCGGCGGCGGCGCCATTGGCATGGAGATGGCGCAGATCTTCCAGGACTTCGGCACCGAGGTGATGCTGCTGGAGCGCCACGAGCGAGTGCTGGCCGAGGTCGAGCCGGAGATCGCCAAACAGCTTATCGCCGTGCTGGAGAATGACCCCAACCTCACCATTAAGACCAACGCCGCCACCAAGGCGGTGGAAGGGGAGGCCGGCAAGATGGTGCTGGTCTACGAGGATGATGAGGGCGAGCACCGCTTCGACTGTGATTACGTGCTGATGGCGACTGGCAAGCGCCCAGTGCTGGATCCGCTCAAGCTGGAGGCCGCCGGCGTGACTGTGGAGAGCGGTGTGATCAAGGCCGACAACCGCTGCCGCACCTCGGTACCTCACATCTTCGCTGTCGGCGATGTGATCGGCGGGCTGATGCTGGCGCACACAGCCGGTCAGCAGGGCCGGGTCGCCGCCGCCACCATCCTCGGCGAGGATAGGGCCTATAATGAGGCCAAGGACTCGGGTGTGATCTTCACCCGCCCCGAGGCTGGCTTTGTCGGCCTCTCCATGGATCAGGCCAAGGCAAAAGGGATCGATGCAGCCGAGGTGAAGGTGCCGATGAGCATCGACGCCAAGGCGATGATCACCGGTGAGAGCGCCGGGATGATCAAGATCGTCGCCGAGAAGGGGAGCGGCAAGGTGATCGGCGTACACCTGTTGGCGGATCACACCGACACCCTGATCGGCGAGGCGGTGATGATGGTCGAGGGCGAACTGACCGTGGAACAGGTCGGCAACGCCATCCATCCCCATCCGACCCAGACCGAGCTGTTTGGTGAGTTGGCGCGTCGTCTCAACTCGCGTCTGCGCCGCAGCAAGAAGAAGAAAAAATAAGATCATTAGTGCTCTTTTTTGCCGGAATCTTTGCCTTGTTCGACGGTTTGCGTTTTGCATCCGAGGCTGATAGGTTCAGAAAATGGTTCTAGTGTCATATCGAATATCGTTGCGTTCCGAACGATAACGGGGCGGACTGATTCAGGGATGTTGCAGATGTCGCCCGGCATTGCTCCGGTAATCTTTTCGCACAGCGCCCCGATACACTCTCATGCCTGCCGGTGCGCGCAACTGATGCAGTAGCGGCAGGTCATACGAAAATCTCGAGCAGGCAAATGGCCATCACTCACCGCAGTGGGGTATGAACGACGGCTGTTCTGACATAAGTGGAGAAATTCGATGCGCGATCTGAAGAAAACGTCTGTTCTGGCTGGTGCCGTGTTGGCCTTCGCGGTTAGCACCCTGGCCAATGCTGCCACCTGGCGCTATGCGCATGAGGAGTATAAGGGGGATGTGCAGGATGTCTATGCAGAGAAATTCAAGCAGTACATTGAGGAAAATTCGAAGCACAAGGTGAAGATCTACCGCTTCGGTGAACTCGGTGAGTCGGACGATATCATGGAGCAGACCCAGGCCGGGATTTTGCAGTTCGTCAATCAATCTCCCGGGTTTACCGGTGCCCTTATTCCCGAGGCGCAGATCTTCTTTATCCCCTACCTGATGCCGACCGATATGACGACGGTGATCGAGTTCTTCCGCAAGAGTAAGGCGATCAACAAGGACTTTCCTCAACTCTATGCCGAGCAGGGGCTGGAGTTGCTGAAGATGTATCCGGAAGGGGAGATGGTAGTCACTGCCGATGAGCCGGTGACCACGCCAGAGGGTTTTGCCAACAAAAAGATCCGCGTGATGACCAACCCGTTGCTCTCCTCCACCTATGAGGCCTTCGGTGCGGTGCCGACGCCTTTGCCATGGGGCGAGGTCTATGGTGCGCTGCAGACCAACATGATCCAGGGACAGGAGAATCCGATCTTCTGGATCGAGTCGGGCAAGCTCTACGAGGTTTCCCCCAATCTTATCTTTACCCGTCACGGCTGGTTCACCACCGCGATGATGGCCAATCAGGATTTCTATGACAATCTCTCTGCCCGGGAGCAGAAGCTGGTGCGTAGGGCGGCTGACTACGCCTTCGAGGCAATCATCAAGCATATCGATGGCCTTGCCGACCGCTCCCTGCAAAAGATCACGGCGGCGAGTGACAAGGTGACGGTGACCCGTCTCGATGAGGCACAGATTGCCCGCTTCAAGTCCCGTGCGCCCCAGGTGGAGCAGACCTTTGTGGAGATGACCGGTAAGCGCGGCAAGGCGCTACTGGAGCAATTCAAGCGGGATCTTGGCAAGGTGATGGAAAAAGAGTGATACCGCGGGATCAGGAACGATATTCTCTCCTGATGCACTGCAATTATCTTCTTAAGGGCCAATAAGCGATGGGTGATGGGCTAAGCGATCACTATCGATCGGGTCTGCCGGGGTTTCTCGGCACGCTCGATACGGTGATCAGCAAGGTGGAGGGGGTGATCCTGGCGCTGGGGGTGCTGTTGCTGGCGCTCAATACCTGTATCAATGTCATCGCCCGATTCGGTTTCGGCAAGGGGTTATTCTTCTCCGGGGAGATCAACCGTATCCTGATCATCATGATCACCTTTGCCGGTATCGGCTATGCCGCCAGGCACGGACGCCACATCCGCATGTCCGCGCTCTACGACACACTGCCTGCAACGGGCCGGCGGATATTGATGATCTTCATTGCGATCTTTACCAGTGCGGTGATGTTTTTTCTCTGTTACTACTCGGTGCTCTATATCATCGGGCTCTATGAGAAGGGGCGCGTACTGCCTGCTCTGGGTATCTCTATCTGGACGGTCTACCTCTGGGTGCCCATCGGTTTTGCCGTGACCGGGATCCAGTATCTCCTGACCGCGATCCAGAACATGACCTCCTCAGAGACGGTCTATCTCTCCACTATGGTGCAGGACAGCTATACCGAGAGCGGACCGGAATGATGAGCAGCCGGGCAGGGTAGAGGCATGGCAACGACCTTGATGCTGATTATGATTGGGTTGCTGCTGCTCGGTTTCCCGATGATGATCCCGCTGACGGTGGCGGCCATCGTCGGCTTCTTTATGATGTTCAACGATCTGGGGCAGACGGAAACCTTCATCCAGCAGGTGCTCGGTGGTATCCGACCGGCATCACTGATCGCCGTGCCGATGTTCATCCTCGCCGCTGACATCATGACCCGGGGTCATTCGGCCGATCGCCTGATCAACATGGTCATGGCCTTTATCGGACACATAAAGGGCGGTCTGGCGATCAGCACCGCTACCTCATGCACCCTGTTTGGCGCAGTCTCCGGCTCTACCCAGGCGACGGTGGTTGCGGTCGGCTCGCCATTAAGGCCGAAGATGCTCAAGGCGGGCTACTCCGATCCCTTTACCCTGGCGCTGATCATCAACGCCAGCGATATCGCCTTTCTCATCCCGCCGAGCATTGGCATGATCATCTACGGGGTGATCTCAGAAACCTCCATCGCCGAACTGTTTATCGCCGGTATCGGTCCCGGTCTATTAATACTGCTGCTGTTTGCCGCCTACAGCCTGATCTACGCCCATCGCCACAATGTGCCGACCGAGCCACGCGCCAGCTGGCCCGAACGGGGCCGTGCGGTCGGGCAGGCGTTGTGGCCACTGATGTTTCCGGTGATCATCATTGGCGGTATTTACGGCGGCATCTTCAGTCCCACCGAGGCGGCCGCTGTGTGTGTGCTCTACGCGGTGATCCTTGAGTTCATTGTCTTTCGCGCGCTCAAATTGCCTGCGCTCTACACCATCGCCAAGTCTACCGGACTTGTCACCGCGGTAGTATTCATCCTCGTCGGTGTCGGTAACGGCTTCTCCTGGATCATCTCCTTTGCCTCGATCCCGGAGACGCTGATCAGTGCCTTCGGCATCGATCAGGCGGGACCATTGGGAGTCATGGTGGCCATCTCTGTCGCCTTTTTTATCGCATGCATGTTTGTCGATCCAATCGTGGTGATCCTGGTGCTCACGCCGATCTTCGCCCCGGCGATTGCCGCAAGCGGGCTTGACCCGGTGCATGTGGGTATCCTCATTACCTTGCAGGTGGCGATTGGTTCAGCCACCCCACCCTTTGGCTGCGACATCTTCACGGCCATTGCCGTGTTCAAAAAACCGTATTGGGAGGTGATAAGGGGTACGCCACCATTTATTTTCATCCTGCTCTTCGCTGCGGTGATGTTGATCCTCTTCCCGTCGATCGCCCTGTTCCTGCGTGATCTGGCGTTCGCCTGATAACGGCCTGTTCCGTTACGCCCGATTTGGCCGGATAAGTTGGCAACCCGCGCAGGATGGCCTGTCTTCAACGAAAAATTGTGGTATTCCCGACAAGTGACAAAAGGAGCAGGTATGAAAGACAAAAGGATTGGGAAAAAAGAGGGCAAATCGGTGAAGATTTCTATTCACTGTTTGCTACCACTGTTATCTGCCGCTGCGTGGCCGGTGCAGGCAGAACTGGAGGTAACCCCCTACGCCTCGCTGCGTGCCCAGGTAGAGGCGGTTTCGGTGGATCAGGCCGTGGCAGGAGAGGATGACCGCTTTGTCGGGATCAGGGATGCCTTTTCACGTTTTGGCGTTACCGCGGGTTATGATCTTGCCAATGGCACGCGATTGGGGGGGCAGGTTGAGATCCCCTTCAACATGGGCAACTTCGATGCGGAGGATCCCACCTTCTTTGACGATAACTCAGTGCGTGTCGCCAAGCTGACGGCTAGCGGTGCCTGGGGAAGTGCCTGGATTGGTAAGGGCTGGCTACCCTACTACAATAACGTCGCCTACCCGGTCGATATGTTCAGCTCCTTCTATTCCGGCTGGGCCACCTACGCCCGTTTCCGTGAGTATGCTGCCGTCTATAGCACACCGAGCTTCCAGGGTCTGACCCTGACAGCCTCGGCGATAGAACTTGATCCGAGCAGGGAAGAGGGTTTCCACTATGTGCTCTCTTACTCGCGTTCCGGCTTGACCATCTCCTACGCCATGGAGGATCTGGATAGCGATAATGAGAGTAATAACGGCGACACACAAGGCGTGGCACTATCCTATAGCAGCGGACCGTTCTACGTCGCAGTAAAGAGTGAGGAGTATATGCCCGAGGCCGGAGAGGATCAGCGTATCAGTAATATCTACGCCTCCTATGCGCTGGATAAATATACCATCAAGGGAATGGTTGCCGATGGCGATGATAACCATTGGGCACCCGGTAGATCGGCCCAGTTCGGCATCGACTATCAGTACTCGGATACGGTAAAGCTCTTCGCCGAGTACTTTTCCGAGGAGAAGAGCTACGCCATCCTCAAAACCGATGCGGACTCCTACGATACGCTCGCTACCTATGGCACGGACTCCGATGGTCAGGCGTTTTTACTCGGCTTCCGTTACGACATCTGATCGTCTGTTAAACCAAACGCCGTTATTGCGAGTTATCCCAGCGGCGCGGCAATCTGATATATCGGTATCAAGATTGCCTCGTCGCCCCCGCTTGGCTTTGGTCTGTCGCGTCGTGTCCCTCCCCGTCGTTCCCCATCTCCCCGATCGTAATGAGTTTATCTGGTGAGCAGAATATCCGCCCCTAAAACGCAGCAGCCGGAACCAGTCACATTGATTAATGAGGAAACAGGGCGATTTGAAAATATAGTATTGTTTTTTTTAATAAATAGTATTGATAAACCGGTGTGTCGTGTACAATGCCCCACATTTTATGTACCAGTGAATCAATTTGGTAGTAACTCTTTGAATTGAGAAAGAATTTATGAGCATTAAGGATATGACCGCCTCCCCGGAACACTTTGCCGTGGGCACCGGGGCACAACGTACACGCCGTCCCGTCTACATGGATTTCTTGCCGCCCTGCAATAATGCCTGTCCGGCGGGTGAGGATATTCAGGGCTGGCTGGCGCTGGCTCAGGCCGGTGACTACTACGCGGCCTGGCAGAAGTTGCTGGAGAACAACCCCTTCCCCGGAATTCACGGCCGGGTTTGCTACCATCCCTGCGAGACTGCCTGTAATCGTGCCTATACCGATGAGGAGGTGAGCATCCATGCGGTGGAGCGTTTCCTCGGTGACATGGCGATGGAGCAGGGCTGGAAACCTGAGTTCAAGGCACGTCCCGGCGGCAAACGGGTAATGGTGGTCGGTGGTGGTCCCAGCGGTCTCTCCGCGGCCTACCACCTGACTCGATTGGGGCACACGGTGGAGATCTTCGAAGCCGGCCCGGTGGCCGGCGGCATGATTCACTTCGGTATCCCGGCCTACCGTATGCCGCGCAAGGAGCTGGAGGCGGAGATCAAGCGGGTCGAGGAGATGGGGGTGAAGATCCACCTCAACTACTGTGTTGATGATGTGAAAGCGGAGAGGGCCGCCGGTAACTTCGATGCGGTATTCGTCGCCGTCGGTGCTCATCTGTCGAAGAAGATCGATATCCCTGCACGTGATGCCAAGGGGATGATGGACGCGGTGAGCTTTCTCAAGAGCGTCGAGAACGGTGAGCCGTTACAGCTCGGCCGGCGTGTCGCCATCTACGGCGGTGGTAATACCGCGATGGACGCCGCCCGGGTGGCCAAGCGCATGGGCGTGGACGAGGCGATGATCATCTATCGACGTGATCGCGACAATATGGCTGCCCACGACTTTGAGGCCGATGAGGCGCTGGAGGAGGGGGTCAAGATCAATTGGCTGCGGACGATTAAAGAGATCGACGGCTCCTCCATCGAGGTGGAGGTGATGGAGGTGGGCGAGGATGGTCGCCCACGCCCCACCGGCAAGTTTGAAAAGCTGGAGGCTGACTCGCTGATCATGGCGGTGGGTCAGGAGACCGATACCGGTTTCCTCGGCCGTGTCTCCGGTATCGAGTTCAAAGCCGATGGTACCGTGGTGGTCGGGGATAATATGATGACCGGCGCCGAGGGCATCTTTGCCGGCGGCGACATGGTTCCCTCCGAGCGCTCGGTGACCATCGCCACCGGACATGGCAAGAAAGCGGCGCGGTACATTGATGCCTGGCTGCGTGGTGAGACCTTCCAGCCGCATCCCAAGCATCCCATCGTTGATCACGAAAAACTGCAGCTGTGGTACCGCACCGAGGCGCCGATGACTGAACAGCCGCACCTGCCGCTGTCACAGCGCCTGGGCGGCTTTGAGGAGATCCTGCAGGGGATCAGCGAGAAGGATGCTGTCTATGAGGCCAAACGCTGCCTCTCCTGCGGCAACTGTTTCGAGTGCGACGGTTGCTACGGCTCCTGTCCCGAGGATGCGATCATCAAACTCGGCCCGGGCAAGAGGTACCGCTACGACTACAGCCGCTGCACCGGCTGCGGTGTCTGCATGGAACAGTGCCCCTGCCACGCCATCGAGATGATCCCCGAGAACGCGAGCTGATTGAAATAACAGATCTCACCGCAGAGGCGCAAAGGACGCAGAGAAAAGATTTTCAGGCGGAGATTGCGCCGACTCGTGCATGGCGCGAAGTCCGAACCTTAACCTCCGCAAACTTTGCGCACTTTGCGCCTTTGCGGTGAATACGAATTTTTAGCAGGAACAGGATTTATGAGTGAAGCGAAGCAGAACAAACTGGTCACCGTTGACGGCGGTCATGCCGTTGCCCACGTTGCCTATCGGGTGAGCGATATCTGTTCCATCTATCCGATCACCCCCTCCTCGGACATGTCGGAACTGTCCGACCTGTGGGCGACCCAGAGGGTTAAGAATATCTGGGATCAGGTGCCGCAGGTCATCGAGATGCAGAGCGAAGGCGGGGCTGCCGGTACCGCGCACGGTGCGCTGCAGACCGGGGCGTTGACCACCACCTTTACCGCCTCTCAGGGGCTGCTGCTGATGCTGCCCAATATGTACAAGATTGCCGGCGAGCTGACCTCCAGTGTATTCCACGTGGCGGCCCGCTCCATCGCCGCGCAGGCACTCTCTATCTTCGGCGATCATCAGGATGTGATGGCGGCGCGCATGACCGGCTTTGCCATGCTCTCCTCCAGCTCGGTTCAGGAAGCGCATGACTCGGCGCTGATCTGCCATGCCGCCACGTTGAAGGCACGCGTGCCGTTTATCAACTTCTTCGACGGTTTCCGCACCTCGCACGAGATCAACAAGATCAGCCTGATCCCCGATGAGCAGATCCGCGCGATGATCGACGAGGAGATGGTGTTCGCTCATCGCAACCGCGCATTGAACCCCGACAACCCGTTCATCCGCGGCACCGCGCAGAACCCGGATGTTTACTTCCAGGGCCGCGAGAGCGCCAATCCGTTCTATAGCGCGGTGCCCGGTATTATTCAGGAAACCATGGACCAGTTGGCGGGATTCACCGGCCGCCAATACCATCTGTTCGATTACCACGGCGCCGAGGATGCCACCGATGTCATCGTTATGATGGGCTCCGGCGTTCAGGTGGTGGAGGAGACGCTGGATAAGCTCAACGCAGAGGGGCGTAAGCTGGGTGTAGTTAATGTACGTCTGTTCCGACCCTTCAGCATGGAGCACATGGTTGCCGCGCTGCCCGGAAGCGTACAGCGCATCGCCGTGTTGGACCGCACCAAAGAGCCGGGCGGCGCCGGTGAACCGCTCTATCAGGATGTGATCACCGCCCTGGCCGAGGCGGTGAGTGACGGGTTGATCGAGGCGATGCCGAGGGTGATCGGCGGACGCTACGGACTCTCCTCCAAGGAGTTTACCCCCGGGATGGCCAGGGGTGTCTTCGACAACCTCACCGCAGAAAAGCCGAAAAACCATTTTACCGTTGGCATTAATGACGATGTGAGCCACACCAGCATTGACTACGATCCGGGCTTCAACATTGAGCCGGATAACGTCACTCGCGCCATGTTTTTCGGCCTCGGCTCGGACGGTACCGTCTCGGCCAACAAGAACTCGATCAAGATCATCGGCGAGAGCACCGAACTCTACTGTCAGGGTTATTTTGTCTACGACTCGAAGAAGGCGGGCTCGCAGACCACTTCGCACCTGCGTTTCGGCCCCGATCTGATCCGCGCACCCTACCTCATCACCTCGGCCAACTTTATCGCCTGCCACAAATCCAATTTCATCGACCATGTGGAGATGCTGGACAAGGCGGCTGAGAAGGCGGTGTTCCTGCTCAACAGTCCGGTCGCTCCTGATCAGGTATGGGACGAACTACCCGAGCCGGTGCAGCAGCAGATCATCGACAAGCAGATCGACTTCTACGTTATCGACGCCACCACCGTGGCGCGCGAGGCGGGCATGGGGCGGCGCATCAACACCATCATGCAGACTTGTTTCTTTGCCCTCTCCGGGGTGCTGCCCCGGGATGAGGCGATCGCCAAGATCAAGGCGGCGATCGAGAAAACCTACATGCGCAAGGGCGCCGAGGTGGTGGAGCAGAATTTCAAGGCGGTGGACGCTGCGCTGGATTACCTGCATAAGGTCAAGGTGCCGGGTCACATCAGCTCCCATCGCGCTATGATGCCGGCGGTTTCGCCGCTGGCGCCGCAGTTCGTACAGGAGGTGACCGCACCGATGCTCGCCGGTCACGGTGACGATTTGCCGGTCTCGATGATCCCGGCCGATGGCACCTATCCCAGCGGCACCGCCCGCTGGGAGAAGCGCAACATCGCCGACTTCATCCCCAAGTGGGAGCCGGATGTCTGCATCCAGTGCGGCAATTGCTCTTTCGTCTGCCCGCACAGCGTGATTCGCGCCCGCTTCTATCACGAGGACCTGCTGCAGCAGGCGCCAGCTTCGTTTGAGTCGGCACCGGTCTCCGCGCGCGGCTTCCCCGAGACCCGCTACACCCTGCAGATCTATGTCGAGGACTGCACCGGCTGCGGTCTCTGTGTCGAAGCCTGTCCGGCATACGATCAGAACGATAAGACGCGCAAGGCGATCAATATGGCGGACAAGGCGCCGCTTCACGAGACGGGCAAGCAGAACATCGGGTTTTTCGAGACCATACCGGTTAACCGCCGTGCCACGGTCAATTTTGCCTCGGTGCGCGGGGCGCAGTTCCTTGAGCCGCTGTTCGAGTTCTCCGGCGCCTGCGCCGGTTGCGGTGAGACCCCTTACGTGCGGTTGCTGACCCAGCTGTTCGGCCCGCGCCTGCTGGTGGCCAACGCCACTGGCTGTTCCTCCATCTACGGCGGCAATCTGCCGGCAACCCCCTGGAGTGTGAACAAGGATGGTCGCGGTCCGGCCTGGTCCAACTCGCTGTTCGAGGACAATGCCGAGTTTGGCCTGGGGATGCGCGTCTCCGCCGACCAGCAGACGACGATGGCCAAGCATCTGCTGGCGGATATGAGCGACCACCTCGAGCAGGCGTTTATCGATTCGCTGATGGATACCGGCCAGGAGATCGGTACTGAGATGGCGCGTCAGCGTGAGCGGGTGCATGAGCTCAAGCGTCGCCTCAAGGAGATCGACGACCCGCGCGCCAGAGCGCTTCTGACGGTGGCCGATCATCTGGTGCGTCGCTCGGTCTGGCTGGTGGGCGGTGACGGCTGGGCCTATGATATCGGCTCGGCCGGCCTTGACCATGCGCTGGCCTCCGGACGCAATATCAATGTGCTGGTGCTCGACACCGAGGTCTACTCCAACACCGGTGGTCAGGCCTCCAAGTCGACCCCCATCGCCGCCACCGCCAAGTTTGCTGCCGCGGGCAAGGCGGTGGCCAAGAAAGATCTGGCACTGCAGGCGATCTCCTACGGCAACGTCTATGTCGCCCGGGTGGCGTTTGGCGCCAACCCGCAGCAGACCCTGCAGGCGATGCGCGAGGCGGAGGCTTACCAGGGGCCGTCCATCATCCTCGCCTACAGCCCCTGCATCGCTCACGGCATCGACCTGCGTAACGGTCTGTCGCAGCAGGAGAAGGCGGTAGAATCCGGTTACTGGCCATTGATCCGCTATAATCCGGAGCTGCGCAAAGTGGGCAAGACGCCGTTTATCCTCGACTCTACCCGGCCCAGCATCAAGCTGGAGGAGTTTGCCTACAACGAACAGCGCTACAAGCTGCTGCAGAAGAGCAACCCGGAAGAGGCCAAGCGGCTGATGCAACTGGCCCAGGAGTCACTGGACCTGCGCTGGCAGACCTACGAGCACATGGCCGAGCAGGAGCCGGCGGCATTCCAGCCGACGATGTAGCGGCATAATAGGCCGAGAATTCTTTGCGCCTTAGCGCCTTTGCGGTTAGTTTTTAAGGGGTGAGCAATAACCTATGGTTTAATCTGTTACCCCACCCCTGCACAAGGAGCCACGCTCGATGCACTATCTAACCTCTTGCCGTCTGTTGTTCATCGTACCGCTGGCACTGTTGCTGAGCGCCTGTGCTACCTCGCCGACCGGGCGCACGCAGTTGATGCTGGTTTCCGAAGGAGAGGCCATCAGCTACTCCAAACAGGCCTACATCGAGACGGTTGCGCAGCTTGACCAAAAGGGAAAACTGGTCACTGATACGGCCGTGACCGGCAGGGTTGATCGGATCACCCGTGAT
Organism: Gammaproteobacteria bacterium; assembly: GCA_026196275.1. Classification (GTDB taxonomy): domain Bacteria; phylum Pseudomonadota; class Gammaproteobacteria; order Thiohalomonadales; family Thiohalomonadaceae; genus JAPHTQ01. The sequence goes on from JAPHTQ010000002.1 coordinate 93,068, forward strand.
CTGGTTCGGCAGGCGGAGATAATGCGACCGACCAGCCGGGACTGGGACTGGGAGGTCCGGGTGATTGAGGATGATGAACAGGTCAACGCCTGGTGCATGGCGGGGGGCAAGATGGCGGTTTATACAGGGCTGCTAAAGAAGCTTAATCCCACCGATGATGAGCTGGCGCAGGTGATGGGGCATGAGATCTCCCACGCACTGGCCAATCACACCGCTGAGAAGATGTCGATCGCCATGGCCACCTCGCTCGGCATCGGTGTACTCAGTGCTGCCACCGACCGGCCCGAGCTGACCGCCGCTGCCGGCGCAGTGGCGGCGACCCTGGCCATCCAGATGCCTAACAGCCGTACCGCCGAGAGTGAGGCAGACCGTATCGGTATTGAACTGGCAGCAAAGGCAGGTTATGACCCGCGTGCTGCCGTCACTCTGTGGGACAAAATGGGCAAGGTCGGCGGCGCCAGTCCGCCGGAGTTTCTCAGTACCCATCCCCATCCGGCCAAGCGCCAGGCTACCCTGCGCAAGCTGGTTGAGGAGATGATGCCCTACTACGAGCAGGCCAGGGCACAGCGCCTACGACGCTGACCGGCAGGGAGGAGCGGTAAGACAGGGGATGTCTCGCCGTTGTCCAATAGCTCGACGCGGTTTGGTGCCAGGGTATTGCCTCCAGGGGTGATGCGGCACACCAGCGGTGAAATGGTCAGTCGCCCTCTCTCTCAGGTATACTTCGTCTTTATCTTATCGGGCCCCGATTATGCCGGGGCGAAGCCTATCAAGTGGGAGTTGTCATGTCTGACGTCAAGAAAGTAGTCCTGGCCTATTCCGGTGGTCTGGATACCTCCATTATCCTCAAATGGCTGCAGGATGAGTACGACTGCGAAGTGGTTACCTTTACTGCCGACATCGGTCAGGGCGAGGAGGTCGAACCGGCTCGCGCCAAGGCCCAGGCGGCCGGGGTGAAGGAGATCTACATTGATGACATGCGCGAAGAGTTCGCCCGCGACTTCGTCTTTCCCATGTTCCGCGCCAACGCGATGTATGAGGGAGAGTACCGTCTGGGCACCTCTATTGCTCGTCCGCTGATCGCCAAGCGCCTGGTGGAGATTGCTCAGGAGACCGGTGCCGATGCCATCTCCCACGGCGCCACCGGCAAGGGCAACGACCAGGTACGCTTTGAACTGGGTGCCTACGCCCTGATGCCCGATGTGAAGGTGATCGCCCCCTGGCGTGAGTGGGATCTCAACTCCCGTGAGAAGCTGATGGCCTACGCCCAGGACCACGGCATCGAGATCGATTTCGCCAAGCAGAGCAAGAAGTCGCCCTATTCCATGGACGCCAATTTGCTGCACATCTCCTACGAGGGCGACATCCTCGAGGACCCGTGGAACGAGCCCGAGGAGGAGATGTGGCGCTGGACCGTCTCGCCGGAGAGGGCCCCTGACGAGCCCGCCTATCTGGAGCTCACTTACGAGAAGGGTGACATCGTCGCCATCGACGGTAAGGCGATGAGTCCCGCCACGGTGATGGAGTATCTGAACCGGGTCGCCGGCGCCCATGGTATCGGACGTGACGACCTGGTCGAGAACCGCTATGTGGGGATGAAATCGCGCGGCTGCTACGAGACGCCGGCCGGGGCAGTGATGCTCAAGGCCCACCGTGCTATGGAGTCGTTGACCCTCGACCGTGGCGCGGCCCACATGAAGGACGAACTGATGCCGCGCTACGCCGAGATGATCTACAACGGCTACTGGTGGAGCCCCGAGCGGGAGATGCTGCAGGCGGCCATCGATAAGACCCAGGAGCATGTCAACGGTACTGTTCGCGTCAAGCTCTACAAGGGTAATGTGATCATTGCCGGGCGCAAGTCGGAGAGCGACTCACTGTTTGATGAGTCTATTGCCACCTTCGAAGACGATGCCGGCGCCTATAATCAGAAAGATGCGGAAGGCTTTATCAAGCTGAATGCGCTGCGTTTGCGCATTGGAGCAAAACGGAGAAAATAGCGGACGCTGGCACGGCGAATAGTGTGTCAGCGCGGTGCAGCCATGGAAGGCTTTCCACAAAAACAGGAAAGCGACCCATTGTCGTCCAATAGATTTTTACAACGATTTCTCGCTCTGGTGTTGCTGGGCTGGGTGATCCCGCCCGCGTTCGGCATGCTGTTTATCGCCTTCGTCGATATTTTCGCTTATGAAGATATACGGGCGATCATGTTCAGTTGGCCGATGACACTGTTTGTGCTCGCCAGCACGGCCTTTGCCGGTATCTATTTTTACCGCTTTGCCCAGCCTGTTACCGCCTATCTGGCAGAACCTGGTGCACCGGGACAACCAGCGGCGGCGTTGGAACGGGTCAAGGCTTTCCCTCTGCACTTCTGGGCTATCTTTCTGCTGACTCTGTTGCTGGCACCCAATGTGGTGATGCTTGTCGCCCAGGAGGTCCCCCACCTTCAGCTACAGGCCATCGACTGGTTTCGTATTCATCTGGTTGCATTAAGTACTTCCATTCTGATCGGATTGCCGCTCTTTTTTCTGCTCATAGATCTATTCGGTCAGACACTCGGTCCTGTATTTCTCGGCAAGCCCCATATCACCATTCGCATGAAGGTGTTCCTTATCGGCTCGCTGGTCCCGCTGCTTATCGACACCATTCTGGTGCAGTATTACTGGGGACGCACCGGTTATTTCACCACCGAGACATTTTTGGTCTGGTTGCTGCTGGAACTGATAGCTGTGGCGGGCAGCCTCCTATTTATGCGCAGTTTTGGTCAATCACTGGTACCGCTTGAGAATCTTCTGCGGCAGGGCATCGAGCACTGTGAGAAAGATCTGTCTCAGCTCACTGCCGCTTCAACCGACGAGCTGGGTGTACTGATCAATGAGTACCGGCGCATGCTTGAGCATCACGGCCAGATAGAGCAGCGACTGCGAAAATCGGAGCGGGATCTGAACAATATCCTCTACAATATGCAGGATATCTTCTACCGTACCGACGTGGACGGTAACCTGATCTATATTACCGCGATGGCCGAGCATACCCTTGGCTATTCACCCCGGGAGCTTCTCGGAACTTCTTTGGAAAGCTATTGTGTGGAACCTGATAGCTACAAGTCGATATTTAGCGCATTACAGAAAAATAACGGGGTAGTGCGTAATTTCATCACCCGGATGCGCCATAAAAATGGCTCAGTGGTGTGGACCTCGACCAATGCCCACTGTTACATGGATGAGTCTGGCGAGATCGCCGGGGTGGAGGGAAACACTCGCGATATCACCCAGCTAAAATTGGCTGAGCTGGCACTGGAGAAGGAGACACAGCGTGCACTGGTCACACTGGAGTCGATCGGTGACGGTGTGGTGACGACCGACACCAGTGGCCGCATTGAATACCTGAATCCGGTGGCGGAACGGTTGCTCGATTGCGATCTGGATGATGTCCGTGGCAGAGACTATATGGATGTGATCAAACTGTTCCACGAGGGAACCGGCGAGGCGTTGCACGATCTGGTCGAACTGATCCTGCGCCGTGACAGCGCCATGGTGCACGCCGATGATGGAGTGCTCAGTCACCGTGACGGCAGCCAGTTTACCATCAATATTACTGCCGCGCCGATGCGCTCCCAGGATGAGGTAATCGTGGGAGTGGTGCTGGTACTACATGATATCACCGAGGTGATGGGCATGGCCCGTCAGCTCAGTTTTCAGGCCAGCCACGATATGCTGACTGGTCTATATAACCGCAGAGAGTTTGAAAAGCGTCTGGATCTGGCTATTCGTGAGGCACGTAGTGCCGACAAACACCATGTGCTGTTTTATATGGATCTGGATCAATTCAAGGTGGTGAATGATACCAGTGGTCATCGTGCCGGTGATGAGTTGCTTACCCAGCTGGCACAGATGCTCATGGATGCGGTCCGTGAGCACGACACTCTGGCCCGGCTCGGCGGAGATGAGTTCGGCCTATTGCTGATGGATTGTCCCCTGGATAAGGCGAGGGAGCTTGCGGACAAGCTGCGCCAGCAGATCCGCGATTTCCGCTTTGCCTGGAAAGATCGTGTTTTCGAGGTCGGAGTCAGTATCGGTGTCGTACCGATCACCGCCGTCGGCGGCTCACTTATCGATGTGCTGAGCATTGCCGATGGGGCCTGCTATGTGGCCAAGGAGGCAGGACGCAACCGGGTGCATGTCGCGGATGATGATGACAAGGCGGTCGCTCGACACCATCGCGAGATGGAGTGGGTGCACCGTATTGCCCAGGCATTTGAGGAAGAGAGGTTTGAACTTTTTTATCAGGCGATTGCCCCGTTGCGAACATCACAAGGTTCTCTGCCGCGGGGAGAGGTGCTGATGCGAATGCGCGATGAGTCCGGCGAGACGCTCTCGCCAATGGCCTTCATCCCCGCCGCTGAACGTTACAATTTGATGCCGACAATCGACCGCTGGGTGGTGCGCACCGCTCTGGGCAAGCTGCGTGAAGCACAGGGGCCTGCCATGGCCCCTCCGTTCCGCTGTACCATCAATCTCTCGGGGCAATCACTGGCGGATGAGCACTTCCTCGATTTTGTTTTGAACCAGTTTCACGAGTGTGACATCAATGGGGATTTCGTCTGCTTCGAGATCACCGAAACAGCGGCCATTACCAACCTCAGCCGGGCCAGACACTTTATTGCCACACTTAAACGGCTGGGCTGCTATTTTGCCCTGGACGATTTTGGCAGCGGCTTGAGCTCTTTCGGTTACCTCAAAGGGCTGCAGGTGGACTACATCAAAATTGACGGCAGTTTCGTCAAGGATATGGTTGAAGATAACCTTGACCGGGCCATGGTTGAATCGATAAACCAGATTGGCCATGTTGTCGGGATGGAGACCATTGCGGAGTTTGCCGAGAACGACGCCATCATCGACGTTCTGCGCGAGATAGGAGTCGACTATGCTCAGGGTTATGCTATCGCCTCGCCGGAACCTCTGGAGGCAGTGGTGCAGCGTCTGCGCTATCTTGACAGTCGTGTTTCTAAATAGATCCAAACGAGGTATACAGATGCGTATTCTCCACACCATGCTGCGGGTCGGCGATCTGGAACGCTCCATCGCCTTCTATACCGAAGTGCTGGACATGAAACTGTTGCGGCGCAAGGACTATCCTGAAGGCAAATTTACACTCGCCTTCGTCGGCTATGGCGATGAGCGCGAACAGAGTGTCATCGAATTGACCTACAACTGGGATGCCGACCATTACGACCTTGGCGATGGTTACGGCCATATTGCTCTGGAGGTGGATGATGTCTATCAGGCCACCGAGGCGGTCCGTGAGCGCGGCGGCAAGATCCTGCGTGAGGCTGGGCCGATGAATGCCGGTACCACCATTATCGCTTTCGTCGAGGACCCGGACGGTTACGCCATCGAATTGATCGGAAAGAAAAGCTGAGTCTCTCGCCAAGGCGCGAAGAACGCCAAGTGTGGGTGATGCCCCTTTGCCGGTCTATAGTGTGCTCAACCCCAGCCTTCAATGGGATTGAAACTGACAGGTTTAATTACTCCCTTAGCGCACCTTGCGCCTTGGCGAGAGAAATCCTTTTATCGGATTGCGCGAAAAACCCCGCCGTTCAGGGCGGGGATGGATAGCGCGGACACGCTAGTGCCCTGATGGTTAGTTGGGTGTTTGCTGTTGCTCA
>JAPHTQ010000018.1 GCA_026196275.1 Gammaproteobacteria bacterium
CACTCCGCAGGGAATGGCGAGCCCTTTACAAGGAGTGCAACGCGGCATTGGCTTCTTGGCGGGGCTCCCTCCGGGCCGTTCCACAAAGCCCATACTCGGTGTTGCACTCGCTTGAATTAGGCCCGCTAGTCCTGCGCTCGTGCGCCTTGCCTATGGGCTTTGTGGAACGGCTGAGAGTTACACTATTTTCCGCATGGCCCACTAGCTAGTCAGCTGGGCGTAGAGCAGCGGCAGCCGTTGCGGCAGTTCGGTCGGTTTGCGGATCACCACATAGCCGGCGTTGCCGAAGAGGTAGGGGAGGTAGTCACTGCCCTGGCGGTCGATGGTGACGCAGAAGGGGCGTAGTCCCTGGCGCCGCGCCTCGACCACCGCCTGGCGGGTGTCCTCGATGCCGTAGCGCCCCTCGTACTGGTCGAGGTCGTTGGGTTTGCCGTCGGTGAGGATGAGCAGCAGACGCTGGCGGTTGGGTTGCTGTTGCAGCAGGGTGGTGGCGTGGCGGATGGCGGCGCCCATGCGGGTGTAGAAGCCGGGCTTGAGGGCGGCGAGGCGGCCGCGGATACGACCGTCATAGCGCTCGTCGAAGGTCTTGAGCTGGTGGAAGCGGATATGTTCGCGCTTGAGCGAGGAGAAGCCATAGAGGGCGAAGCGATCACCCGAGGCGGAGAGGGCGTCGGCAAACAGATAGAGGCTGTCGCGGATCACATCGATAATGCGGTGGTCGTTATTGAGCGAGGCATCGGTGGAGAGGGAGAGGTCAGCCAGCAGCAGGCAGCTCAGATCGCGGTCGGTGCTCCGCAGGCTGCGGTAGAGGCGGCCGTCCTCGGCCACCTGGCCGCTGGCGCGCTGGCTGATGAAGCGCTCGTAGGCGTCAAGGTCGACCTCGGTGCCCTCGTGCTGGGCGCGTTGCCAGCTGCGTGCCGGGGCCAGCGCCTGGAACTGGCGGCGCAGTTTGCGGGCAGTGCGCTTGAGGTGTTCCGGAAGGGGGGTGTTTTCCGTATGGCGCGCCACCATCGGCTGCAATCGGCAGTGGTCGGGCAGCAGCTGGCGTTTCTTCCACGACCACTCCGGCAGCAGGATCCCCCCGCCCAGGGGGGTATCGTCGTCAGCGGCGGAGGGGAGGTCGAGATCGAAGCGGATACGGCTGCCCTGCTGCGGCCCCTGTGTTGAGAGGCTGATCATCTCCATCGCATCGGCGGCGCTCTTTGCCAACTCCAGGTCCTCCTCCTCCTCGGTGCCGCGATCGAGCTTGATGAACTCGGCGGTACTGAGCATCGCCTCCATGCGCATTACCAGCAGGCTGCTTCCCTCCTGGGGCTCTTCGCTGCGCTCGGCACGGCGCTTGCGCCGATCGCTGCCGTCACGGCTTTCGCCCCCTCCCTGCGGTTCTTCGCTGTCGCCATGGCGGGCCGGTCCCGCCTCTCCCGCCAGTGGAGGAGAGGGGTGGAGCCAGAGGTGAACCGGCTGCGGTGCGTTGGCGGCACCGGGTTCGTCCATGCTGGCACGGGGGTCACACAGGGCCTGTTGGATCGCGCGTTCGTCTTCCGCCTCCGCCGGCGGCAAGGTGGCGGGGTCGGGACGCTGTTCGAGCTGTGCCGCGGCCAGTCGCAGGTAGAGCGCGCGCAGCCCGGGGTAGCGTTCCAGGGTGAGTTGGGTAAGGTGCCGGTTGCGCGCCAGCCACGGCAGGGAGTCGAATTCGGGCTGGCGCTGGCCGCAGGCGGCCAGTGCCGCGAGCCAGAGGTAGAGCTCGCGGTTGAGCACACGCTCGGGGAAGGGGGAGAGGCTGGAGGGCAGGCGCAGGGTGTTTTCATCAAACCAGGCCAGCTCCACCTCCTGCTGGCTGCCGGCGATGCGCTGCAGCCAGCTGCGCCGGGCGTTCAGGGCGGTCGCTTCACTGGCCTTGACCTGCAGCGCGCCGTCACCGCCGAGGGCGCGGAACAGCACGCCGACGGTGGTGGCCACCTCGTCGAGGGTGACCGCTGCCTCGGGGTGGCCGCTGTCGGCGGCACGGCTGATGAGCCGGTGCCAGATTTTTCCTACCGCTTCTTCCATCTTCGCTCTCTACAGTTACAACCCTTAAAAAGATTCCACCGCAGAGGCGCAAAGGCGCAAGGGTGTCCGGTGCGGTGAAATCATTTTTGTCCTGACGAGTCGTTATCTTCGTTGAAACACGCCTTATCAACCTGCGGCTTGTGGCCGAAGTTGTGATCCGAAACCAGCAGGGCACACTCCCTGTCGAGCCATTTCAGCAGGGGCTCGCGGCCGCGGCTTGTCTGGGCGCTGTCGCAGGCCTGCAGGCAGCGGGCACACTGGGTACAGGTGAACATGCGCCGCTTGATCGAGCGCGGCTTGAGGCGCATCGGACAGGCGTGATCGCAGGCTGCGTTGCAGTCGATGCACTCACGGCTCTTGCCGCTGTTAAAGCCGACCACCATCGCCTTGCGGTTGGCCATCCAGGCGAGGCTCTGGAACAGGCCGACGGCGCAGCCGAAGCGGCAGAAGAGGTGACGGGCGAAGAGGAACTCAAGGCTGAATACCCCGGTGGCAATGGCGAGAAACAGTGCCTGGTTACGGGTCGGGGTGCCGTTCAGCAGGTTGCCGTAGAGCTCGAACGGCGGCAGCAGGTAGCTGAGCAGGCTCAGCGCCCAGATGAAGGCGAAGCCGACCACCGCCAGCAGGGTCAGCGGCCAGTAGCGTCGGTCAGGGTTCACCCCGGGGCTGCGCTGGCGCTCCCACAACGTGGGGCGGCCGAAGGTGCGGCGCATCAGACCGTTGATCATCTCGACCACCGAGAAGTGGGGGCAGAGCCAGCCACAGTAGAGCCGTCCCCAGCGCCAGGCCACGCCGATCAGCAGGCCACCGAGCAGTACGATCGGCAGCAGGCCGCGAAGCACCAGATTCATCGCCGCCTCGCCGGCACCGATCTCGCCGGCGCGAAAGGCGTCGATACCCAGGGTCCAGGGCTGGCCGAAGAGGATCAGGTGACCGAGGGTGAGATCGTAGCGAAACAGATCCAGCGGCGGGGCCAGCACGAACAGGGAAAAGAAGGCGATGCGCCACCACAGCCGCTTTTGCTGCCTGCCGGTATTGAGGTCGCCGGCGTGGCTCATGACTTGCCCCCGCCGATGAGTGGATAACGCCAGGGCTTGCCCGCCATCGCCCGCGCCAGCCCCAGCGCGCCGGCCAGCACCAGCGCGGCATGACAGGTGACGAACCAGAGGATCGCGACGGTCCAGCCGGTGAGGCTGCCGCCGCTGAGGATGAGGGTGAGCAGTGGCAGGGGGATGAGTAACAGGCCGGCCCACAGGCTGGCGACAACGCTTTGCTGGAGGTGTGCCGCGGCCAGCGGTGGCGCGCTCGCGCCCTGGCGGCTGTAGAGCCACCAGAGCAAAAGAAAGGCGAGCAGCGGCAACACCAACAGGTTGGCCAGATAGAGTGCCTCGGCGGCGATCGCCAGCCGTTTGCCGCCGGTGGGGGTGATCTCAGTCGCCATAGGTGGCGCGGATCACCGCCAATAGCGCCTCGGCGGTCTCCTCTTCGTCGGTAAGTGATTCGACCAGTGCGGCGCGGCACGCCTCCACCGGGTCGCAGCCGCCGCGGATCAGGGTGGCGGCGTAGACCAGCAGGCGGGTCGAGGCGGCCTCCTCCAGGTCATGGTCCTTGAGGCTGCGCAGGGCATTGCCCAGCGCCACCAGCCGTTTGGCGGTCATGGGGTCGATACCGGTCTCCCCCTCCAGGATCGCCTGTTCCAGTTCCGCGTCCGGATAGCCGAAGCGCAGCGAGATGAAGCGCTGACGGGTAGAGGGTTTGAGCCCCTTGAGCAGATTTTGGTAGCCAGGGTTGTAGGAGACCACCAGCATGAAGCCGGCAGGCGCCTCCAGCTCCTCGTTGAGTCGGTCGATGGGCAGGATCCGCCGATCGTCGGTCAGCGGGTGCAGTACCACGGTGGTGTCCTTGCGCGCCTCCACCACCTCGTCGAGGTAGCAGATCGCCCCTTCACGTACGGCGCGGGTCAGTGGGCCGTCGCTCCAGGTGGTGGAACCGTCGCCGATGAGGTGGCGGCCGACCAGATCGGCGGCGGTCAGGTCGTCATGGCAGGCGACGGTGTAGAGCTTGCGTGCCAGCCGCTCGGCCATGTAGCGCACAAAGCGGGTCTTGCCGCAGCCGGTCGGGCCCTTGATCAGTACCGGCAGCTGATGCCGGTAGGCGTATTCGAACAGCTCCACCTCGTTGCCCTGGGGGCGGTAGAAGGGGAGTCCCTGGGTCTCTTGCTGCAGAACGGTTTGGGTTTGCGTGGTCATTGATAACTCCCGTTAGAGAAAGAAGGCGCCGGCCAGGGCGGCGCCGAGCAGCAGCAGATAGCCGGTGAGCAGTGGCCGCCAGAAGCCGCGCACCCGGCGCAGCCCCATGAAGTGATCCACCACCAGCTGTCCCTTGACAAGGGCGATGGCGAGCACCCCCAGGATCAGCCACTGGCCGGAGAGGCCGAGCTGGGCGACGGCCCAGGTGATAAAGGTCAGCACCATCATCAGCAGCCAGATGCGGGTACAGGGACGGGGTATGGAGAGTGTTTTTGTCATCTCAGTGCATCACGTAGACCAGTGGGAAAAGAATAAGCCACACCAGGTCGACCATGTGCCAGTAGGAGGCGCCGGTCTCGACCCCGGTGTGTTCGCTGACGCTGTAACCGCCACGCTGTGCCTTGAGTGCCACCGCGGCGAGGATCACCATGCCCATGATGACATGCATGAAGTGAAAAAAGGTCAGCGAGAGATAGAACAGGTAGAAGTCGTTGCTACGCAGCGTGACTCCCATGCTGAAGTGGTGCTGGTATTCGGCGCCCTTGATCAGGAGAAACAGGGCACCGAGGGAAAAGGCGGCCCATAGCCAGCGGCTGCAGCGTTGTGTCTCGCCCTCGCGGATCGCCGCGACGGCACGTACCACAAAGTAGCTGCTGGTAATGAGCACGAGGGTATTGGCCAGTCCGGCAGCACGGTCAAGCTGCAATTGGTGCAGGTTAAACAGCTCGATGTTGTTGCGCCGGGCCATGGCGTAGACCACAAACAGTACGGCGAACACCAGCAGCTCGGCGAGGATGAAGACCCAGATCGCCAGATCGCCCGGCGGGCTCTTGGGCTGTGTGTCGTAGACTGTTGCGGTGGAATTCATTAAAAACCTCTATAAAAAACAGGCAGGAGCCGGATCCCTGTGGCGAAAATCCACCAGGGGGAGCGGCTCCTACCGTCCATCACTACATCATGGATGGGCTGTCAGGCACGTTGCTCGGCGTGCTCCTTACCACCGATGAAGAAGCTGACCACGTAGAGCAGCAGGCCGGTGAGGAACACCAGTCCGGCGTATTCACGCATCCAGTAGAACAGCTCGACCTTCTCCTGCACCACCATGAATGCCTGCGGCGCATCGCTGTAACGCTGCAGATAGACCTGCAGGATACCCGCACCGGTGAGGAACAGGGTGATGAACACCATGGAGACGGTCATCAGCCAGAACGCCCACATCTCCACCACCTGCGACTTTAGGCTATTGGCTGCAGCACGGCCGCGCATCATCGGCATGGTGTAGGAGATCATGGTCAGTACGATCATCACATAGGCACCATAGAAGGCCATGTGGCCGTGGGCGGCGGTGATCTGGCTGCCGTGGGTGTAGAAGTTCACCGGGGCCAGGGTGTGCAGGAAGCCCCACACGCCGGCGCCGAGGAAGGCCATTACCGCAGTACCCAGTGCCCACAGTACGGCGGCACGGTTGGGGTGGTCACGGCGGCGCTTGTTCACCATGTTGAAGGCGAACACCGTCATCATGAAGAACGGGATCGGCTCCAGCGCAGAGAAGACCGAACCGATCAGCTGCCAGTACTCCGGGGCACCTATCCAGTAGTAGTGGTGGCCGGTACCGAGGATGCCGGTGATCAGGGTCATAGCGATGATCACATAGAGCCACTTCTCGATCACCTCGCGGTCGACGCCGGTGGTTTTGATCAGCACAAAGGCGAGGATGGCACCGAGGATCAGCTCCCATACACCTTCAACCCACAGGTGAACGACATACCACCAGAAGAACTTGTCCAGCACCAGGTTGGTCGGGTTGTAGAAGGAGAAGAGGAACAGCAGTGCCAGACCCACCAGGCCGGTCATCAACACCAGCGAGACGGAGGTCTTGCGCCCCTTGAGCACGGTCATGCCGAGGTTGAACAGGAAGCCCAGACAGACCACGACGATACCGATCTTGGTGATGGTCGGCTGCTCCAGGAACTCCCGCCCCATGGTCGGCAACAGGTCATTACCGGTCATCTCCGCCAGCCGCGCGTAGGGGACGGCGAGGTAACCGACGATGGTCAGTGCACCTGCAACGAGGAAGATCCAGAACAGCGCCAGCGCCAGCTTGGGACTGTACAGTTCCGTTTCCGACTCCTCAGGAATCATATAGTAGGCGGAGCCCATAAAGCCGAACAGCAACCAGACGATCAACAGGTTGGTGTGCACCATGCGGGCCACATTAAAAGGTATCTCAGGGAACAGAAAGTCCCCGATGACATACTGCAAACCCATGATCAGGCCGAAGATGATCTGTCCGATAAACAGACCGATCGCGGCGATGAAATAGGGCTTGGCGACAAGTTGCGATTGATATTTCATTATTGTTAACCCCCTGATTAACCCTGAATGTTCGGCGGCCAACCCGCGTCGTTGATTTCCGAGGTCCACTTCAGGAACTGAGCCACCGCATCCAACTCCTCCTCACTGAGGTTGAACTGCGGCATGCTGCGGCGCCCCGGGATGCCATCCACCGGACGACTGCGGATGAAGCCCTTGATCGCCTCGGTACTCTTGCCGAAGCGGTCGTAGACGTTGGCCAGTTCGGGAGCAAAGTAGGCCCCTTCACCCATCAGGCTGTGACAGCCGACGCAGTTGTTGTCCTCCCACACCTTTTTGCCCAGGGCGACCTGGTCGGTGATGTTGTGCCGGTTATCCCGTTCTGGCAGTGCCCGCACGGTGTCGAACGACAGTGCCAGGAACAGGAAGATGAAAAAGGCGCTCCCACCGATGAAGATGTTGCGCGCCATGCTTTTGGTAAATGTCCCGCTCATTTGTCTCTCCTTACTTGACGGTAACCTCCCCGCTGGAGTGCACAGAGGGCTGTGCGCTTGCGGACGCCCTAGTATTGCCGTCAGGAATGTCTCGTGACCTTGATTTGAATCAAGTTAGCCCTTTGGAAGGGAGGGGATTGTCATGGAGAACACGGAAGTGGGGTGGAGCGGGAGGCTTGTGACGGGGCTGTTTTTCGTTGCGAAAGGGCGCGATTGGATCAGTTCGTCATGGCAGGGACGATCGCGATTCAGTGAGGACAATCAGTGGAGCCGAAGGTCAAAGAGGGCTCAGATCTGAGTGTTGAACATCGCACCCACAGCGGTGCTCAGTGTCTTGGAGCGTTCCGGGTTGCGCAGTTCGGCCAGCAGCGGTGGGCGCATACCGGGAATAAACAGCAGGTCGGCCATTACCTGGGTGAAGGCTTCGTGGCCCAGATTATTGGCCGCCAACGCCTCGCAAAAGAGGCGGGCAAGGGAGGGCTCCTGCAGTGTCTCCCAGTTGCGTGCAGCGATCGCCGCCAGCAGGTTGATATCGTCGGCATGGTGGCTGTCGAGCGCAGAACGAACCGCCGCCGCGCGCAGCGCCTTCTCCTTACTGCGGGAGAAGGCGCGCAGCAGTGCCGCGCCAAGGCTGATATCCGGCTGCCCGCTATCGAGCTCGTGCCGCAGTCTTGTGAGCAGCGCTTCGGCCAGGGGGGAGGGCAACACGGCGTTTTCCAGGAAACCGCACAGCGCGCTGAGAGCCGGCGGTGGCAGCTTTGGCAGGGCCTTGATGAGGCGATCCAGATTGTTGTCTTGCCCGAGCCGGGCGGCTACATCGGCGATACCCTGCAGTCCGACAAAAGCCCACTGGTCGTAGCCGGGGCCGCCGTCGAGGTAGTTGCAGGCATGCGGATAAAAGCGGCTCGGTGGCTGTCCCAGCACGGTGGTGGCCATGGCGTGGAAGGCCGCCATGGCGCTCTCCTTGGGCTTGAAGCCGTAGGGGCTCTCCTGCATACCATCCTGTAGCGCGCTGCCGCCCCGGCTTGCCTCGATGTTACGACCCAGGGTCTCCAGCATGCGGCCCATAAAGTCATCACGGGTGGCCTGAATCAGGCTGCCGGTCTCATCCAGCGGGAATTTGAGAAACCAGATGAACTGCTCTTCCTCCTGTTGCTCATTCCAGCCGAGGATCCCCAGCCAGGCGTGCTGCTGCAACGGGTAGGGGTAGGGCAGGGTGCCCGCCTCGAACTGCCGGAACTGCTCCTGATCGAGTTCACGTACCCCGCGCCCCATGTCATACACGCGGTAGCGGGTGTGGCTCTTGTTGAAGAAATCGCTAAGGCTGCTGATTCTTTCCATGGTTCTATCCGTGGAGTGAAAAGCCCCGGTGAGGGCTCACCGCACCGGGGCTGTATGGCTGTGGAGGGGCGGGGACTCAGGCTGCCTTCTGGTTACGCTCAACCCCTTCATTGACGCGCAGGTTGCGGCCCAGGAACTCCTTGCCGTCGAGCTCCTTGATCGCGCGCGGGGCCTGATTGCTGTCCATCTCGACGAAGGCAAAACCGCGCGGACGGCGGGTGGCGCGGTCCTTCATGATGCGTACCGAATGCACCGTGCCATAGGGGGTGAAGAGATCGCGCAGTTCATCCTGGGAGGCCTTGAAGGCCAGGTTGCCGACGAAGATGGTCATCTTTTCGCCACTCTCTTCGATCCGTGCCGGACGGCGGGTAAAGTCGATCGCGCCGATAACGCCACCAATAAAGACGCCGGCGGCCAGGGTCATCACGAAAAAATGCTTGCCGGATGAGGCGTCGAGGCCCAGCAGGGGGAACAGGAAGAAACCGATAACGGCAATGACAACGGCGACAACGAGGGACTTGAGAAGCTGTGCAAACGACGGAAATTTCATGAATCAATCACCTTGAGGATTATCTTTAACTAAAGGGGTGTTTCCAGTGTGGGCAATGCATGACACGGAATGTAATGGTCTTGTTTACCGTGCCAGAGAAAATGCCGGAGCGCAGTTTAACATTTTCTGGCCCAGGGCCTGTAGTCATCGTGATGTTGGATATTAACCATACTGAATGGATGGATTTGCTTGTTATCACTCCTCCGCGCCCCATATCATGGGACTGGACCGAGCGAGGAGATTTGAGTTGATACTGAATATCTATATCGAAGATCAGCACTATCCGCTGGATGTGGCCGAGGCGCTGGTCAACGAGGGCGAGGACTTTTTCGCCAAAATCGATGCCGATATGGCCAAAGGCTGGCAGATGAGCCGTGAGTGGGTGGATAGTCCCAATGTTACCCAGCGCTGCCAGATCGTGGCCGACAAGCTGATGGCCGCCCTGCAGGTGGACAACCCGCAACTGGTGAGCATGCTGGCGGCCTACATCCTGGCGCGCCTGCCGGGCGTGAAGGGGGTGCGCATCGACATCAACGGCGAGATGCAGGAGATCGAGTTTGTGATGGGGGGCGGTGCGGCGTGAGCTATGAGGCGCCACGACTCATTCAGGTGGTGGAGTTGGGGGCCTACCCCAACTTCAGCGCCCTCTACCAGCGTATGGGTTTCCAGGTAGAGACGATCAATGTCGGTCGCAAGGCGATCAGCATGCTGAAAAAGAGTAAGCCCGAGGTGGTGGTGACCGAGTTCAATTACCAGTTCGAATTCCGTGACCGCACCAGCCACCTTGAATCGATCCTGGCGGTGCTGCAGCCGCTGAGCGATATCCGCGTGGTCGTATTCTACGATAAGGCCGAACAGGACCAGCTCGAGCCGGTCCGCGACCGCTTTCCGGGCTTCATCGCCCTGCCCTACCCCATCGAAGAGGCCGAGCTTGAGGCTGTGTTGGGATAAAGGCTTTTAACGCAAAGGCGCAAAGACGCGAAGGCCGCAAAGGATAGTAAAAGCTGAAGATTCAGTTCAGGCTGTCATTCCGGCAAAAGCCGGAATCCAGGGATACCAACTTTTCTGGAGCACGGCCTGCTCGGGGATGGCGATGGATCATCAATAACCGCGAGGCAATTTCATTTTTCTTTGCGTCCTTCGCGTCTTTGCGTTGAACGGTTTTACGAAGAACAGCTGATCTCGAGGGTTTTGCCCCAGTCGGGTGGCGGTTCGGCGTAGGCTTCATGTTCGGGTTGTTCGTCAAAGGGGCGCTGCAGGATGGTGTGCAGTTTCCCGATCTCCGAGTAGTCGCCTGCTTCGGCGCGGTCGATGGCCTGTTGGGCGAGGTAGTTGCGCAGGATGTATTTCGGGTTGTGTCGGTTCATCGCCGCCTTGCGCTCCTCAGCACTGACGCCTTCCTGGCCTAAGCGGATGGCGTAACGTGACGCCCAGCTATCGAATGCTTCACGATCGATGAAGTGGTCGCGCAGTTGGTCGTTGGTCGCATTCGGACTCTCGTCGAAGCCGCCCAGTGCACGGAAGAATCGGGTGTAGTCCACCGCGCTCTGTTGCATCAGTTTCAGCAAGTCGCGCAGCAGCATGACGTCATTCTCTGCCACCTGTTGCAGGCCCAGTTTTGCACGCATGCCCTCGGCGTAGTGGCGGTCGAGTGCCGGTTTGTACTCCGACAGTACGGCGTTGGCCTTCTCCGCCGCCTCTTCAGGTTCGCCGTCGAACAGCGGCAACAGCGCCTGGCCGAGACAGCTGAGGTTCCACAGGCCGATCTGCGGCTGGGCGTCGAAGGCGTAGCGGCCGCCGTGGTCAGAGTGGTTGCAGATGAAGCCGGGATCATAGTCGTCGAGAAAGCCGAAGGGGCCGTAGTCGAGGGTGAGACCGAGGATCGACATGTTGTCGGTGTTCATTACCCCATGAGCGAAGCCCACCTGCTGCCACTGGCTGATAAGCTCGGCGGTGCGGCGGGTCACCTCGCGGAACAGCGCCAGGTAGCGCTCCTCCTGCTCCAGCAGTTCGGGGTAGTGGTGCTCGATGAGGTAGTCGGCCAATGGTTTGAGGCGTTCGAACTGGTTGCGGTAGTAGAACAGCTCGAAGGAGCCGAAGCGCAGGTGGCTCGGCGCCATGCGCAGCAGCATGGCCCCCTTCTCGATGCGCTCGCGGTAGACCTCCTCCTCGCTGCCGCTCATGCACAGGGCGCGGGTGGTGGGGATGCCCAGGGCGTGCATCGCCTCGCTGCAGAGGTATTCGCGGACGGTCGATCGCAGCACGGCGCGGCCGTCACCGCGGCGGGAGAAGGGGGTGATACCGGCCCCCTTGAGTTGCAGCTCCCAGCGCTCGCCGCGGCTGTTTCTCACCTCACCAAGCAGGATCGCCCGCCCGTCGCCGAGTTGCGGTACGTAGTGGCCGAACTGGTGGCCGGCGTAGAGCATCGCCACGGGTTCGGCTTCGGGGTGCAGTGCCTCGCCGCCGAACCAGCACAGGAACTCGGGCCGCTGGGCTTCGTCCGGGTCCAGTTCAATCAGCTCGGCTGCCTGCGGATTGAAGGCGACCAGATGGCTGCCCGCCAGCGGCGTGGGGTCAAGGCGGGCGAAATAGTGCTCATCGAGGCGGCGGGCGAAGCTGTTGCTGAAGGTGAGCTGTTCGAGTTTGTTCATTCTCCCGTAATGGTGGCGCCAGGGGCGCATTCAACCATGCGGAATGCGTGGAATGAGCGATTGGACGGCAATGGAACAGGGGGGAGAAAAGCAGTAAATGCGCCCGGTGCGCCTGCGTAAGCCGGCGTGCCGGGCGTTTTGGCGAGAGTCGTTACCGCTGCCTACTGCTGGTAGGCCGGGGGGTGGCCGTAATAGTACTGTGGGTAACCGTAATAGCCCTGGGGCGGCATCGGCCGATAGGCGCCCTGAGGCGGTCCATAGCCGAATCCGCGCTGCTGGGGGTAGGGCGGTTGCCAGGGTTGGTGCGGGTAGCCGTAATAACCATGGGGCTGCCAGGGTTGCGGGTAGCCGTAGTAGCCGCCGTAGTAACCCTGGGGCGGCCACGGTGGCGGGTAGCCGTAGCCATAGTAGGGTTGCGGCGGATAATAGGGTTGGGGTGGCGGCATGCTGCCGGCTTCCGGGGGCTGCTGCGCTGCCTGCGGATCGGGCGACATCGAGGGGTGTGCCTGGGCAGGGTCTTGTTCCAGACCATTAGCAACTGTGCCGGTGCTGTCCGTGTCGGGCTGCGCGACATCGTCGGCGGAGCTCTTGACCTGGCCACGCAGGTAGCCGAAGAACAACACCACCAGCACGATCATGATGGCGGCGCGCCACCAGAAGCTTTTGGCCGGCGGTGCATCGCTTACCCTGTCAAAGTCCCGGTTTGTGGTGCCCGACTGTGCCGCGGGCTGTTCCGGCGACGGTCTTGATGGCTGCTCCGGTGCGGGCTCGGCTGTGGGGCCCTCCGCAGCAGGTTTCTCGGCGGGCTGTTCGGCGGTTTTTTTGATCGCAATCTTTCTTCTGACGGCCTTCTTCTTTACCGCCTTTTTCTTTGCTGTAGCGGCCTTTTTCGGGGCGCTCTTCTTCTTTGTCGCTTCGGCTTGCGTCTCCGCCCCTGGTGCAGGGGTATCCGCCGCGCCGGCGCTCTGTTCGCTCTTTTTCTCTTCTTCGGCCATGCTACTCATCTCCTGTGGTTGATGCGGTCTGTGGCTCGATTACCGCACGGAGAAAGATTGATTATTCAGACTAACAGTATATGCGAGGGGACTGTTTTGTGCTGCAGGACAGACGCTGATAGTCGGTATTTTTAACGGTCAGGTCAAGCGATGACGGTAATTCAGATATCACCACCAGACTGGCGAATGAGCCGGCGCTTCTGTGTGGGGGGAAGTTGTTTGATCTGGTATTCGCGCCGTTGCGCGCTGGAGCGATCCGCGGCGGTTTCCTGATATACCAGCGTTACCGGGCGCCGTGCGCGGGTGTAGCGGGCCGCCCTCTTTCCTTCGTTGTGTTCACTTATCCGCTGCGGCAGATCTCGCGCGATACCGGTGTAGAGCGTGTTATCGCTGCAGCGTACGATGTAGACGTACCAGTGGTCGTTGTAGGTCATGCTAGAAGTAGTACCGCCCGCGCAGTTCCAGTTTCTGCCCCCTTGATCGCCTCGACGGTCACCTCGCCGCTACGGTAGGACTTTTTCAGCTCATGGGCCTGGACAAGACTCATGTTTTTGCTCCAGGTGGATGTTTGTTCAGAGATTTCTTAAGCATTATTCACGGCGCGGGAATTATCAAGCGCTAAAAACACGGCGTATCCGATAGCGTTTACAGCCGGGCGTTGCTATATATTAGCGGTATATGGCGCTGCGGGCTGCACTGCCCGGAGCCGCCCGTGCTGTCGTTTCCCGGCAGCGCCTTGTTTGCTTTGTGAGGGAATTTTTAGTGTATTCAACTACAGCGGCCAGGCCGCTTATGTGTGTCCTTGTCTTGTTAATGGTGAGCTTCTCGCTACTGGCGGCAGAGCCTGATCTGCAGCAGCTGCGGGAGCAGGCGGAGCAGGGGGATGCCTGGGCGCAGCTCAATCTGGGGGCGGCCTACGACAACGGTATGGGCGTCGAGCGCGATATCGAGCAGGCGCTGCACTGGTACCAGAAGGCGGCTGAGCAGGGAGTGGCCAAGGCGCAGTTCAATCTGGCCCACCTGCTGGTGAGTGAAGAGCTCAGTTCAGAGACCGCCGCCGGGTGGATGCTGAAGGCCGCCAACCAGGGCATGCTGGATGCCCAGTACCTGATGGGTGTGATCTATGCCGAGGGGATCGGGGTTGAAGTGGATGACGTGAAGGCCGTCGATTGGCTGCAAAAGGCTGCCGCCCAGGGGCAGCCGGAGGCGGCGAGATTTCTCAAGGAGACCTATTCGCTGCAGCCCGATAGCGAGTAAGGCCGCCAGATCTGTTGGCGGCAAAGGGTTTGAACAGGTTCCGCCGCGCCACTAAAACAGAAATTCAGCAAAATTCCGTGTTTCCCGCCGGGGAAACGGCTATAATCACCGGTCCACATTTACCCTGCACCTTTTGGAACTATCCCCTGTGATTGAGAATTTGCGCAATATCGCCATCATCGCCCACGTCGATCATGGCAAGACCACCCTTGTTGACCAACTGCTGAAACAGTCCGACACCCTGGATGCCCGCACCCAGCTCGAAGAACGTGCCATGGACTCCAACGATCAGGAGCGTGAGCGCGGCATTACCATTCTCGCCAAGCCCACTGCGATCAAGTGGGGCGACTACCGCATCAACATCGTCGACACCCCCGGACACGCCGACTTCGGCGGCGAGGTGGAGCGGGTGCTCTCCATGGTCGACTCGGTGCTGCTGCTGGTCGATGCGGTCGAGGGGCCGATGCCACAGACCCGCTTTGTTACCGAAAAGGCGCTGGCGCGCGGGCTCAAGCCCATCGTGGTGGTGAACAAGATCGACCGCCCGTCGGCACGCCCCGAGTGGGCACTGGATCAGACCTTCGACCTGTTCGACCGCCTTGGCGCGACCGACGAGCAGCTCGACTTCCCGGTGGTCTACGCCTCCGGCCTGAGTGGTTTCGCCTCGCTCGATTCCGAGGCGCGCGAGGGCGACATGATACCGCTGCTGCAGACTGTCGTGGATCACGTCCACCCGCCGCAGGTGGAGCCGGAAGACCCCTTCCAGCTGCAGGTCTCCCAGCTCGACTACAACAGCTACGTTGGTGTTATCGGTATCGGCCGCATCAGCCGCGGCCGGGTCAAGACCAACACCGCGGTGACCGTGATCGACAAGGATGGCAAGCGGCGCAATGGTCGTGTCTTGCAGCTGTTCGGTTTCATGGGGTTGGAGCGGATCGAGGTGGACGAGGCACAGGCGGGGGATATCGTCTGCTTCACCGGTCTCGACCCGCTGAACATCTCCGATACCCTGTGCGACCCCAATGCGGTCGAGGCGCTGGCGCCGCTCTCCGTTGACGAGCCGACCGTGAGCATGACCTTCCAGGTCAACAACTCCCCGTTTGCCGGCAAGGACGGCAAGTTCGTCACCTCCCGCCAGATCAAGGAGCGGCTGGAGCAGGAGCTGGTGCACAACGTGGCGCTGCGGGTGGAGCAGGGCTCCGACCCGGACAAGTTCCGCGTTTCCGGTCGTGGTGAGTTGCACCTCTCGGTGTTGATCGAGACCATGCGCCGCGAGGGCTTTGAGCTGGGCGTCTCCCGTCCCGAGGTCATCATCCGCACCATCGACGGCGAGCCGCAGGAGCCGTTCGAGCAAGTCACTCTGGATGTGGAGGAGCAGCACCAGGGTGCGGTGATGGAGCGCCTGGGCAACCGTGGCGGCGATTTGAAGAACATGGTGCCCGACGGCCGTGGCCGGGTGCGCCTGGACTACATCATGCCGGCGCGCGGCCTGATCGGCTTCCGTACCGAGTTTCTTACCGCTACCCAGGGTTCCGGCTTGCTCTATAGCGTGTTCGACCATTACGGCCCGTTCAAGCGCGGCGACTACGGCAGCCGCAAGAACGGCGTGATGATCGCCAACGCCCCGGGTAAGGCGCTGACCAATGCGCTGTTCAACCTGCAGGAGCGCGGTCGTATGTTCATCGGCCACGGTGAGGATGTTTACGAGGGCATGATCATCGGTCTGCACTCGCGTGACAATGACCTGGTGGTCAACGCATTGAAAGGCAAGCAGTTGACCAACGTCCGAGCCTCCGGCACTGACGAGGCCCAGGTACTGACCCCACCGGTGACCCATACCCTGGAGCAGGCGCTGGAGTTTATCGACGACGATGAGCTGGTGGAGGTCACCCCCAATCACATCCGTTTGCGCAAGAAGCTGCTGGTGGAGCA
>JAPHTQ010000049.1 GCA_026196275.1 Gammaproteobacteria bacterium
CGCAGATGAGGGCTTCTCGTCGCGCCCGCAGGGAGGCCCGCAAATGCCCCAATCCTGCGTTGCAGCCCTTGAAAAGGACGGGCCATTCCCTGCGGGCTGTGCCTTGTCTTGGGGCATTTGCGGGCCTCTGAAAGCGCCAATCAGTATGAAACACTACACTAGCGGCGAATGATTTTGAGCACCTGCTCGATGGCACGCAGGCGGCGGATGATCCGTGCCAGGTGGCGCCGGTCGGTGACCGAGACGGTGAGGTTTAGGGTGGTGTGCAGACCGTCGCGCTCGTCCAGGCTGATGTTGTCGATGTTGGCCTGAGTTTCGGCAACGGCGGCGGCGACGATGGCCAGCACGCCGCGCTGGTTGTTGACCTCGATACGCAGATCGACCGGGAACTCACCCTCGACCCCATCTGACCACTGCACGTCGATCCACTTCTCGGGATATTTTCGGAATTCCGCCACGTTTTTGCAGTCGCGAGTGTGGATGACAATGCCGCGGCCGGCGGTAAGCAGGCCGAGGATCCTGTCGCCAGGGATGGGACGGCAGCACTTGGCAAACTGCACCACGGTGCCCTCGGTACCCTGGATCGCCAGCGGTCGGGAATCCTTTCTCTCACCACGGCGCGGGGTGACCTCGCCCTCCCGGGCACTGAGCGCCCGGGCGACCAGCGGTGCCACGCGATTGCCGAGGCCGATCTGTTCCAGAAGGGCCTCCAGAGTTCCCAGTCCGTACTCTCCCAGCAGTTCGCTGAGAAGTGTCGGGTCGACCTCATCCAGACTCAGATGGACATCGGAGAGCGCCCGCTCAAGCAGACGCCGGCCGAGGGTGATCGACTCCTCCTGCTGCATGTTCTTAAGATAGTTGCGGATGGTGGCGCGCGCCTTGCCGGTAACCACGAAGTTGAGCCAGGTCGGGTTGGGCCGGGCGCCGGGCGAGGTGATGATCTCCACGCTCTGTCCGTTGCGCAACTCGGTGTGCAGCGGTACCAGCCGCCGGTTGACCTTGGCGGCGACGCAGCTGTTGCCGACATCGGTATGTACCGCGAAGGCAAAATCGACCGCGGTGGCGCCGCGCGGCAGCTCCATGATGTCACCGGTGGGGGTGAAGACGTAGACCTCGTCGGGAAAGAGGTCGACCTTGACGTTCTCCAGAAACTCCAGCGAGTCGCCGGCGCGCTGCTGCATCTCCAGCAGGTTTTTCAGCCACTCGCGGGCGCGGATGTGGGCGATGCTGCTCGAATCGGTGCCGGTTTTGTATTGCCAGTGGGAGGCGATCCCCGCCTCGGCCACCGTCTCCATATCGACGGTGCGGATCTGCACCTCGATGGGAAAGCCGTAGGGGGTGAGCAGTGCGGTGTGCAGCGACTGGTAGCCGTTGGCCTTGGGGATGGCGATGTAGTCCTTGAATTTTCCGGGTACCGGCTTGTAGAGATTGTGGATCGCACCCAGCACGCGGTAGCAGGTATCCACCTTGTCGACCACGATACGAAAGGCGAAGACATCCATCACATCGGAGAAGGCGAGGTGTTTGTTGCGCATCTTCAGGTAGATGCTGTAGAGGTGTTTCTCCCGGCCGCAGATGTCGCCGGGTAGTCCCTCCTGGCGCAGCCGCTCCTGGATGGAGCTCTGGATCTTCTTGATCACCTCGCGGCGATTGCCGCGCGCCTTCTTCACCGCCTCGGTGAGCACCTTCGCCCGGTTGGGGTAGTAGGAGGCGAAGCCCAGATCCTCCAGCTCCAGACGCATGCGATTGAGCCCCAGACGGGTGGCGATGGGGACGTAGATCTCCAGTGTCTCTTTGGCGATACGCCGTTTCTTGTCGGGTCGCATCACCCCGAGGGTGCGCATGTTGTGCAAGCGGTCGGCGAGCTTGATCAGGATCACCCGCATGTCCTGCACCATCGCCAGCATCATTTTGCGGAAGTTTTCCGCCTGGGCCTGGGCCTTGGACTCGAACTCGATGTGGGTGAGTTTGCTGACGCCGTCGACCAGCTCGGCGATCTCCTTACCGAAACGCTCCACCAGCTGCTCCTTGGCAGTGGGGGTATCTTCGATGACGTCGTGGAGGATGGCCGCGATGATGGTCTGGTGGTCCAGATGCATCTCGGCGAGGATGCGGGCCACGGCCAGGGGGTGGTAGATGTAGGGCTCGCCGCTCATGCGCCGTTGCCCTTCGTGTGCCTCGGCGCCGAACAGGTAGGCCTGATAGACCTCCCTGACCTGTTCGCTCTCCAGGTATTCATCGAGCATGGCGCAGAGATCGCTGATCAGGAACACGTCATGCCCCGTCGATGGGAGTGTTTCGGGCCGGGGTGCCACCGTCTCAGGTGGTCTCGTTGCGGACCTCGTCCTCGGTGATGGCGGAGCTGCCAGTATCCTCGGCAATCGGGGCATCGTTAAGGATATCGCGGGTGATATGACCCTCGGCGATCTCGCGCAGTGCAACGACGGTAGGCTTGTCGTTTTCAATCGCGACGGTTGAGTCGGAACCGTTGGCGATCTGGCGGGCACGCTTGGTGGCAACCAATACCAGCTGGAAGCGGTTATCGACGTTATCCAGGCAATCTTCAACGGTTACACGGGCCATGTTCTTACTCCAATATACGTAATGGGACCGACTATTCTAAGCCAAAGCGGGGCAAGGATACCAGTTCCCGTGAATTACAATAATTAAGCCACAGAACCCACAGAGTGCACAGAGGCAAGCGGGCTCAGTGTCCTCTGTGCCCTCTGTGGCAAATTCAGGCCAGCAGGGCGTCGAGGGTATCCTTGTGGGCGGCGATCTGTACCTCGGCCCGCTGGCGCCGGGCGATGACGATGGCGCGCAGTTCGGTCAGGGCGGTGTCGAACTCGTCGTTGAACACCAGGTAGTCGAACTCCCGGTAGTGGCTCATCTCGGTGACCGCCTCACCGAGGCGCCTGGCGATCACCTCGTCGGCGTCGGTGCCGCGACCGCGCAGGCGTCGCTCCAGCTCCTCACGGGAGGGGGGCAGGATGAAGATGCTCACGGCCTCGGGCATCTTCTTGCGCACCTGCTCGGCGCCCTGCCAGTCGATCTCGAGGATCACATCCACCCCGCGGTCCATCATATCCAGCGCACTGGAACGGGAGGTGCCGTAGAAGTTGTCGAACACCTGAGCGTGTTCGAGAAAGGCGCCGTCGGCGATCATGCTGCGGAAGGTCTCCACCTCGGTGAAGTGGTAGTCCCTGCCGTCCACCTCGCCGGGGCGCATGCCGCGGGTGGTGTGGGAGACCGAGACCATGATCTCCGTGGTGCTCTCCAGCAGCGCCTTGACCAGGCTGGTCTTGCCCGCCCCGGAGGGGGCGGAGATGATGTAGAGAGTGCCTTTGCCCTCGTTCGCCATGTTTATTGCTCCTGAAAAGATGATCTCACCGCAAAGGCGCAAAGTACGCAAAAAAATCGTAGACATGATGGATGACCTGCCCAACCTCGACGCCGTGGGTTATGTTTGAGGTTGGGAAAACCCGATAAACACAGAGCCACATCGAGGGGGCAGGTCA
>JAPHTQ010000019.1 GCA_026196275.1 Gammaproteobacteria bacterium
AAGTTCCAAGTTCCAAGTTCCAAGTTCCAAGTTCCAAGTTCCAAGTTCCAAGTTCCAAGTTCCAAGTTCCAACTTTCAACTTTCAACTTTCAACTTTCAACTTTCAACTTCCAACTTTCAACTTTCAACCTTTATCCCCCCTCCGACCGGAGCAGCTCCAGCATCCCCCGTGCCGCATTGGAGGGGGTGCGGGCAGCGTGCTGCACCACGCCGAGTTGGCGGCTAAGGTGGAGTGGTGTGCTCAGCCGTTTGAGTTCGCTGTCGAGCATGGTCTCGGGCAGTACGCTCCAGCCCAGCCCCACCGCGGTGAGCATCTTGATGGTCTCCAGGAAGTTGGTGGAGAGCTCTACCTGCAGGCTCATTCCCAGCGGCTTGAAGGCGGCTTCGACGATCTGGCGGGTGAAGGTCTCGGCACCGGGCAGGATCGCCCGGTGTTGGGCCAGGGTGGGCAGCCCGGCACGTCTGTAGCCGGCCAGCGGATGGTCAGGGGCGCATACCACCGCCAGCGGATCTTCCCACAGTGCGGTGAGTAGCAGATGTGCCGAGGGGCGTGGTGGCAGGGTGACGATGGCCAACTCCAGTTCGCCCTGTTCCACCCCGCGGCAAGCGGTCTCCGAGTCGAGAAAGCGGATGTCCAACTGCAGTTCGGGGTAACGCCGGCGCAGTTCACGCAGCAGCGGTGGCAGACGGTGCAGGCCGATATGATGGCTGGTGCCGAGACTGAGCCGGCCACTGATGCGGCCCGATAGGTCGGCGATAGCCCGTCGGCTGTTATCGATCTCATCCAGGATACGCCTGGCGTGGGGCAGCAGCGCTTCACCCGCCTCGGTCAGCACTACCTGGCGACCGATGCGATCGAACAGCGGGCTGTCCAGTTCCTGCTCCAGTGCAGCGATGCGCTTGCTCACCGCCGGCTGGGTGATGAACAGCTTCTCGGCCGCCAGGGAGAAGGAGACATGGTCGGCGACGGCGGTAAAGGCCTGCAGGGCGGTAATGTCCATAACAAGTATTCCTTTTTGGAATAGAATATATGAAAATTATGAATTTGTGTAATGTCGTGCGCAGCGCTATCCTCAATGGACTGTAATTAACCCGTTTTGAACGAGAGAGACGTCATGGCCGGCAAGACCCTGTACGACAAATTGTGGGATGCCCATCTGGTGCGCCGCGAAGAGGGCGGCACCGCGCTGCTCTATATCGACCGCCACCTGGTGCATGAGGTGACCTCGCCGCAGGCCTTCGAGGGGCTGCGCCTGGCCGGTCGCAAGCCGTGGCGCACCGACTCGGTGGTGGCTACACCTGACCACAATGTGCCAACCACCGGTCAGAGTGGCGGTATCGAGGGGATCAGCGACCCCATCGCCCGCATTCAGGTCTCGACGCTGGACAGCAATGTCAAGGAGTTCGGCCTGACCTATTTCCCGATGAACGATATCCGCCAGGGTATCGTTCACGTGGTCGGACCCGAGGAGGGAGCGACCCTGCCGGGAATGACCGTGGTCTGCGGTGACTCCCACACCTCTACCCATGGCGCCTTCGGTGCGCTGGCCCACGGTATCGGCACCTCCGAGGTGGAGCATGTGCTGGCCACCCAGTGTCTGGTGCAGAAGAAGATGAAGAACATGCGCGTGACAGTGCAGGGCCACGTCGGTCCCGGTGTCACCGCCAAGGATATCGTACTGGCGATCATCGGCAAGATCGGCACCGCCGGCGGTACCGGCCATGCCGTCGAGTTCGCCGGTGAGGCGATCCGCGATCTCTCGGTCGAGGGGCGTATGACCGTCTGCAATATGGCCATCGAGGCGGGTGCCCGCGCCGGCATGGTAGCGGTGGACGAGAAGACCATCGACTATTTCAAGGACAAACCCCTCGCACCGAAGGGTGAGATGTGGGACAAGGCAGTCAATGCGTGGCGCGACCTCACCTCCGATGACGATGCGATGTTCGACAAGGAGGTGGTGCTCGACGCCGCCTGCATCGAACCGCAGGTCACCTGGGGTACCTCGCCGGAGATGGTGGTCGGTATCAGCGAGCAGGTGCCGGACCCTGAGGGCGAACAGGACAAGGTCAAGGCCGAGGGGATGCGCCGCGCGCTGCACTACATGGGGCTCGACGCCGGCATGGCGATCAGCGACATCCCGGTGGATGTGGTCTTCATCGGCTCCTGTACCAATTCGCGTATCGAGGACCTGCGTGAGGCGGCGGCCGTGGCGAAGGGACGCAAGGTCGCCTCCACGGTCAAGCAGGCGCTGGTGGTGCCCGGTTCCGGGCTGGTGAAAAGGCAGGCGGAAGAGGAGGGGCTCGACACGATCTTTATCGAAGCCGGTTTCGAGTGGCGCGAGCCGGGCTGCTCCATGTGCCTGGCGATGAATGCCGACCGCCTCGAACCGGGCGAGCGCTGCGCCTCCACCTCGAACCGCAACTTCGAGGGACGCCAGGGCAACGGCGGCCGCACCCACCTGGTCAGCCCGGCCATGGCTGCGGCCGCCGCGGTCAAGGGCCACTTCACCGATGTGCGTGAATTAAACTGATTTTTGCCACAGAGAGCACAGAGCTCACTGAGTAAGGGATAGTTTCAAGCCTCTGTGTCTTCTGTGACCTCTGTGGCGATAAGGGGTTATTAAAATGGACAAATTTGAAAAGTTGACGGCGATTGTGGCGCCTTTGGACCGTTCCAACGTGGACACCGACGCCATTATTCCCAAGCAGTTCCTGAAGTCGATCAAGCGTACCGGTTTCGGTCCCAACGCTTTCGATGAATGGCGCTATCTGGACCATGGCGAGCCGGGAATGGATAACTCCACACGCCCGCTCAACCCCGACTTTGTGCTCAACCAGGAGCGCTACCAGGGTGCCAACATCCTGCTGGCGCGCGAGAACTTCGGTTGCGGCTCCTCACGGGAGCACGCCCCGTGGGCGCTGCTGGACTACGGTTTTCGCGTGATCATTGCGCCGAGCTTTGCCGATATCTTCTTCAACAACTGTTTCAAGAACGGCATCCTGCCCATCGTGCTGGACGAGAAGAAGGTGGCCCAGCTGTTCAACGAGGTGGAGGAGAGCGAGGGCTACAAATTGACGGTGGATCTGGAGGCGCAGACCATCACCACGCCGAGCGGTGAAAAGTTTGCCTTCGACGTCGACCCGTTCCGTAAACACTGCCTAATCAACGGCCTCGACGACATCGGCCTGACCCTGCAACACGTCGACGATATCAAGGCCTACGAAGCGCGGCGCAAGAACGAGGCACCGTGGTTGTTTAATTGATCTTTAGCCACAGAGGTCACAGGGGGCACAGAGAAATGCAGAACTGTGTTCCTTTTAACCTCCGTGTTCTCTGTGCTCTCTGTGGCAATATGATTTTGGAGTAAATCTAATGACTAAGAAGATTGCTGTACTGCCGGGTGATGGGATTGGGCCGGAGATTGTGGCCCAGGCGGTGAAGGTTCTGGATGTGCTCAAGGCCGACGGCCTGGATATCGAGATGGAGGAGGGGGCTATCGGCGGTGCCGGTTACGATGCCGCGGGTGATCCTCTGCCTGATGCCACCCTTAAGTTGGCGCAGGATTCCGACGCGGTACTGCTCGGCGCCGTCGGCGGTCCCGAGTACGACAAGCTGGAGCGTCCACTGCGGCCCGAGCGCGGCCTGCTGCGCATCCGCAAGGAGCTGAACCTGTTCGGTAATCTGCGCCCGGCGCTGCTCTACGAGGAGCTGGCCGACTCCTCCAGCCTCAAGCCGGAGGTGGTCGCGGGTCTGGACATCATGATCGTGCGTGAGCTGACCGGTGATGTCTACTTCGGCGAACCTCGCGGTATCGAGGAGCGCCCCGGTCCGGATGGGAAACCCGAGCGGGTCGGCTTCAACACCATGCTCTATTCCGAGTCTGAGGTACGCCGCGTCGCCCGCGTTGCATTTGATATTGCGATGAAGCGCGACAAACGTCTCTGTTCGGTGGAGAAGGCTAACGTGCTGGAGTGCTCCGAGCTGTGGCGTGAGGTGGTCATCGAGGTGTCGAAGGACTACCCTGAGGTGGAGCTTTCCCACATGTACGTGGACAATGCCGCGATGCAGTTGGTGAAGTGGCCCAAGCAATTCGATGTGATCGTCACCGGCAACATCTTCGGCGACATCCTCTCCGACCAGGCCTCCATGCTCTCCGGCTCCATCGGCATGCTGCCGTCCGCCTCGCTGGACGAGAACAACAAGGGCATGTACGAGCCGATCCACGGCTCCGCCCCCGACATCGCCGGACAGGACAAGGCCAACCCGCTGGCCACTATCCTTTCGGTAGCGATGATGCTGCGCTATACCTTCGGTGACGAGGCCAACGCCAAACGCATCGAGGAGGCCGTCAAGGCGGTACTGACCAAGGGTATCCGTACCGTCGACATCATGACCGCAGGCGGCACCGAAGTGAGCTGCAGCGGTATGGGCGACGCTGTTGTCGCTGAATTGTAATTACCGCAAAGGCGCAAAGTGCGCAAAGAGTCGTATTGAATACATCACGCGCTTTGTTTTTTGTGGTCGAGTTAAAAAGTGATGAGCAACTGGAGGGCACATTGAGCCAGGATATGTAATTGCATTATCTCTGCGTTCTTTGCGCCTTTGCGGTGAAACAGATTTTCAGGAGGTTTTTATGAAACGTGTAGGTCTTGTAGGTTGGCGCGGCATGGTCGGTTCGGTGCTGATGCAGCGCATGCGCGACGAGAACGATTTCGCCGAGTTCGAACCGATCTTCTTCACCACCTCCCAGGCCGGTCAGCCCGGTCCGGATGTGGGCAAGGATGTGCCGGCGCTGAAGGATGCCAAGAGCATTGACGAGCTGAAGCAGATGGACGTGATCATCACCTGCCAGGGCGGCGACTATACCCAGGAGGTCTACCCCGCGCTGCGCAAGGCGGGCTGGGACGGATACTGGATCGATGCCGCCTCTACGCTGCGTATGGCGGATGAGTCGATCATCGTACTTGACCCGGTCAACAGAAACGTCATTGAGGAGGGTTTGGCCAAGGGCGTTAAGACTTATGTTGGCGGCAACTGCACCGTGTCACTGATGATGCTGGGCCTGGGGGGTCTGTTCGAGCAGGGACTTGTCGAGTGGATCTCGCCGATGACCTACCAGGCGGCCTCCGGTGCCGGCGCGCAGAACATGCGCGAGCTGATCCAGCAGATGGGCGGCATTCACGACGATGTGAAGTCGCTGCTCGACGACCCGGCCTCTGCGATCCTCGAGATCGACAAGCAGGTGACCGATTACCTGCGCTCCGACGACTACCCGAAAGAGAGGTGGGGCGTGCCGTTGGCCGGCTCGCTCATTCCCTGGCTCGACGCCCAGCTCGACTCCGGCCAGTCCAAGGAGGAGTGGAAGGCGCAGGTGGAGAGCAACAAGATCCTCGGCCGCTCCGACAGGCCGATCCCGATCGATGGCATCTGCGTGCGCATCGGCGCGATGCGCTGCCACAGTCAGGCGCTGACCATCAAGCTGACCAGGGATGCGCCGCTGGATGAGATCAGCGACATCATCGCCAGCCACAACGAGTGGGCGAGCGTGGTGCCGAACGAGAAAGAGGCCACCATGAACGACCTCACCCCGGCCGCGGTGACCGGTACCCTCAATATTCCGGTCGGTCGCATGCGCAAACTGACCATGGGTAGCGAGTACCTCTCCGCCTTTACCGTGGGCGACCAGCTGCTGTGGGGTGCCGCCGAGCCGCTGCGCCGCATGCTGCGCATTCTGCTGGCGCAGTAAACCCGACGGATCGTCTTTAACGCCATTCCTCCGGTAGTAGCTGTGCTGGAAAACGGCTCTGACCGAGGAAATGGTAACTGAGACACAGAAAATTCTCGGTGATGCCGCTACAATCATCGACCCGATGCAGGCTTGCACACAGGAGCGGAACCTCGTAGGACGAATCCCTGAAACACCGGGCGCAAGCGGGTGGCCCGGACCTCTGGATTACTCCCGATAACGCTAAATACGGGGTGGCTTTGGGTGCAGTTCGGATTGCCGAGCTACTGAAGAAATGCTATATGTGAGCTGTAGTTAGTTGCAATAACTAAAGTTCATTGGTAGCTTTGGGCTACAACTGCGCGTAGAAAGCGGAAAGAGAAGTGTCCCGGATACGACAAAAATATTCTGATAATAAGGGAGTAAGGATAGTGCGGAAGCTGGTCATAACCCTGCTGTCTCTTTCACTAATGGCGCCTGCAGCCGCACTGGCATTAGGGCTGGGTGAGATCAAACTGCATTCGGCCCTGAATCAGCGCCTCGACGCCGATATCGAGCTGCTTTCGGTGGGTTCGGCTGAAGCCGATGATATCGATGTCTCGCTTGCTTCTGCCGACACCTTCTCCAGAGTGGGGCTGGACCGCCCTGCCGTACTGATGCAGGTCAGGTTCGAGGTCCTGCGCAGGGAGAATGGCAAGTATTACGTAAAGGCCACCTCCAGTGAGGTGATCCGCGAACCGTTCCTCGATTTTCTGGTTGAAGCCAATTGGCCTGGCGGCCGAGTTATGCGTGAATACACGCTGCTGCTGGATCCGCCTGTTGGCTATACCGAGACCCAGCCGCGGATCAGTGCGCCACAGACCAGCGCAGCCGAGGCTCCGCCGACCACCACCGAGCAGGAAGAGGCGTTTGCACCGCCGCCCAGCTCTATTCCGGTTGCTGAGGATATCAAAACACCTGAATCCGCCGCTGCGCCGCAGGATGACATGGTTTATGGACCGGTCAAGACCAACGACACCCTCTGGGCTATCGCCGTGAAGATGCGTCCCAACCGGGACGTCTCCCCCCAGCAGATGATGATGGCGCTGCTGAAGGCCAACCCGTATGCCTTCATTGACAACAATATCAATCGGCTGAAAAAAGGCTATGTACTGCGCATCGATGATCCGGCGCTGATCACAGCGATGAACAAGGCCGAGGCGGCACGCCAGGTTTCGCGCCAGAACCGTGAATGGCAGGATTATCGTGCTGCAGCGGCAGAAAAGGCGGCTGACCGCCAGCCCGCTGACGTGGCGCAGGCCCCGGCGGGCAGTGCAATCGCCGCCAAATCCGAGCCAAAACTGAAGCTGGTTACCCCGCAGGATGAGGCGGGGCAGGCCGGTGTCTCCGCTGACGGTGAATCGGTCAGTGAGGGTGCCAATGAAGAGTTGATGCTGGCGCTGGAAAGCTCTGCGGCACAACGCAAGGAGAACGAAGCCCTGCAGTCCCGTGTCAAGGGTCTGGAGGAGCAGCTCCAGGATATGCAGCGACTGCTGGCACTGAAGGATGATGATCTGGCCACCCTGCAAAAACAATTAAGTGAACAGAGTGAAGCCCCAGGACTGCCTTCCGATGAGGCAGCCATGCCTGCTGTAGACGAGACTGGCGGAGAATCCGCAGAGAATGGAGCGGGACCGGAATCGGAGGCCGTGGTATCACCGGGTGAAGAGGCGGAGCAGGCCGGGGAGCAGGTAGAGGAAGAGATGTCCGCTGAGGCAGCTCAAACGGCCAAGTCTGTAGAGGATCAAGCTCAAGATGCCGCCAAGCCGGTAGCCGAATCCAAGCCGAAAGTACAAGCAAAACCCCGGCCTCAGCCGGTACCACAGCCAAGCTTCTTTACCTCGCTGATGCAGGATCCCATGATCCTGGCAGCCGGTGGCGGTACTGTTGTGCTGCTGCTTGTGCTGGCCATGCTTCTCATCCGTCGTCGTAGAAAAAGCGGATTTCAGGAGAGCATCCTCTCCGGCGGTACCTCCTCTATGCTGAATGCCCATACGGATGAGGCCGCCGGTGAGACCTCTTTCCTCAGTGACCTGGCCATTAGCGGTATCGGTGGTGGTGCTGTTGCTGCCGACGAGGGGGAGGTCGATCCGTTGACCGAAGCCGATGTATTTATGGCTTATGGGCGAAATCAACAGGCCGAAGAGGTATTGGAAAAGGCCCTGGAGAGTAATCCGGAACGTTCCGAAGTGATCGCCAAGCTGCTTGAGGTTTATCACGCCGGGAATAAAAAAGAGCAGTTTGAAGCACTGGTCAACAAATCGGCTGACAAGCTCAAGGGCGATAGTGGAATTTGGAGCAGGATTGTCGTGATGGGGTATGAGCTGCTCCCTGAACACCCACTGTTTGCCGATGCTGAGGAGCCGCCAGCCGAAGTAGACGTAACGGAGCCGGTAGCGACAAAGCCTGAACCTGTTAGCGATGATGTGCTGGATATCGGACTCGATCTGGATGAGCTCAGTGCGGAGATGGAGAGCGAAGGTAGCGACGAGAGTTTTGACCTTGGCGTGGACTTCGATCTCGATGAGGAGAAAAAGCCCGTCGATGAGCCGTCAGCCGAAGGTGCTGAGATGGACTTTGATCTGGAACTGGATTCCGGTGCCGATGAGTTTTCCACCGAGCCGGAGAGTGCCGCCGACGCCACCGAGGAAACCAGTGATGTCGAGTTTGACACTGCTGATTTTTCCACTGAGGAGGAGAAACCTGAACTCTCCGCAGAGAGTGTAAGCGATGAGTTGGGTGATCTCGACTTCGGGCTGGGTGATGTCGAAGCGGAAGAGCAGCCGGAGACGAAGGAGAGCGCAACCGAACTGGACCTCGGAGAGGTTGGCGGAACAGAAGAGAAGGCCGCTGATACCCTCGATCTTGGTGATCTCGATTTCGGTGATCTCGAGTTTGGTACGGAGGAGAAGGACGCCGCCGGGGATCTGACTGATGATGATCTCGCCTCACTGGATCTGGGTGAGTTGGATAGCGGTGATGAGCTGGGTGACTATGACGATCTTGGTGACCTGGATGAGGAGGGAATACTCAGCGATAGCGATGAGATCACCACCAAGCTGGATCTGGCCCAGGCCTATATCGAGATGGGTGATAACGAAGGGGCCCGCAGCATGCTTGAGGAGGTTGTCGAGGCCGGTAACGATGAGCAGCAGCAGCAGGCGCAGGCGTTGCTCGACAAGATCTAACCATCCAATCCTGGATGGGGTAACATCCCACCCCGCGCCGGGCTGAACGGCGCGGGGTTTTTGTTTCTGAACAGGCAGGTTTTGATGCGGATCGCGGCAGGTATCGAATATGATGGCAGCAATTTCTGCGGCTGGCAGCTGCAGAAGGATGACGTGCGCACTGTACAGGGCGAGGTCGAGGCAGCTCTGAGCAAGGTGGCCAACCAGGCCGTGCGTGTGAACTGCGCCGGTCGTACCGACACTGGGGTGCATGCCACAGCGCAGGTGATTCACTTTGATACCAATGTCGTGCGCGATGAACGGGCCTGGATTTTTGGCGCCAATGCCAATCTGCCCAAGGATGTCGTGGTGCTCTGGGCCAAACCGGTTAGTGATGATTTTCATGCCCGTTTCTCCGCCAATCGACGCGCTTACCGCTATGTGATCTTTACCCGTGAGGTGCGTCCGACCTTTCTCGCCGGACGGGTGAGCTGGCATTATCGTGAGCTGGATACCATACGGATGCAGCAGGCGGGTGATTTGCTGCTGGGTGAGCATGACTTCTCCTCCTATCGCGCAGTTGCCTGTCAGGCGAAAAGCCCGGTGCGCACCCTCTATCGTCTGGAGGTGAGCCGACAGGGGCCGTTCATCTTTATCGATGTGGAGGCCAACGCCTTTCTTCATCATATGGTACGTAATATCGCCGGTGTGCTGATTAGCATCGGTGAGGGGGAGCGGCCGGTGGGGTGGAGCCGCGAGGTACTGGAGGCGCGGGATCGGAGCCTGGGTGGAGTGACGGCACACCCGTCAGGGCTTTATCTGACGGAGGTGGGCTATCCTGCCAACTTCGCCATTCCGCAACTTTCCCCCTTATCACCGGTCTGGTAATCTGGGCGGTTCCATGAATGCTAACAAGATGCGGCGCACCCGCGCCAAGATTTGCGGCATCACCCGGGTTGAGGACGCGCTGGCGGCTGTCGCCGGCGGCGCCGATGCCATCGGGTTGGTGTTTTATGCCAAAAGTCCGCGTTCGGTTACAACGGAGCAGGCGGCGCTCATTTGTGCGGCCCTGCCGCCCTTTGTGACCAGTGTGGGACTGTTCGTCAATGCCGATGCCGCAGAAGTTAGTGCCATACTGAGGCAGGTCCCACTGGAGCTGCTGCAGTTCCATGGCGATGAGTCGCCGGACTATTGCCGCGGCTTTTCACATCCCTGGATCAAGGCGGTGAGGATGACCGAGGAGGTTGACCTTAATGCCGTCGCTGC
Organism: Gammaproteobacteria bacterium; assembly: GCA_026196275.1. Classification (GTDB taxonomy): domain Bacteria; phylum Pseudomonadota; class Gammaproteobacteria; order Thiohalomonadales; family Thiohalomonadaceae; genus JAPHTQ01. Next base: position 10,199 of record JAPHTQ010000019.1, read on the forward strand.
CGAGTATCATGAGGCGCGCGGGCTGTTGCTGGACAGTTACCAAAAAGGGGTGCCCGGTGGTACCGGCCACGCCTTCGACTGGGCGCGCATTCCCGATGATCTGGCTATGCCGGTGATCCTGGCCGGGGGCCTGAATCCGCAGAATGTCTGCGAGGCGGTGCGCCAGGTGCGCCCCTACGCGGTGGATGTAAGCAGCGGCGTGGAGCTGGAGAAGGGCATCAAGGATGCTGACAAGATTATCGCTTTTATGCGTGGAGTAGAGATAGCCGATGGCGATTGAGAACTACGATTTTAAGGAGCTTTTGAAGCTGCCCGACGAGCATGGCCACTTCGGGCCCTATGGCGGCATCTTCGCCTCCGAGACCCTTATGGAGGCCCTCGACGAGCTGCGCGAGGCCTACGACAAGTACAAGAACGACGAGGATTTTCTCGCCGAGCTCGACTACGAGCTGAAACACTTCGTCGGCCGTCCCTCACCGGTCTACCACGCCAAGCGCTGGAGCGAGAAGCTCGGCGGGGCGCAGATCTGGCTCAAGCGCGAGGATCTCAATCACACCGGTGCGCACAAGATCAACAACACCGTCGGCCAGGCGCTCTTGGCCAAGCGCATGGGCAAGAAGCGCATCATCGCCGAGACCGGTGCCGGCCAGCACGGCGTGGCCTCCGCCACGGTGACCGCCCGTTACGGCATGGAGTGCGTGGTCTACATGGGTGCCGAGGACATCGAGCGGCAGAAGATCAATGTCTACCGTATGCGCGTGCTGGGGGCCGAGGTCAAGGCAGTAAGCTCCGGCACCAAAACCCTCAAGGATGCCCTCAACGAGGCGATGCGCGACTGGGTTACCAATGTCGACAATACCTTCTATATCATCGGAACGGTGGCCGGTCCCCACCCCTATCCGGCGATGGTACGGGACTTTCAGGCGGTGATCGGTCGGGAGGCCCGGGAGCAGATGATGAGCGAGACCGGTAAACTGCCCGACGCGTTGGTCGCCTGCGTCGGTGGCGGTTCCAACGCCATCGGCCTGTTTTACCCCTTCCTCGGCGACGAGGGAGTGGACCTCTACGGCGTTGAGGGGGGCGGTCACGGCCTGGAATCCGGTGAGCATGCCGCGCCGCTCTGTGCCGGCAAGCCGGGTGTGTTGCACGGCAACCGTACCTACCTGATGGAGGATGCCGATGGCCAGATCATCGGCACCCACTCCATCTCCGCCGGCCTCGACTATCCCGGCGTCGGCCCCGAGCACGCCTGGCTCAAGGATACCGGACGGGCCAACTACGTCATCGCCACCGACGACGAGGCGATGGCCGCGTTCCACGAACTGAGCCGCATGGAGGGGATCATCCCGGCACTGGAGTCGAGTCACGCCCTGGCCTATGCCGCCAAACTGGCGCCCACCATGGACAAGGATCAGGTGATCCTGGTCAATCTCTCCGGCCGTGGCGACAAGGATATCCACACCGTGGCACGCCTGGAGGGGTATGACGTATGAAATACACGACGTATGCGCCGCTACATGGCATCCATGCCACCGCGGCATTTGTAAGTCCCTTTACAGCATTTCGCGGGAGTCAGGGAGGACGTGAACGATGAGCAGTCGTATCACTAAACATCTGGCATCGCTGCGCAGCGAGGGTCGCAAGGCGCTGATCCCGTTTTTTACCGCCGGTGATCCGCACCCCTCGGTTACCGTTCCGACCATGCATGCGATGGTCGAGGCCGGTGCCGATATCATCGAGCTGGGCGTGCCGTTTTCCGATCCGATGGCGGATGGCCCGGTGATCCAGCACGCCAGTGAGCGCGCCCTGCTACACCATGTGGGTATGCGCGATGTGCTGGCGATGGTCAACGAGTTCCGACAGGGCGACAACCAGACCCCGGTGGTGCTGATGGGTTATCTCAACCCCATCGAGGTGATGGGCTATGAGGCCTTTGCCCGTGCCGCCGCCGAGGCCGGTGTGGACGGTGTGCTGACGGTGGACATGCCGCCCGAGGAGGGACATGAATTTGTCTCTGCGCTGCATGGGCAGGGGCTCGATCCCATCTTTCTGCTGGCGCCGACCACCAGCGAGGCACGAATCGGGCGGATCTGTGAGCTGGCCAGTGGATTTGTCTACTATGTTTCGGTAAAAGGCATCACCGGCGCCGCTAATCTCGACACCGATGAGGTGGCCCGTCGCGTCGAGCTCATCCGCAGCAAGACCAGTTTGCCGGTCGGTGTCGGCTTCGGCATCAAGGATGGTGCCTCCGCCGCCCGCGTAGCGACTGTGGCCGATGCGGTGGTGGTGGGCAGCGCCCTGGTCAGCCGCATCGAGGCATTACAGCACGAAAGTGATAAGATCCCGGCAAAGGCTGCCGAGTTCATCCGCGAACTGCGCACCGCGATGGATGGCTAAAAACAGATTTCACCGCAAAGACTAAAAGGGCGCAAAGAGAGACGAGAACAAGTGCAAGGAGCGTGCGCAGAAGGAGTAAGTTTAGTGCGGCACCGGTGCCATCAGCCAGGTTAAACGGGCTTTTCATCCTGGTGTGTTGTCGGACTGAAGCATAAGGTGGCCTTAAATTGCCTTTATCCCTTCGCGCTCTTTGCGCCTTTGCGGTAAATAATTTTAATGAGGATTCGCCATGAGTTGGTTGCAAAAATTCCTGCCGTCCCAGATCCGCACCGAGGGCGGCACCAAGAAGACCGTCCCGGAAGGGCTGTGGGCGAAGTGCCCCGGTTGCAATGGTGTGCTCTACCGCGCCGAGCTGGAGCGCAATCTTGATGTCTGTCCCAAGTGCAGCCACCACATGCGCATCGGTGCCCGTCGCCGTCTCGATGCCTTCCTCGATGCCGAGCCGCGGGTTGAGATTGGCGCCAATGTACAGCCGGTCGATGCACTCAAATTTCGCGACAGCAAGAAGTACAAGGACCGTCTGCTTCAGGCACAGAAGAGTACCGACGAAACCGATGCGCTGGTTGCCATAATGGGTCAGGTTAAGGGTGTGCCGCTGGTTGCGGCGGCCTTTGAGTTCCGCTTCATGGGCGGCTCCATGGGCTCGGTGGTGGGTGAGCGTTTCGTGCAGGCGGCCAACGCCAGCCTGGAACATGGCATCCCGCTGGTCTGCTTCTCCGCCAGCGGCGGTGCACGGATGCAGGAGGCGCTGTTCTCGCTGATGCAGATGGCCAAGACCTCCGCCGTGCTGGCCCGGTTGCGCGACAGGGGCATTCCCTTCATCTCGGTAATGACCGATCCGACCATGGGCGGTGTCTCCGCCTCGCTGGCGATGCTTGGCGATATCAATGTCGGCGAGCCCGGCGCCCTGATCGGTTTTGCCGGCCCGAGGGTGATCGAGCAGACCGTACGCGAGACCCTGCCCGAGGGTTTCCAGCGCAGCGAGTTCCTGGTTGATCACGGTGCCATCGATATGATCATCGACCGCCGTGAGATGCGCGATCGGCTGGCCAGTGTCCTGACCATCCTCACCAAACAGCCCGCACCGGCAGCATGATCGATAACCACAGAGACGCAGAGGCGCAAAGGTAACTTGGGCAGTGCGGTTTCAGACTGTTTTTGCCTGAATTCCCTCAGCGCCTTTGCGCCTTTGCGGTAAATCATTTTCCCATGAGATTTTCCAGCCTTGAGCAGTGGCTCCACTGGCAGGAATCACTCCACCCCTCTGCCATCGACCTCGGCCTTGAGCGCCCCGGTAAGGTGTTGCATACACTGGGATTAGAGAGTCCCTCACACACCGTTATCACCGTCGCCGGTACCAACGGCAAGGGTTCCAGCGTGGCGATGCTGGAGTCGATCCTGCTGGCCGCCGGTTACCGCGTCGGCTGCTACACTTCCCCCCACCTGCTGCACTATAACGAGCGCATTCGTATCAACGGCGAATCTGCCACAGACGAAGCCCTTTGCGAGGCCTTTGAGCGTATCGATCAGGCCCGTGGCGATACCTCCCTGACCTATTTCGAATTCGGCACCCTGGCCGCTATCGACCTGTTTGCACGCGCCGGGCTGGATGTGGCAGTACTGGAGGTGGGGCTGGGCGGCAGACTCGATGCGGTGAACCTGCTCGACGCCGACGTGGCGCTGATCACCGCTATCGATATTGACCACGCCGCCTGGCTGGGCGATGACCGCGAGGCGATCGGCCGGGAGAAGGCGGGGATCTTCCGCCCCGGCCGTCCGGCAGTCTGCAGCGACCCGCGACCTCCGCAGTCACTGCTTGCCTATGCCGAAGAGCTTGGCACCCCGCTTTGGCTGCTGGGCCGGGATTTTGATTACCACGCAGAGGAGAAGGGCTGGTCCTGGAGTGGCGGGCAGCGCTATACCGTGCTGCCGCTACCGGCCCTGCGCGGTCCGTTCCAGTTGCAGAATGCGGCGGGGGTAGTGAAGGTGCTGACGCTACTGGCTGACTCCCTTCCGGTCGCTCCTCAACATCTGCGCCAGGGCCTGCTCTCGGTTCGTCTGGCCGGGCGCTTTCAGTTGCTCTCCGGTGAGGTGCCGCTGATTGTTGATGTTGCACACAACCCGCAGTCGGCAGCGGCCCTGGCGGTGAATCTGCGGCAGATCCCGCTGAAGGGTCAGACCCGGGCGGTAGTGGCCATGCTGGCCGACAAGGATCTTGCCAGGGTGGTGCGTGAACTGGTCCCTGTTGTCGAGCACTGGTATGTGGCAGGATTGGATGTCTGGCGTGGTTGTGATGCGGACTCCCTGGCTGCTGTGGTGGCAGCGGAGAGCGCCTCTTGCCCCCAGGTATTTGCCTCGCTGGATGAGGCGGTGAAGCAGGCTCAGCAGGAGGCCGGTCCCGGTGACCGCATTGTGGTTTTCGGTTCATTTCACACGGTAGCCGCGGTACTGGCCGGAGACGTATAATACCGGCGATAACGCAGGGATATGATGCATTTGAGGTGCTCCATTGAATGAACGTATGAAACGGCGACTGGTCGGGGCCGTGGTGCTGGTATCATTGGCGGTCATTTTTATCCCCATGCTGCTTGATGGCGGGCAGCAGAAGGGGATGCCGTTGTTCGGCAGCAATATCCCCGAGAAACCCGATTACCGGTTTGAACCGCTGGATATTCCACTTGAGCCGGTGGAGCCGATCGCCGAGGATAAACCGCTCCTGATCGAGAAGCCGGAAAGCGAGCCTGAACCTGCTCCTGCCACGCCTGTGGCGAGAAAGCCGGCGGAGAAGCCCCCGATAGAGGAGGCGGCACCACCTGCGACTGAACCCTCACTTCGGCAGGTACCGGTGGCCTGGGTAGTCCAGGCAGGCAGTTTCTCCAGTTCGGAGAACGCCCTGGGATTGCGCGACAAGCTACGCGCCAATGGCTTTACCGCCTTTGTGGAGAAGCTGAAAAGCGCTAACGAGACCATTTACCGGGTGCGTATCGGCCCCGAGTTGAAGCGCGAGGCCGCCGAGGCGCAGCGGGATAAACTGCAGCGCATGATGAAGATTAACGGTATCGTGATGGGCCACTCTTCGTAATTGGCGCTTTTGCCTCGGGGGTGGCTCTGTTAAAATCCCTCTCTTCTCTTCGCAACGGCGTCACACACTAGCTCTCTATGAACTGGGTCGACTACTCCATCCTTGCGATTATCGCGGTCTCAGTCTTGATCAGCCTGTGGCGTGGGTTTACCAAGGAAGCTCTCTCGCTTGCCGGCTGGATCGTCGCCGCTTGGGTAGCATTAACCTTCTCTGACAAATTGCAGCCTCTGCTCGAACCTCATATCACTGTCCCGTCACTGCGTCTGATCGTGGCCTTCGCTGCCCTGTTTATCGTGACACTCTTTCTGGCCGGACTGGTAAACTACCTGGCGGTGCAGCTGATCAAGAAAACCGGGCTAAGTGGTACCGACCGGATGGCGGGGATCCTGTTTGGCGTGGCCCGCGGTGTACTGGTGGTGGCGCTGCTGGTGCTGGTGGGGGGGATGACTCCTGTACCGCAGGACCCCTGGTGGCGAGAGGCGCAACTATTGCACTATTTTCAGGATATTGCGGTGTGGATGCAGCAGTTCCTGCCGGAAGACATTGCAAAGAGTATTCACTATTAATCGGGTACACATCGTCAAACGAGGTAGGTTTAAAGCATGTGCGGCATTATCGGCATCGTAGGTACAGCTCCCGTCAACCAGATGATCTATGACGGTCTGACCGTATTACAGCACCGTGGCCAGGATGCCGCCGGTATCATGACCTGTGACGATCAGCGTCTGTTTCTGCGCAAGGACAACGGCCTGGTGCGGGATGTCTTCCAGGCCCGCCATATGTTGCGCCTGCAGGGCAACATGGGTATTGGTCATGTGCGCTATCCCACCGCCGGCTGCTCTTCTTCGGCCGAGGCCCAGCCGTTCTACGTCAACTCTCCCTACGGTATCGCCCTGGCGCACAACGGCAACCTGACCAATGCAGATACCCTGATGGAGGACCTGTTCCGTGAGGATCTGCGTCATATCAACACCAGCTCCGATTCGGAGATCCTGCTGAACGTCTTTGCCCATGAACTGCAGCGCCAGGGCAAATACCGTATCGATGAAAACGATGTGTTCGACGCCATCGCCCGCGTCCACCAGCGTGTTAAAGGGGCCTATGGTGTGGTGTCTCTGATTATCGGTTATGGCATCGTTGCCTTTCGCGATCCCAACGGCATTCGTCCGTTGATGATCGGCAAGCGCAGCAGTGAGCAGGGAGACGAGTACATGGTCGCCTCGGAGAGTGTGGCAATTGATGCCCTGGGCTTTGAACGGATACGCGATGTGGAGCCGGGTGAGGCGGTATTTATCGATATGGCGGGTAATTTTCACTCCCGTCAGTGCGCGGAGAACGCCGAACACTCACCGTGCATCTTCGAGTATGTCTATTTCGCCCGTCCCGACTCGATCATCGACGGCATTTCAGTCTACAAGGCGCGGCTGCGCATGGGCGAGAAGCTGGCCAAGCGCATGCTGGAGCAGTGGCCGGACCACGACATCGACGTGGTGATCCCGATCCCGGACACCAGCCGCACCTCTGCACTGCAGCTGGCCAACCACCTCGGCGTCAACTACCGCGAAGGCTTTATCAAGAACCGCTACATCGGCCGCACCTTCATCATGCCCGGCCAGCAGCAGCGCAAGAAGTCGGTACGACAGAAGCTCAATCCCATTGAGCTGGAATTCCAGGGCAAGAATGTGTTGCTGGTGGATGACTCCATCGTCCGAGGCACTACCTCGCAGCAGATCATCCAGATGGCCCGTGATGCCGGCGCCAACAAGGTCTATTTTGCCTCCGCTGCGCCGCCGGTGCGTTTTCCCAACGTCTACGGTATCGATATGCCTACCTCGGCAGAGCTGATTGGTCACAATCGGGACGTGAAGGAGATCGCCGCGGCCATTGGTGCCGATCGTCTGTTCTACCAGGATCTCGATGACCTTATTTCCGCAGTGCTGTACAAGAAAAACAAGACTCGCATCACCCGTTTCGACACCTCGGTTTTTAACGGCGAGTACATTACCGGTGATGTCACTGCGGAGTACCTGCAGCACCTGGAGGCCCGTCGCAATGACGGCGCCAAGGGGGAGCGGGAGCAGCGCGAGAACGCCGTCATCGAGTTGCATAATAATTCTTGATAAAAGCCTTCGGACACAGAGCTCACTGTGGGACCAGCTACGGTTTCATCTCCGTGCTCTCTGTGTGCTCTGTGGTAAACGTTACTTGACTTGCTTATGGTCATCTCATAGGCTCAATACAGGCGCCGATTTGAGCTCAGCTTGCGGGCGCGTAATAAATGCAGCTAAAGCGATGGGAGAAACCCGCTTTGGCGTAATGGCTGGCGGGTTTTTTTGTGCCCGCCTGAAATAGCAGCCACAGAGGTCACAGAGGTCACAGAGGTGGGAAGGAGTTTAGCTGTGTGTCCTTTCTGAAATTGCTCAATGTATTACTCTATCTTATACATCTGACCTTTATGGATGGAAGAAATGTTAAGGGATTATCGGGGCAATCCCTGCCATACAGACGTGTGAGTGAACAGGCAGAGCGGTCAAGCCCGGCGTCTGTATCGCCGGGATGATAGTCACTGGGCTCAGGGGGAACCGTAGGTTTTTACCTCAGTGCTCTCTGTGAACTCTGTGGCTAAAAATATTCAATCGTAAGGTGGATAAGCCCCAGGCGCATCCACCGACTGAACTATCCGGAGGGGGCATGACTATTTCACGAGACGACTGGGACGAACTGGGTTTCGACACCCTGGCGGTACGCGCCGGCCAGGTGCGTACCAGCGAGGGGGAGCAGAGTGAACCGATCTTCCCCACCTCCAGCTTCGCCTTCACGAGTGCCGCCCAGGCGGCGGCCCGTTTCGGCGGCGAGGAGCCGGGCAACATCTACTCCCGCTTTACCAACCCCACGGTGCGCACCTTTGAGCAACGATTGGCTGCTCTGGAGGGGGGAGAGAGCTGTGTCGCCACCAGCTCGGGTATGGCAGCGATCCTCGCCACCTGTATGGGGCTGCTCAGGGCGGGCGATCATATTGTCTCCTCCCGTTCTGTGTTCGGCACGACATTCGTCCTGTTCAACAACTTCATGGCCAAGTTCGGCGTGGAGACAAGTTATGTGTCGCTCACCGATTACGAAGCATGGGAAAAAGCGATCCGGCCGGAGACAAAATTGTTGTTTCTGGAGACGCCATCCAATCCGTTGACCGAGGTGGCCGATATCCGTCGTCTGGCCGAGCTGGCCCACAGCAAGGGTTGCCTGCTGGTGGTGGACAACTGCTTCTGTACCCCGGCGCTGCAGCGGCCACTTGCTCTGGGCGCCGATATCATTATCCACTCCGCCACCAAGTATATCGACGGCCAGGGTCGCGCCGTGGGCGGCGCGGTGGTCGGTGATAGCGAGTTGGTGGGTAACCAGATCTACAGCTTCCTGCGCAGCGCCGGTCCCACCATGAGCACCTTCAACGCCTGGATCTTCCTCAAGGGACTGGAGACGCTGAAGCTGCGCATGCGTGCCCATTCGGAGAATGCGCTGGTGCTGGCACAGTGGCTGGAGCAACAGCCCGGCGTCGCACGGGTACACTATCCGGGACTTGCCTCACACCCTCAGCACGAGCTGGCCACTACTCAGCAGAGCGGTTATGGCGGCATTCTCTCCTTCGAACTGGAGGGGGGCAGAGAGCAGGCGTGGAAGGTGATCGATGCCACCCGCGTGATCTCCATCACCGCCAATCTGGGCGATACCAAGAGCACGATCACCCATCCTGCCACCACCACCCACGGCCGCCTTACCCCGGAAGAGCGTCGGGACACAGGCATTACCGATGGCCTGGTGCGCATCTCGGTGGGGCTGGAGGATGTGGCGGATCTGCAGCTGGATTTGGCCCGCGGCCTGGGTGTATAACAGGCCGATGGCAGGTGGCGTTTTCTGGTGCCTGCCCGTTGGTTTTCAAGGGGGGGTGGCATGAGCGAGGAGCGGCAGCGGCACTGGGACGGGGTTTATAAGCAAAAGGAGAGCCGGGAGGTCAGCTGGTATCAGGAGTATCCGGATCTCTCACTGCAGCTGATAGAGCAATCGGCTATCGCCAGGGATGAGTCGATCATCGATGTGGGAGGGGGCGCATCGGTGTTGGTGGACAACCTGTTGCAGAAGGGCTTCAGCCAACTGGCGGTGCTCGATATCTCCGCTGCCGCCCTGGAGTGCGCAAAGCGCCGGCTGGCAGGGCGCGCAGAGCAGGTGGAGTGGCTGGTCTCTGATGTCACCCGGTTTGTGCCACAACACCCCTTCGTACTCTGGCACGACAGGGCCGTTTTTCACTTTCTCACCGGTGAGCGCGACCGCCAGCGCTATATCGAAATACTCAAGACCTCCCTGGTCGATAACGGTTACCTGGTACTGGCTACATTTGCCCCGGATGGACCGCAAATGTGCAGCGGCCTCCCGGTGGAACGCTATGATGCCGACAAGATGCGGGCGGTGTTGGGCCCCGGATTTACGCTGCTGGATAGCCGTCGCGAGGCGCACACCACGCCCTCAGGTATGGTGCAGCGTTTCACCTATGCCCTGTTCCGTTATCACAGCAGTTAACCCCGATGCGGCCAACGAGTATCCCGTCCATCACTTCACAACGTCAAACAATACTGTCGATCTACCAGGCGGCACTGCGAAGCGTCGAGGGAGAACAGGCGGTCAGTCGTTATCTGGCGCAGCATCCCCTGCTGGGGGAGTGGGCGGTGGTTGCCGTCGGCAAGGCCGCTGCGTCGATGGCGCAGGGAGCGCAACACTCATTGGGAGACCGTATCCGCTCAGGGCTGGTGATCACCAAATACGGTCATAGCGATCCGCGGCTATCCCCTCCGTGTTGGCGTGTCGTGGAGAGCGGCCATCCCGTGCCGGATGGAAACAGCCTTGCCGCCGGCGAGGCGTTGCTGGCATTTGTCGATACGCTGCCCGATGAGGTGCCTCTTTTGTTCCTGCTCTCCGGCGGCGCCTCGGCACTGGTGGAGGCGCTGCCTGAGGGTATGACTTTGCCCGAACTGGAACAGCTCAATAACTGGCTGCTCGGCTCCGGCCTTGCGATCGGCCAGATGAATACTATCCGCAAACACCTCTCCCGTCTCAAAGGCGGGCGACTTGCACGGCACCTGCGCGGAAGACGCTGCCTGCAACTGCTGATCTCCGATGTGCCCGGCGATGATCCCGCCAGCATCGGCTCGGCGCCACTCTATCCCCCTGAGGGGACAACGCTGCCGCCGGGAATGCCCGTCTGGCTGCAGCAACTGCTTGAGCGGAGCGTGCCGCTGCCTGCCGTGGGTGAGCCGGATTTTGCCCGTATCGAGACCCATATTATTGCCAGTAACACCCTTGCCCGTAAGGCGGCGGCTACTGCTGCGCGTGCCATGGGCTTGGGAGTCATCGACCACCCTGGCCATTACCAGGGATCGGCAGAGAGAGTGGCGGAGGAGTTTGCCGATGAGATGGTGCAAGGGGAGCCCGGCGTCTATCTGTGGGGCGGGGAGAGCAGTGTGGAATTGCCACCGAATCCCGGCTGCGGCGGCCGCAACCAGCACCTGGCACTGGCCGCCGCGCGCCGCTTGGCAGGTACGGAGAATTGTCTGTTCCTTGCCGCGGGTACCGACGGCAGCGATGGCTCGACGGAGGAGGCAGGCGCGTTGGTGGACGGCTCTACCGTTGAGCGCGGCGGGCAGGAGGGACTCTCCGCAGAGAGGGCGTTGCACCATGCTGACAGTGGCACCTTTCTCGAGGCCAGTGGCGACCTCGTCGAGACCGGCCCGACCGGCACCAATGTGATGGATCTTGTGATCGGCTGGAAGTGGGATGCGGATTAAGGAGCCACTTGTGAACTTCCGGCATCACGCAGTGCGTGATCTCGCCTGGGTGATCGGCAGTCCCGGCATCCTCAGCTCCGGGCTGATCGATCGGGTCTCCGACCACTGGTGCCGCATCGCTTTTCTCGATCGTGTGCCGTGGCTGCGTCACCTCGACAACCACCCGGCCGAACTGGAGATGTGGCTGGCACAGCATCAGAGCAGCTTCCTGGGCCACTATTTCGAGACACTGATCGCCTTCTGGCTGACGCAGTGGCCGCGCACGCAACTGCTGGCCTGGCGTCTGCCGCTACAGGGCGATGAGCGGGTGCTCGGTGAGTTCGACCTTCTCTTCTATGATCGCTACTGCGAACGCCATTTCCACTGGGAGAGTGCGGTCAAGTTCTTTCTCCGCTATCGCAATGAAGCGGGAGATGAGATCTGGCTGGGCCCCAACCCGCGTGATACCCTGACAGACAAATTCCAAAAGATATTCGGGCGGCAGCTGAGGCTCTCCCGACAGAGCGAGGCTGCTGTGCTGTTGCAGCAGTACGGGATCACGGGACTCACACCGCAGGCCTTCTTCAAGGGCTATCTTTTCTATCCGGCACAGAGTGCCTGGCAGCAGCCGTCATCCGTGCCGCCCGAAAGCTCGCCGACGCACCTGCGCGGCTGGTGGTGTTATGCCAGCCAGCCCGAGCAGATCCCGTATGTGGCCAACGATAGCCGCTGGCTCTCCCTGGAGCGGTTGCGCTGGCTCTCACCGGTGTTCTCGCATGAGAGGGAACCGGGTCTGCCCCGTGCCGGACTGGAGGCGCTGCTGGCGAGGCACTTTTCCGGCACGGACAGGCCGCTGCTGTTGGCCGAGTTGCAACCGGGCAGTGACGGCAGCTGGCGCGAGGTCAATCGAGGCTTCGTGGTTCCGGCACACTGGCCTGAGTCCAACGTTTCACTCCCTAGTGATACAATGAAGTCATGAGTAACGACAGTCTTTTTGCGGTCGCCGTTTCATCTGCAAACGCGGCGTAAGACGAGTTTCCGCGAAGTAGAACGGATTTATCTGGAAGGAGTGGGTTGATGCGTAAGGTTTTTGCCGCGACCGCGGTTGCTATGGTTTTTTCATTACCGCTTCATGCTGCCGAGGTGGAGAGTGAAGTTTTGATGTATCAGGCACAGGAGCCGGGGGTGGGGCCGTATGCTTCGCGTATTATGGTTACTGCCCGGTATGTTCGTATGGATGACGGCAATGATGATGGCGATTATCTGGTTTTTGATCGCGAGCAGCGCCTGATCAGTAGCGTTACGCATCAGGATCAGACCGTATTTGAGATCCCCGCGCGGGAGATCAGTGGAGAACCGCCGATGGCGTTGCAGCGGCGCACCGAGAAGGTGGAGCAGAAAGACGTCCCCAAAGTCGCCGGCAAGAGTCCTGAGCACCGCCAGCTTTATGTGAATGATGCGCTCTGCTACAGCGTGGTCAGTGTGCCCGGTCTGATGGGTGACGCGGTGGAGGCATTGCGCGATTTCCGGCTGATTCTGGCCGGGGAGCACGCCAAGATGCTGCCGCGGCTGCCTGCGGATATGCAGGATGCCTGCGATCTGGTACTCAATACCTTCGAGCCTCAGTGGCAGCTCCAGTTCGGTCTGCCCATTCAGGAGTGGGACGAAAAGGGCAACCGACAAATGTTGATGGATTTCAAGCGGGGAGTGATGCTGGATGAGGCGTTGTTCAACCTGCCGCAGGGTTACAGACACTACGACACCGACGGGCTCTAGAGATGATAAAGCCGGGGAGAGCCCCGGCTTTGTCTTGCTAGCGCAGCGCCTCCAGGAGTTTCTCCTCATTCAGATCGGTGTAGTCCTTGTTGATGTGACTACTGACCATCTTGGCCACATGCTCGTTCAGGTGCTGGTTAAGAAGTCCATGAAAGTGGGGTGAGGCAACGATCATCAGGTTGCCAAAACGATTCTGGGTGCGTCCATCATTTAACTCCTTGGCCAGCTCCAGGGCAAAACGGTCGTGCTCGAAGTCCTTTGGATTGGTGGGCTCATTGAATGCCCCGTGCGTGGTGCCCTCCATGCCTCTTGCTTCCGCCTGAAAATGGCCGGGGCGGTCCGACGCCAACTCTTCTCCTTTCTCACGGCTCGGCGGATGCAGATACTCCTTGAGCAGCTTGAGTGTCCGGGGTCGGGCCTGGGTTTCGAAAAGACGTGCGCGGCTGGCGTTACCAACAAGTAACCATGTAGGCATATTTATCCCCCTTCATTGTTGTGGTCCGTTAATCAAAAATATAGTCGATCTCCGACCATTCTGCGCCAGAAGCGGTGAGAGAGTAAAATCACTTTATGCCATTACCCATTGAAAGTGTACTCCCCGAGCTGATCGCCGCCCTGGCCAGCCATCCGGCTGCCGTGCTGGAGGCTCCGCCGGGCGCCGGCAAGACGACCAGGGTTCCGCTGGCTTTGCTGGAGCAGCCCTGGCTTGCGGGGAAATCGATCCTGATGCTTGAGCCACGCCGGCTGGCAGCACGGGGTGCCGCCCTCTACATGGCGCAGGAACTGGGCGAGGCACCCGGACAGACTGTGGGCTACCGGGTACGTTTTGACCGCCAGCTCTGCGCTACCACCCGTATCGAAGTGGTGACCGAGGGGATACTGACCCGTCGTTTGCAGCAGGATCCGGAGCTTATCGGGGTGGGGCTGGTGATCTTCGATGAATTCCATGAGCGTAATCTGCACAGCGACCTGGCGCTGGCCCTCTGTCTTGATGCCCAGCGGGGACTGCGCGATGACCTCAAACTGCTGGTGATGTCGGCGACCCTCGATGGGGCGCGTGTGGCCCGGCTGCTGCAGGCGCCGGTGGTGCGTAGTGAGGGGCGCAGTTATCCGGTGGATATCCACTACCTCCCGCGCGAGCCGCAGGGGCGGACCGCCGAGGTCATGGCCACTGCACTGCAGCGCATCCTGCCCCAGAGCGAGGGTGATCTGCTCGCTTTCCTGCCCGGCGCAGGCGAGATACGCCAACTGGAGCAGCAGTTACGGGAGAGGCTGGCCGGGGAGAAGATCGCCATTCACTGTCTCTATGGTGACCTCCCCTTTACCGAGCAGCAGTGCGCAATTCAACCCGCTGTAGACGGGCAACGCAAGCTGGTGCTGGCCACCCCTATCGCCGAGACCAGCCTGACTATCGAGGGGGTGAATGTGGTGGTCGACAGTGGCTGGCAGCGAGTGCCGCGGTTTGACCCGCGTAGCGGCTTGAGTCGGCTGGAGACGGTACGGGTCTCCCGCGCTTCGGCCGAGCAGCGAGCCGGTCGGGCCGGTCGGCTGGGGCCCGGTCTCTGTTACCGGCTGTGGAGTGAGCAGACCCAGCAGGGGCTGGTGCCCTACAATCCGCCGGAGATCACGGTCTCTGATCTGACCCCGCTGGCACTTGAGCTGGCCTGCTGGGGTGTTGCTGATGCCGCCAGCCTGGAGTGGCTCGACCCCCCGCCCTGCGCACCGCTGGAACAGGCCCGTCAACTTCTGGTCGCGCTGGATGCACTGGATCAGGGCGGGCGGATCACCCCCTTTGGCCAGCAGATGGGCACCCTGCCGATGCACCCGCGGCTGTCACATATGGTGCTGAGGGCAATGGAGCGTGGGGAGGGAGCGCTGGCCTGTGATATGGCGGCAGTGCTTGGCGAACGCGATCCGCTACGCAACCTGGCGGGTGAGCGACGCTGTGACTTCGCCCTGAGGATCGAGACGTTGCGCGCCCATCGTGCGCGCGGTAACCGTGGCGCACGAGACTATGGCGCCGATCCGGCAGCTTGTAGCGTCGCGGAGCGAGCGGCGAGGCAATGGCGGCAGCTGCTGAGGTTGCAGACCGATAATGGCGTGGTGGAGGAGAGTCGGGTCGGCGCGCTGCTGGCCATGGCCTATCCGGATCGGATCGCCGGACAACGGGAGGCGGGAGGTCGTCGTTACCGATTAGCCAATGGCCGCGGTGCCGTGTTGCTTGCCGAGTGCGGTGGCGGCGCGCCGTGGCTGGTGGCCGCCAGTCTGGATGGGCGCGGTGCGGAGAACCGTATCTTTCTCGCCGCGCCGCTGAGCCTCAGTCGGCTGGAGGAGCTATTCGGCGCGCGCATGCAGTGGCAACGCCGCATCGCCTGGGAGCGGGAGAGTGAATCGGTGGTAGCCTGCGAGGAGCGCCGTCTGGGCGAGCTGGTGGTGGCGCAGCGTCCACTGCAACAGGCTGAAACGGAGCAGATCTCGATGGCCATGCTGGAGGGGATCCGGGAGATGGGTATCAACGCCCTTCCCTGGAGTGATGAGGCCAGACAGCTTCAGGCCCGTCTTGTCTCGCTGCGCCACTGGTTGCCGGAAGAGGGCTGGCCGGATGTGAGCGACACGGCGTTGCTGGCTTCACTGGAGCTCTGGCTCGCTCCCTGGCTGACGGGGATCAGCCGCAGAGTACATCTGCAGCGGCTCAATCTGACCGAACTTCTGCTGGCCCGGCTGGAGTGGGCACAGCAGCAGCGCCTGCAGCAGGCGGCGCCCAGCCACCTTCAGGTACCCAGCGGGTCGCGCAAGCGGCTGCAATACCGGATCGACGGCTCCGCGCCGGTACTGGCGGTCAAGTTGCAGGAGCTGTTCGGCCTGGCGGAGACCCCCCGCGTGGCCGATGGCAAGGTGCCGGTGATGCTGCACCTGCTCTCCCCGGCACAGCGCCCGCTGCAGGTGACACAGGATCTGAAAAGTTTCTGGGATAACACCTACCCCGAGGTAAAAAAAGAGATGAAGGGGCGTTATCCCAAGCACCCCTGGCCGGATGATCCGTGGAATGCCCCGCCCACGGCGCGAATCCAACGAAAAAAGCGATAACCACGGCATTTTCATCCCGCTCCCTGTTCGCCTGCAGACCCTGTGATATATTCAGGCGAAACAATAAGGGGGCAGTCATGGAGATCGGTATATTTATTGTTCTGGGCGTTGTCGCCGTGGTGGTGATCTATTTCATCGTCATCTACAACAACCTGGTTAACATCAAGCACAACGTCGCCAAGGCGTGGGCCAACATAGACGTGCTGCTCAAGCAGCGTCACGACGAGCTACCCAAGCTGGTCGAGGTGTGCAAACAGTACATGCAGTACGAGCAGGAGACGCTGGAGAAGGTGATGCAGGCGCGCTCCGCGGTGGCCTCGGCGCGGGAGCAGGGCAATGTGCCGGCGCTGGGCGGAGCCGAGACCCAACTGCGTCTGGGGCTGGGTAATCTTTTCGCCCTGGCCGAGGCCTATCCCGAACTCAAGGCCAACGACAACTTCCAGCATCTGCAGCAGCGTATCAGTGGTCTGGAGAGTGCGATCGCCGATCGGCGCGAGTTCTACAACGAGAGCGTCAACATCAACAACGTCCGTATCGAGCAGTTCCCCGACGTGATCGTCGCCCGGCTGTTTGATTTCAGCGACAAACCGCTGCTGGAGTTCAGCGAGGAGCAGAAGGCTGACGTCGACATCAGGGCGCTGTTTGGTTCCTGATACAGCACCGTTTCATGTTTGAGGCGTTTATCCCTGCCGAGTTGCGCGAGGGGGTGCTGCAGATGCAGCCCCTCAAGTTCTGGCTGCTCAGCGGTTTTTTTCTGCTGCTGGCACTGGGCGCCTTTTACGGTATCTTCCGCTTCCTGCACCGGGCACGCCTGATCGAGGATACCCCCACCTCGAAGGTGCGCTCGGCCTCTCAGGGCTATATCGAACTGGACGGTACCGCCGAGCTGATGCCGGGCGATCCTGTCCTTGCTCCGCTGACCGGCACCCGCTGCACCTGGTACAGCTTCAAGGTGGAGGAGCGCAGCGACAGCTACAACAGCCGCGGCCAGCGCCGCCGCAGTTGGAAGACGATCCGGTCGGGCACCAGCGACGAGCTGTTCTTGCTGCGGGACGAGACCGGTGAGTGTGTCATCGACCCTGAGGGGGCGGAGGTAACCCCCTCGGTCAGTCTCACCTGGTACGGCGACAGTGCGGTCTGGCCGTTCGGTGTGGCGCCACCCAAACGTGGTCTGTTCAGCAGCGGAGACTACCGTTTCACCGAAAAGCGGATCCAGCCGGCCGACCCGCTCTACGCTATCGGCCAGTTCCGTTCCCTTGGCGGCGGACAGGAACTACCCGACAGCCGCGAGGAGGTGCGCCAGCTGCTGGCCGTCTGGAAGCGGGATCAGGCCGCGTTGCTGCAGCGTTTCGACCGTGACGGTGACGGTGAGATCGATCTGCAGGAGTGGCAGGAGGCTCGCCGCGCCGCCGAGCAGCAGGTAAGGGCGGAGCAGCGCCAGCGTGCTGCCGGGCCGGTCACCCACCTGCTGAGCAAGCCGCGCGACGGCCGCCGTCCCTACCTCCTCTCGGTGTTACCCCAGGATGCGCTCGCCAGCCGTTACCGCCGGTTTGCCGGTGGCGCCCTGCTGCTGTTTCTACTCGGCGGCGCGACGGCGACCTGGATGCTGAGTGTCCGCCTGCTGGCCTGAGCCAACCGGCAGGCTAAACGCGTACTCACACAACATCCACACACAAAAGAGTAGCTATAGCCAGTCCTGCGGCCGGTGGGGGAGGCTCAATCAGCACGCATTTCGGGTATAGTGTGTCGGGAAAACGCCCCGTGAGCGGGGCTCTTGCAACCGGAACGGGTTTCGCCGCCCGCAAGCAGACGAATGACCTTGTGTATGACCACAGCCGCTGAAGCGCTCTCCAGAGATGGCCCCTTTGCCCGCCTTCTGCCGGGCTATGCGGTGCGTACCCAGCAGCAGGAGATGGCGAGCGCCGTGGAGCAGGCGCTGGCGCAGGAGGGCTTGCTGGTGGCCGAGGCCGGTACCGGTACCGGCAAGACCTTTGCCTACCTCGTTCCTGCGCTGCTCAGCGGCAAGCGGGTCATCATCTCCACCGGCACCCGCAATCTGCAGGACCAGCTTTTTCATAAGGATGTCCCGCTGGTACGCAAGGCGCTGGCGGTGCCGGTAGATGTGGCGCTGCTCAAGGGGCGCGCCAACTACCTCTGTCTCCACCGCATGGAACTGGCACAGAGCGAGGGCCGTTTTCTCAGCCGCAGCCAACTGGCGGAGCTGCAGCAGGTAAAAAAGTGGGCGACACAGACCCACAGCGGTGATATCGCCGAGCTGCACGACCTGTCCGAAGAGTCACCGTTGTGGTCACAGATCACCTCCACTGCCGATAACTGTCTGGGTAACGAGTGCGACTACCTGGAGCGCTGTCATCTGGCCCATGCCCGCCGTCGGGCCCAGGAAGCCGATGTGCTGGTGGTCAACCACCATCTGCTGTTTGCCGACATGGCGCTCAAGGACGAGGGTTTCGGTGAGCTGCTGCCGGGGGCCAACGCCTTTATCATCGATGAGGCGCACCAGCTGCCCGACACCGCCTCAAACTTCTTCGGCACCACTATCAGTGCCAACCAGCTGCTGGAGCTGGCTCGCGATACTATTGCCGAGGATCTCAAGGAGGCGGGCGAGAGCCGTCAGCTGCGGTTGTTCGCCGAGAAGCTGGAGAAGGCGGTGCGCGACATGCGTCTGGTCTTCGATGTCAATCCGACCCGCGGCAGTTGGCGCGATCTCAGCGGGCGGGAGACGGTGCAGGCTGCCAGCGACGAGGTGACGGCCTGCCTGGCGAGTCTGTTCGGCTGTCTCAAACCCCTGGCGGTGCGCGGTAAGGGGCTGGAGGCGTGCTTCGAGCGTGCCGAGCTGTTGCAGCAGCGCTTTACCCTGCTTACCGGACCGACTCCGGAGGGTTTCATCCACTGGTTCGAGACCCACACGCGCTCCTTCAGTCTGAACCTGACACCGATGGACGTGGCCACCCTGTTCCGCGCCCAGCTCGACGCTCACCCGGCCAGTTGGGTCTTTACCTCGGCCACCCTGGCGGTGGGGGAGAGTTTCGACCACTTTACCCACCAGCTGGGGCTGGAACGGGCGACCACCGCACGCTGGGAGAGTCCCTTCGACTATCCGCACCAGGCGCTGCTCTACGTGCCCGAAAATATGCCCGAGCCCAACAGTCCCGGCTATACCGAGGCGGTGGTGGAGCAGGCGCTGCCGGTGATCGAGGCCAGCGGCGGGCGCACCTTCCTGCTTTTTACCAGCCACCGGGCGCTGAAGCAGGCGGCAGAGCTCATTCGCGAGCGCATCGGTTATCCGCTACTGGTTCAGGGCGAGGCACCGCGCACCGTGTTGCTGGACAGGTTCCGTGAGCTGGGTAATGCGGTGCTGCTTGGTACCGGCAGCTTCTGGGAGGGGGTCGATGTGCGCGGCGAGGCGCTCTCCTGTGTCATCATCGACAAGCTCCCCTTCGCCTCGCCGGGCGACCCGGTGCTGCAGGCGCGCATCGAGGCCATGCGCCGCGCCGGCGGCAACCCCTTCATGGAGTACCAGCTGCCGCAGGCGGTGATCACCCTCAAGCAGGGGGTGGGGCGGCTGATCCGCGACGTCAATGACCGCGGCGTATTGATGCTCTGCGATCCACGCCTGGGGAGCAAGGGTTACGGCAGGGTCTTCATCGACAGCCTGCCGCCGATGAGCAAGACGCGAAAATTTGCCGTGGTAGAGCGCTTCTATCGCCATGTGACACCGGTGGCTGTTTGACTATAATGGGTTGTGGAGACAAGGGTGGGCTACGTCGTTCGCGATAATGGTTCAGTATGGAGAAAAGGGGATAGCGATGAGACAATTGACCGTGGCCGCTGTGGCGGGGCTGATGCTGGGGGCCAGCTCGATGGCGGTGGCCGAGATGGGCGTGGGGGTCAAGGCGGGTACTCTGGGATTCGGTGCCGAGTTGACCTACGGTATCAGCGAGTCGTTCAACGCCAGGCTTGGTCTGAACAGCTACTCCTTCTCTGATACCGACAGCTACGACGATATCGAATACGATATGGACCTGGACTGGCAGAGCAGCGGTCTCTTTCTTGACTGGCACCCCTTCCAGGGCACTTTCCGCCTGACCCTGGGTTACCTGCTCAACAGCAACGAGATCGCGATGGTGTCCACGCCCAGTAGTACCTATGATATTGGTGGTGTGAGCTACGATGCTGCTGATGTGGGCAAGCTGAACGGCGCGGTCGACTTCGGTGACGGTATCTTCTACGGTCTGGGCTGGGGCAACGCCGGTAATGCCAAGGGACTCGGTTTTATCTTCGAGCTGGGAGTGCTGCAGCAGTCGCCTGATCTGGCGCTCAAGGCGAGCGGCGGTACCCTCTCCGACGACCCCACCTTCCAGGAGAACCTGCGGCGCGAGGAGCGGGATGCACAGGACGACCTGGACGACTTCGACCAGTATCCGGTCGTCTCGCTGGGGATCAGCTACAGCTTCTAGGCAGGCCCTGTGCCGGCCATTATCAACCCGGGGCACATTCGTCCCGGGTTTTTTATCGGAAATTTAGATGAAACTGCTTGCTATCGAAACCGCCACCGAGGCCTGCTCCGTCGCCCTCTATCTCGACGGCGAGGTGCGGGAGGTATTCCGCCTCGCCCCACGCGAACATGCGCGCCTGGTACTCGGCATGGCCGATGGGTTGCTGGCCGAGGCGGCGGTGAACCCCGCGCAGCTGGATGCCGTCGCCTTCGGCCGCGGCCCCGGTGCCTTTACCGGGGTGCGCATCGCCACCAGTGTGGTGCAGGGTATTGCCTTTGCCACGGAGTTGCCGGTGGTGCCGGTCTCCACCCTCGCTGCCCTGGCTCAGGGCGGCTGTCGTGAGTTCGGCTGGCAACGCATCGCCACCGCCATTGATGCGCGCATGGACGAGGTCTATTGGGGCGCCTATGCGTGCGTGGACGGTCTGGTGCAGACGCAGCAGGAGGAGCGGGTCTGCCCCGCCGGTGAGGTGCCGCTGCTGGAGGGCGAGGGGTGGCATGGTGTTGGCAGCGGCTGGAACGCCTACGAGGATGAGCTCAAAGGACGCCTCGACAGCGCTGTTATCGACAGCTGTGGCGACTGCCTGCCTCATGCCCAGGATGTGGCGCGGTTGGCGGTGGCAGCCTTTGACCGGGGCGAGGCGGTGAGTGCGGAGAAGGCACTGCCGATCTACCTCAGAGATCAGGTGGTGCATAGGCCGGCAGCGAAGTGAACGGCTGAGGCCAACGCTGCTTGAGGTCTGCGTGGAGGAGGTGCCGGATGAGCGGTGACAGAGCGTGGAGCCACTTCCGGCATCAGGCCGATGTCGGGATCTGTGGCGAGGGCGCAACCCCGGAACAGGCCTTTGCCAATGCTGCGATCGCCATGACTGCGGTGATCACCGCACCGCAGCGGGTTCGTCCTGAGCAGCCCGTCTCCCTCCACTGCACCGCGCCCGATCTGGAGCTGCTGCTGGTGGATTTTCTCAACGCCATTGTTTATGAGATGGCGACCCGCCACATGCTCTTCTCCCGTTTCGATCTCTCTATCCGCGATGGCCGGCTGGATGCCATTGCCTGGGGTGAGGCACTCGATCCGCAACGTCACCAGCCGGCGGTGGAGGTCAAGGGGGCAAGCTATACTGAGCTGGAGGTGAGCCACGAAAACGGCCACTGGACGGCGCGTTGCGTCGTGGATGTTTGATAAACGTGAGCGAGTGGTAAGAATCGATGCGACCATTGCAGCAGAAGTCCCCCTGGTGCTGGGAGTTGGCCGCCGAGAATGAGATGCGGGTGCCGGCGGTGATCTATGCCGATGCCCCATTGATCGACGCCATGGATGAGAAGGTGCTGGAGCAGACGGCAAATGTCGCCAGGCTGCCGGGGATCGTCCAGGCCAGTTACGCCATGCCGGATGCCCACTGGGGCTACGGCTTTCCCATCGGCGGGGTGGCCGCCTTTGATGCCGCCGCAGGCGGCGTGGTCTCCGCCGGTGGGGTCGGTTTCGATATCTCCTGTGGCGTGCGTAGCCTGTTGACCGGGGTCAGCGCCAGTGATGTTGAGCCGCTACGGGAGCGGTTGGCCGAGGCGCTGTTCCGGGCAGTGCCGGCCGGCTTGGGAAGCACAGGCACAATTCGTCTGCACGGGCGGGAGATGGAGGCGATGCTCGCTGGCGGTGCCCGCTGGGCGCTGGGGCAGGGCTTCGGCAACGAGGCGGATCTGCTGCGTACCGAGGAGCGCGGCTGCATGGCCGGGGCCCGGCCCGAGTATGTCTCGGCGCAGGCGAAAAAGCGCCAGCGCGACGAGATGGGTACCCTCGGCTCCGGCAATCACTACCTCGAGGTGCAGCGCATTACCGATATCCATGATGCGGAAGCCGCCGCCGCCTTCGGCCTGCGGGTCGGCGAGGTGGTGATCAGCATCCACTGTGGCTCACGGGGATTGGGCCACCAGATCGGCACCGAGTACCTGCGCGAGATGGTGCTGGCGGCGGCCGATTTCGGCATCAAGCTGCCGGACCGGGAGCTGGCCTGTGCCCCCATCAACTCACCGCTGGGGCAGCGCTACCTGGGCGCAATGCGGGCCGGTATCAACTGCGCCCTTGCCAATCGCCAGATCATCACCCACCTGACCCGTGAGGCGGTCCGTGACATCCTGCCCGGGGCCTCACTGGAGTTGCTCTATGATGTCTCCCACAACACCTGCAAGCAGGAGCGCCATCGGGTTGAGGGGCGGGAGCGGGAGCTCTATGTGCACCGCAAGGGGGCGACCCGTGCCTTCGGACCCGGGCACAGTGAGTTGCCGCCGGAGTATCGGGCGGTGGGTCAGCCGGTGATCATCGGCGGTTCGATGGGGACCTCCTCCTGGATCCTCGCCGGTACCCGCGAATCGGAGTCCCTGGCCTTCAGCTCCGCCTGCCACGGCGCAGGCCGCGCCATGAGCCGGCATGCGGCCACGAGAAGGTGGCGGGGGGCCGGTGTGGTCGATGAGCTGGCCCGGCGAGGTATTGTGATCCGCAGCCCCTCGCTGCGCGGGGTGGCCGAGGAGGCCCCCGGTGCCTACAAGGATGTCAGTGCGGTGGTGGAGGCGGCGGACCACGCCGGACTCGCGCGCAAGGTGGCGCGACTCGAGCCGATGGTCTGCATCAAGGGGTAAAGCTTTTCAACGCTTCGTGGTGAAGATTTTTTGTGATCGGTACCCTAAAGCGCTCCGGTTTGCTGGAGCAGCCGATAGACCGCCTCAGCGATACGCTGATAGCCCTCGGCGTTGGGGTGGATTTGGTCCGATTTGAGGTTGTTGTCGGAGAGCACCTCCGGGATGATCTTGTCCTCCAGCGGTATCCCGGCGCTCTTCGCTACAGCGTAATAGGGCTCGGCGCTCTCCAGGCCGAAAATAGCCGGTCTGGGTACCCCCAGCAACACCACCTGAATCCCGCGCTCGCGGGCCAGCGCCACCATCTGTTCCAGATTCGACTGCATGGCCTCCATGGCGTGGCGGCGCAACATGTCGTTACCGCCGTGGCAAAGCAGCAGCAGTTCAGGGTGGTACTGTTCCAGCACGCCAGCAAGGCGTGCCAGACCGGCGGGGGTGTGCTCACCGGGCACCCCGGCGTTGATCACGCGCCGTCCGCTCAGTCGCTCCAGCACCGCGGGGTAGCTGTTGTCGGCATTGGCTCCGTTGCCGCGGGTCAGACTGTCGCCAAAGGCAAGAATCACCGCGTCCCTGCTCAGTGGTTGCAGGGTCGGACTATCCTCGCTGCAACCGGCCAGCAGCAGGGCCAGCAGCAGGATGAGTGGTAGGTGAATAAGTCTGCGCTTCATACCCTTTCAGGCGTCAGTCGAGCAGCAGCCGCTCGAGGATCGTTTCGTAGATGCGTGACAGGGTATCCAGGTCGGCCACGCTGACGCACTCGTTGACCTTGTGGATAGTGGCGTTGAGCGGCCCCAGCTCCAGTACCTGGGCGCCGGTGGGGGCGATAAAGCGTCCGTCTGAGGTGCCGCCGGCGGTGTTGATCTCGGGGCGGTAGCCGCAGACCGCCTCAATGGCCTGCTGCGTTGCCTGCAGCAGCCCCCCCTCCGGGGTGAGGAAGGGGTTGCCGGAGAGCGACCAGTCGATGGCGAAATCGAGCCCGTGTTTGTGCAGCACCGCCTCGACCCGCTGGCGTAGCCCCTGTTCGGTCTGCTCGGTGGAGAAGCGGAAGTTGAACACCACCTCCAGCTCGCCGGGGATGATGTTGGTCGCCCCGGTGCCGGCCTGAATGTTGGAGACCTGGAAGCTGGTGGGGGGAAAGAACTCGTTGCCCCGGTCCCACTCGATGGCCGCCAGCTCGGCCAGCGCCGGCGCGGCGCGGTGCACCGGGTTGTCAGCGAGGTGGGGGTAGGCCACGTGGCCCTGCACCCCCCTGACCAGCAGGCGGCCGTTGAGCGAGCCGCGGCGGCCGTTCTTCACCACATCGCCGACCCGCTCGGTGCTGGTCGGCTCGCCCACCAGGCACCAATCGATCTTCTCGCCCCGGGCCTCCAGGGCCTCCACTACCTTTACCGTACCGTCCTTCGCCGGACCCTCCTCGTCGCTGGTGATGAGGTAGGCGATAGAGCCTTTGTGTTGCGGGTGGTTGGCGATAAAGCGCTCGGTGGCGGTGATGAAGGCGGCGATGGAGCCCTTCATGTCCGCCGCGCCGCGGCCGTGCAGCATACCGTCCTCCACCGCGGTGTCGAAGGGTGGATGCTGCCACTTCTCCTCCGGGCCTGTGGGCACCACATCGGTGTGGCCGGCGAAGCAGAACAGCGGGCCGCTGTCGCCACGGCGTAGCCACAGATTGTCCACCTCGCCGAAGCGCATTGGTTCGGCCTTGAAGTCACAGGCGGCGAGACGTTCGGCCAGCAGCGGCTGGCAGCCGGCGTCCTCCGGGGTGATGGAGCGGCGGCCGATGAGATCCTTGGCGAGGTCGAGGGTATCTGACATGGTAGAAATTATTTCCCGAAGGCCTTTTTGTATTCCGCCTCCTTGAAGCCGACCCTGATCCCATCAGGGGTGATCAGCACGGGGCGTTTGATCAGTGTAGGGTAGGCGAGAAGCAGCATCATCGCCTTGTCGCGGTCGATATCGGCACGCTCGGCATCGCTGAGTTCCTTCCAGGTGGTGGAACGCTTGTTGAGCAGCACCTCCCAACCCAGCTCCTCGAGCCACTTCTCCAGCGCAGCCTTGTCCACGCCCTGCTCGCGCAGGTCGTGAAAGGCGTAGTCGACACCGTTCTGCTCCAGCCACTTTTTGGCCTTCTTTACCGAGTCGCAGTTCTTGATTCCAACCAGTGTGTTCATCGTATCTATTCTATTGATAATTGAATCCACCGCAGAGGCGCAAAGACGCTGAGGGTGCAGCCTAGTATCCTCTGCGCCTTCGCATCTTCGCCTACACGGATGTAGGTGAGGAGCGATAGCAGGATGCGGTGAGCCTTGCGGTAAATAAATGCCAATTAAATATCGCGCAGCAGCTCGTTGATGCCGACCTTGCCGCGGGTCTTCTCGTCCACCTTCTTGACGATCACCGCGCAGTAGAGGCTGTAGCTGCCGTCCTTGCTCGGCAGGTTGCCGGAGACCACCACTGAGCCGGCCGGAACACGGCCGTAATGCACCTCGCCGGTTTCGCGGTCGTAGATCTTGGTGGACTGGCCGATGTAGACGCCCATGGAGATGACCGACCCTTCTTCGACGATCACCCCTTCGACCACCTCGGAGCGGGCGCCGATGAAGCAGTTGTCCTCGATGATGGTGGGGGCCGCCTGCAGTGGCTCCAGTACGCCGCCGATGCCGACGCCGCCGGACAGATGCACGTTCTTGCCGATCTGGGCGCAGGAGCCGACGGTGGCCCAGGTGTCGACCATGGTGCCGGAGTCGACATAGGCGCCGATGTTGACATAGGAGGGCATCAGTACGCAGCCCGGAGCGATATAGGAGCCCTTGCGCGCCGAGGCGGGCGGTACCACGCGCACGCCACCCTCGCGCAGTTCGCGCGAACCCATCTCAGCGTACTTGGAGGGAACCTTGTCGTAGTAGTTGGTGAAACCGCCGCGCATTACATCATTGTCGTTGATACGGAAGGAGAGCAGTACCGCCTTCTTCAGCCACTCGTTGACCTGCCAGTCGCCCACACCCCTCTGCTCGGCCACGCGCGCCTCGCCGCTGTCGAGCATGCGGATCGCCTCGTCCACCGCCTCTTTCACATGGGTGTCCACACTGCGCGGGGTGATCTCGGCACGGCGCTCGAAGGCCTCTTCAATAATCTTCTGGATATCGCTCATTATTCATCTCCTTAACTAAAATCGTTTTAACGCAGAGGGCGCAGAGGCGCAAAGGTCGCAAAGATTCTGAATAGTGTCATTGCTAGCGAAGCGCGGCAATCTCAAGCCCAGTGCAAGAAGATTTTCAGGTGACGTACAGTCGGCCTGACTAGATCTCACTGCAGCATTTTAATGCTCTGCATTCTCTGCGCCTCTGCGACCTCTGCGTTTAAATTGTTTCAATAAAATCACGGATACGTTCCGCGGCCTCGATACATTCGTCCAGCTCCGCCACCAGGGCCATGCGCACCCGGTTCTCTCCGGGATTGGTGCCGTGGGCGTCGCGGGAAAGATAGCTGCCCGGTAGTACGGTCACGTTCTGCTCGGCAAAAAGCTGCTGGGCAAACTCGGTGTCGCTGATCGGTGTCTCCGGCCAGAGGTAGAAACCGGCGTCGGGCCGCTCTACCTTCATTACCGGCTGCAGGATCGCGAGCACCGCGTCGAACTTCTGCCGGTAGAGCTCCCTGTTTGCTCTGACATGTGCTTCATCGTTCCAAGCCGCGATACTGGCCGCCTGGGTGGGCGGCGGCAGGGCGCAGCCCTGATAGGTGCGGTAGGTAAGAAAGCGCTCAAGCACCGCAGTATCGCCGGCGACAAAGCCGGAGCGCAGCCCCGGCAGGTTGGAGCGCTTGGAGAGGCTGTGGAAGACCACGCAACGTTGGTAATCGCCGCGGCCCATCTGTGCCGCTGCCTGCAGCAGTCCCGCTGGCGGGTCCGCCTCATCGAAATAGAGCTCCGAGTAACACTCGTCCGAGGCGATGATGAACTCGTGCTCATCGGCGAGCCGGATCAGTTTCTGCAGATAGCCGATATCCGCCACGGCACCGGTCGGGTTGCCCGGGGTGCAGAGGTAGATAAGCTGGCAGCGTTGCCACACCTCAGCCGGCACCCCATCCAGGTCGGGCAGGAAGCCGGTTTCAGCGGTGGTGTTGAGAAACCAGGGCTCGGCCCCGGCCAGTAGTGCTGCCCCTTCGTAGATCTGGTAGAACGGGTTGGGCGAGAGCACCAGCGGCTCGGTGGTGCGATCGACCACCGCCTGGGCGAAGGCGAACAACGCTTCTCGGGTGCCGGCTACCGGCAACACATGTTTTTCGGCATCGACGCTGCCCTCCGGCAGGGCGAAACGGCGGGTAAGCCAGCCGCTAATTGCCTGGCGCAGTTCGGGCCGCCCCTTGGTCAGCGGATAGCTGGCCAAGCTGTGCAGGTGGGTGATCAGCTCCTCGATGACGAAACCCGGCGGCTGATGTTTCGGCTCGCCGATGGAGAGCGCGATATGCGGCTTCTCCGCCGGGGTCACTGCCGCCTTCAGCGCGTTGAGCTTTTCGAAGGGGTAGGGCTGCAGTTTGTCGAGATCCGGATTCATCGTGTTGTTCGCAGTAAAAACAGCCCCACAGTATAAGGTATCGAGGCGACGCCATAAACCATACTTTTCAGGGGAGGATTGGATGAAGATTCAGGCCATTCATCACGTCAGCCTATTGGTTGCTGACACAGATCGTGCACTCGGTTTTTACCGTGATCTGCTGGGACTGGAGGAGATCGAACGGCCGCCGCTCGACTTTCCCGGTGCCTGGCTCGCCATCGGTGAACAGCAGCTGCATCTGCTGGAGCTGCACGACCCCGATAGCGGTATCGTGCGAGCTGATCACGTTGGCCGCGACCGCCACCTTGCCCTCTGCGTCGAGGGATTGAATGAGCTGGAAGGACGACTGCAGGCGGCGGCCATCCCCCTGAGAGGCAGCCGATCCGGTCGCAATGCGATCTTCTGCCGCGATCCGGATGGCAACGGGGTGGAGTTGATCGCCACCCTCTGATGGCAGTGAACCGCCGTTATGTCTGCGGCACTATTTCCGGATAAGCTCGTTTGACTTGTCGAGGTAAGCGGTGGCCTTTTGCCTCACCACGGTCGTATCGTTGCGCTCGGAGGCGAGATGCAGCTCTTCGAGCTTGGCGGCAATGTCGGCAGCCTCGGTATCAATCACCTCCAGGGCACTTTCCAGAGTGTAGGTCAGCTGATGGATCGTGGCTATGTTCTCCAGGCTGTCCTCCTTGGTGAGCACCTCGTCGAGCTTTTTATTGTAACTGGCAAGATTTTCCAGCGCCTCCTCCAGGGTGTGGGATTGTTTACCCTTGAAGTGATCAGGCCGCTCGGCCTGGACACTCAAGGGCAGGGCAAGGCTGAGGACGAGGGCAAGCAATAGTGGGCGTTGATTTCGGTACATGATGCGGTTCTCCTGTCTCGATTGGGTTTGAGGTAGAGGTGGCAATGGCTTCCGCCGGCCAGGTGGCCGTAGTGCCAACTAAACGTAATGCTAATGATAACCATTATCATTAGCATTGACAACAAATGTTTTCACTATGGTCGGTAACGGGGTTGAGCAGAGACAGTAACCGGTAGCGGGGATTCGCTCCCTTACTCCTCAAGCGCCTCGACGATGCGCGTGTGTAGACACTGGTATTGTTCGTCGCTATGCAGTGGACGGTTATTTTCGTCGGTGATGAAAAAGATGTCCTCGACCCGTTCGCCGAAGGTGGCGATCTTGGCGTTGAGCAGACGCACCCGGCAACTGGCCAGGGCGCGGGCGATGCGTGAGAGCAGGCCGGGACGGTCGGAGGTGATCACCTCCATGACGGTGTGTGCGTTGTGCGGGTCTTCATGAAACAGGACACGGGTTTTGATGTTGAAGTGTTTGAGCTGGCGCGCCATCTGCCGGTGGACCTTCTCCGGTGTCTTTTCGGGATGGGTGAGCAGGTGCCGCAGCATCTGTTGGATCTCCTGCAGGCGGAACTGACCGCGGATCGGCTCGCCGTCCTCTTCCAGCACCATATAGGTGTCAAGGGTATAGTTGTCGCGGGAGGGGAGGATGCGGGCATCGACGATGTTCAGGCCAATCTGGTCCAGCACGGTGGTGGTGGTGGTGAACTGATGGCCGCGGATCGGGGTGTAGAGGAAGATCTCGGTGCCGCCGCGTTCGGTCTGCTGGCGTATCAGTACCAACGGCTCCTCGCTGTCGCCGTGATCGATCACCGCCTGGGTGTGCCAGGCGATCTCGCTGCCCGAGTAACGCAGAAAGTAGTCGTTATTCAGGCGTGCCCAGAACTGCTTGACCTGGGCCGGTGGCACACGGTGAAGGTTGAGCAGTTTGCGCGCCTCGGCCTGATGATCGGCGATCACTTCGGCCTCGCGCACCGGATTGGAGAGGCCGCGGCGCAGCGCCTTGTGGGTGCTGTGATAAAGCTCGGCAAGCAGGGCATCTTTCCAGGTGTTCCACACGCTGGGGCTAGTGGCGCGAATGTCCGATACGGTCAGTAGGTAGAGGTGGTCGAGGTAGTCCTGTTTGCCCACGGTGGCGGCAAAGTCGTTGATCACCGCCGGTTCGGAGATGTCCTTGCGCTGTGCGGTGGTGGACATCAGCAGGTGGTTGCGCACAAGCCAGGTGACCAGCTTGGTGTCGTTCTCACTCAGGTCGTGCTGCCGACAGAAACTGGCGGCATCCTCTGCACCGAGGAGGGAGTGGTCGCCGCCGCGCCCCTTGGCAATGTCATGAAACAGGCCGGCGATATAGAGCAGCTCCGGCTTGGCCAGTTGCTGGATAATGCGGCTGC
>JAPHTQ010000043.1 GCA_026196275.1 Gammaproteobacteria bacterium
GGAGCGTGCTTACCGGGCCCTGTTTCGTGGCAGGATGCCCGAGCGGGATCTGGCGGCGATCCGTGAAGCGACGAACAAGGCTTGGGTGCTCGGTGATGAGCGGTTCAAGGCACAGATTGAGGCCAAGACGGGGCGGAGAGCGGTGCCATTGGGGCGGGGTGGAGACAGGAAGTCAGCAGCGTTTCGAGAAGTTAAGAATCAATGACACTGACCCTATTGATTAAGAATCAATGACACTGACCCCATTGATTGGTTGTAATCCAATAAAAAAGGGCGACCGTATGGTCGCCCTCTCTCGTTCAGCATGAAACGCCGTATCAGGCCTGAGCTTTACGCTCGAACCACTTCTGCGCTTCCTCGTCCCAGCCGTCGGTGCGGACATAGGAGTTGGAGCGCGGGCTGGCGATCATGTTCGGGTCAACATCGAGACCGATGCCCTCAAGGAAGTTGTTGAGGCCGATACGCTCGATCATCTCACCGGTACGCTCGTGCTCCAGCGCGTTCTCGGCGAAGAAATCGATGATCTCACCGGCCAACTCCTCAATGGCTTCGAAGTCCTCTTCGGTTTCCAGCTTCATGAACGGGACGATGACGGTACCCATCAGGTCACCGATCTTCAGGGTACGCTTGCCGCCGACCAGGATAGTGGCACCCTTGTCATCGCCGGGGCTCAGCGCCTTGTTCATGACGTTCAGGCAGTGCATGCAGCGTACGCAGCCCTTGTTGTCGACGTCCAGGGTGTCGTCGTCGTTGAGGCTCAGGGCCTGGGTCGGGCAGCGGCTGATGACGTTGTCGATCACGTACTTGCGTCCCTTGTCGACGACGAACTTCTTCACCTCGTCCTGATCGACCTTCATCTCGTCGCGCCAGGTACCGATGATCGCCATGTCTGCACGGTGGATAGAGTTCATGCAGTCATTGGCGCAGCCGGAGACCTTGAACTTGAACTTGTACGGCAGGGCCGGACGGTGCATGTCGTCAAGGAAGGCGTTAACCAGAGTGCGATGAATTTTCTGCTCATCAAGGCAAGACTGCTCGCAACGCGCGGCGCCGACACAGGACATACCGGTACGGACAGCCGGACCGGCACCGCCGAGGTCGAAGCCCATCTCGTTCAGCGCGTCAAAGGACGGCTGAACGTTTTCGGTGGTGCAGCCCTGGAACATGATGTCGCCGGACTGGCCGTGGAAGGCGATAAGGCCGGAACCGTACTTCTCCCAGATGTCGCAGAACTTGCGCAGGGTGGCGGTATCATAGTGCATACCGGCCGGGGGCTGGATACGCAGGGTGTGGAACTCGGATGCGGCGGGGAACAGGGGTTTCTTGTTCTCGTCCATCAGCTCGGTGAAGCGGGGGATAACGCCGCCGCCATAACCGACAACGCCCACGGTACCACCCTTCCAGTAGCCTTTCTTGGTGTGGTAGGAGGTTTCCAGCTGACCCATCAGATCAACCATCATGTCGTTGTCGTTAGCCAGACGCTTGAGACCGGTGACAAAGCTGGGCCACGGGCCGCTTTCCAGCTGGTCAAGCATAGGGGTGTCGTGTGTTTTCTTAGCCATTACAAATCTCCTGATATAGAAAAAGGATTGACACGTTTCCCGGTTTGCTCATCCAACTGCTACTACTTTCGCCGGTGATCCGGCGCACAGTGGTGATGATGCTTCCGAAGCAGCGGTATTGCTGCTGGGTAAAACATAGTAATTTACTCGGAATAAGTCAAGTCGTTGATTTAAAAATAAAATACATATCTTTTGTGGGGGATAGTGGCTATTCTAAATACGGGGTTTGGGTCGATTGTGACCCCACTCCAAGGGCGTCACCACGGAGGTGAGTGGCTATGTGATTAATTTGATTATGATTTTTATCAAAAAATAGACCGCTATTCAAGCGGTGATTGCTGCGGCAAATCAGCTGGGCACGGCTGAAATCGTTTTTTCCAACTCTCTGTCATCGTACCTTCATCCTGTTCGGTTACCTTGGCCCAATCTTGCCAGTGAGTAATTTTGTCGAAACGGCTGTTTGCAGCAGGAGGCTAAAGGATGGGACAGCAGGCCAAACCGACCCGATGGGTCAAACCGGTAAACGGAAAAATATATCGTACCGCGCACGATGAGAGTCTGTTGGTGCTCGGTGTACGGTCGGGGAGTGTTTTTGTCGAATTTGCCGATGGGAGTTTTCGGCGCATCAGCGAGCAGGAGTGGCGGCAGTTGTATCCAAACCCGGCGCGTTGTTGAGTTTAAGGGGGAGGTTTCCAGTCATTAACGACAAAAGCCGGCATAATGCCGGCTTTTCAGTATTGGTGGGTGCTGCAGGGATCGAACCTGCGACCCTCGCCTTGTAAGGGCGATGCTCTCCCAGCTGAGCTAAGCACCCGTCTGCTGAAGGCGCGCATAGTAGCGACAAGGCGCGCCGCGGTCAACGTCTACGATACAAATCGCTCGTTGGGGCATCGCGGAGCCAGGCGATGGTGGTTATAATCAGTGCTCTTTCGTTACCATTCGGGATTATGCAGATGTTAAGCAGGCACCCGCTACGAACAAGCGGCCTGAGGCTCGGCAATCTGATAGAGGATGCCGGGCTAATGGTGATTCTACTGGCAACCCTGGTGGCGGCCGGGCAGGAGATCACACAGATGGTCGTCGACCGTACGGTGAGGCTGACGGATCTGCTGCTGCTGTTCATCTACCTGGAGGTGGTGGCTATGGTCCACGCCTACTGGCAGTCCGGACAGCTACCGGTGCGTATGCCACTCTATATCGCAGTGGTGGCGCTGGCGCGCTACCTCATTCTGGATATCAAGGCGATGGATGAGTGGCGCATGTTGGCGGTGGCCGGAGCCATCGTATTACTCACCCTTGCTGTACTGATCATCCGCTACGGCCATTCGCGCTATCCCTATGAGGAGAAGGCGGAAGATGTGCCGAAAACCGAAAACGACCCACACTGAAACAACAGGCCCGAAGAGAATGACCATCAAAACCCGTTTTGCCCCCAGTCCGACCGGTTACCTGCACGTGGGCGGTGCCCGCACCGCCCTCTTTTCCTGGCTCTATGCGCGCAAGCATGGCGGACGTTTTGTACTGCGGGTGGAGGATACCGATCTGGAGCGCTCCACCCAGGAGTCGGTCAACGCCATCCTTGAGGGGATGACCTGGCTGGGGCTGGAGTACGACGAGGGGCCGTTCTACCAGACTCACCGCTTCGACCGTTACAACGAGGTGATCGACCAGTTGCTTGAGAAGGGGCTGGCCTATCGCTGTAATTGTTCGAAGGAGCGGTTGGAGAGTCTCCGCGAGGCGCAGATGAAGCGCAAGGAGAAGCCGCGCTACGACGGTCACTGTCGCGACCAGTTTATCGACCCCGACGAGCCGCATGTGATCCGCTTTCGCAATCCGGCTGAGGGCGTGGTGGTGTTCGAGGATACCGTGCGCGGCAAGGTGGCATTCCAGAACAGCGAGCTGGACGATCTTATCATCAAGCGCACCGACGGCTCGCCCACCTACAACCTGACCGTGGTGGTGGATGATCTGGATATGGGCATCACCCACGTCATCCGCGGTGACGATCACATCAACAACACCCCGCGCCAGATCAACCTGCTACGCGCCATGGGGGCTGAGCCACCCAAATACGCCCACGTGCCGATGATCCTCGGTGACGATGGGGCACGCCTCTCCAAGCGCCACGGCGCGGTGAGCGTGA
>JAPHTQ010000034.1 GCA_026196275.1 Gammaproteobacteria bacterium
AAAGTTGAAAGTTGAAAGTTGAAAGTTGAAAGTTGAAAGTTGAAAGTTGAAAGATAACTACTCGCCCCCCACCAGAAAGAAACGATCTCACCGCAGACGCCGCCATGGATGGCGGTGGTAGACAATGCAGGGAGCATATTGTCCAGGCGCAAAGACGCAAAGGGATATCTGGTCAAATGAGGATGGTGGCCACATTTGTGTGGCCGCCAAGTTGTAGGCTACGTTGCGAAGCTACGTGGCAACATCGCGGTTTGGAGAGATGCCAGGTAGCCAGAGGGATATTGCGGGTATTGTTTTGTCATCGGCGTGCCATTGCTCTTCCGGGCGTTGGTGTGGCGGCAACCTGGCCTACACGCTTATTATTTAACCCTCTGCGCCAGAAATGCCATCAGGTCATTGAGCGGGATATTCTGGTTGTCGCTATCGCGACGGCCTTTGTACTCGACACAGCCCTCCTTGAGACCGCGATCGCCGACCACTACGCGGTGCGGGATGCCGAGCAGCTCCATGTCGGCGAACATCACCCCCGGGCGCTCGCCGCGATCATCGAACAGAACCTCGTAACCGGCCTCGCTCAGTTCACGATAGAGCTGCTCGGCCGTCTCGCGCACAGTCTCGGATTTCTGCATGTTCATCGGTAGCAGGGCGAGTTGGAACGGGGCGATGGCGTCGGGCCAGATGATCCCCTTGTCGTCGTGGTTCTGTTCGATGGCGGCGGCTACCACGCGGGAGACACCGATGCCGTAGCAGCCCATGGTCATGACCACCGATTTGCCGTTCTCGTCCAGTACCGTGGCCTTCATCGCCTCGCTGTACTTGCTACCCAGCTGGAAGATATGCCCTACCTCGATACCACGCTTGATGGTGAGCTGGCCTTTGCCGTCCGGGCTGGGATCGCCCTCGACCACGTTGCGCAGATCCGCTACCTGCGGCTCAGCCAAATCACGGTCCCAGTTCACTCCGATCAGGTGACGACCGTCCTCGTTGGCGCCACAGACGAAGTCGGCAAGATGGGCCGCATCGCGGTCGACAATCATCGGGATCCCGATATCGATCGGACCGATAGAGCCGGGGCCACAGCCGATGGCGGCACGGATCTCCTCGTCGCTGGCAAAGGTCAACGGTGAGCAGATCTGCGGCAGCACCTCGGCCTTGATCGCGTTCAGCTCGTGATCGCCTCGCAGTACCAAAGCGACGACCCCCTCGGGCTCACCCTCTGCGGTGGCGCCACGAACGATGAGGGTTTTCACTGTTTGTGCCGCAGCCACCCCAAGGAAGGCGGAGACCTCTTCGATGCTGTGCTGGTCAGGGGTTTTCACCACCGCCATTTGCGCATCCGGTGCAGGGCGTTCGCCCTGCGGTGGCAGCGCCTCGGCCTTCTCCACGTTGGCGGCATAGTCGCTGCCGCTGGAGAAGGCGATGGCGTCCTCGCCGGACTCGGCCAGTACATGAAACTCGTGTGAGCCACTGCCGCCGATGGCGCCGGTATCGGCCAGTACCGGACGGAAGTCGAGGCCGAGGCGGGTAAAGATCCGACTGTAGGTCTCATGCATCACCTGGTAGGTCTCTTTCAGTGAGGCCTCGTCGAGGTGGAAGGAGTAGGCGTCCTTCATCAGGAACTCGCGGGCGCGCATCACGCCGAAGCGCGGACGACGTTCGTCACGGAATTTGGTCTGGATCTGGTAGAAATTGGCGGGTAGTTGCTTGTAGCTGCGCAGTTCGTTGCGTACCAGATCGGTGATGATCTCCTCATGGGTCGGACCGAAGCAAAACTCCCTGTTGTGCCGATCGGTCATTCGCAACATCTCCTGACCCATGGCATCCCAGCGACCGGACTCCTGCCACAATTCGGCGGGCTGCACCGCCGGCATCAGGATCTCCTGGGCGCCGGCACGGTTCATCTCCTCGCGTACGATCTGCTCCACCTTGCGCAATACCCGTAGTCCCATTGGCAGCCAGGTGTAGAGGCCGGAGGCGAGCTTGCGGATCAGGCCGGCCTTGAGCATCAGCTGGTGGCTGATGATCTCGGCGTCGGCGGGGGTTTCCTTGACGGTGGCAATCAGGTACTGGGAGGCGCGCATAACGGGTAAGGGTCCACTTCTGTCTTGATTCTTAGAGAAGGGGGCTATTGTAATCGCAGCGGGGCGGGGCGGCAAAGTTGAAAGTTCAAGAGAGGGTCGGTCGACGGGCTCAGTTGCAGTACTTGTCGATCATCTTTTGTGCCTCTTCGATCTTTGCGGCGCGCATCTCGTCACTCAACACCACGGTGGTGCCGTCGGCCTGGCGCACCCTGCGGTACGTCTTGTAGACCTCCATGTTCTCGCGGGCGACCTTACAGTTTTGCTGGCGTACCCGTACCCGTTCTGCGTTCTGGCCGGCACCTTGCGGGATCGCCTCTTCCACCTGATCGGAGGGCTCAGCGGAGCGTGTGGTTCCCGTGTCGGCAGGGGGCGGCGCCTCATCCCGGATTTCCATCCTGTCGGCGTCATGTCCCTCAGGACGGGTCTGGCTGTAGTGGACGTTTCCCTCTTCATCGGTCCATTTATAAAGGGTGGCGGCCTGGACCGTGCCGAGGGTAATCAGCCCGATGACTGCCAGGGCGGCCATGATCCTGATGAGTGATGTGTGCATAGCCATAGTTGTTCTGCCGCTTTGAAGTGTCATGCCCGTCGGGTTGTCCATATATCGATAATTATGACCTTTCCATGGCATAGTACAAGGCATACGGGGTCTGGTGAAACGCCTGTAGGCCCTGTTATCGCTTGACCTCGGGGCGGAATGCAAGTAGTTTTCTCATTTTTGCAGCTGAATTCACATCCGCCCGTTTTCACGGGTATTTTTTTCTTCTTTTCGAGCCGATGGGAGACCCGTTAGGTGGAATTGACCGGTGCCGAAATTATTTCGCGCTTTTTGAAGGACGAAGGGGTAGAGCACCTCTTTGGCTATCCGGGAGGCGCCGTCCTGCATATTTACGACGCCCTTTATCAGCAGGACGCCGTCAAACATGTGTTGGTGCGCCATGAGCAGGCCGCCACCCATGCGGCGGATGCCTATGCCCGCTCAACCGGCAAGCCGGGTGTGGTGCTGGTGACCTCCGGCCCGGGTGCCACCAATGCGGTGACCGGTATCGCTACCGCCTATATGGACTCCATTCCCCTGGTGGTGATTACCGGTCAGGTCAACTCCACCCTGATTGGTAACGATGCCTTCCAGGAGGTCGATTCGGTGGGGATCACCCGCCCCTGCGTCAAACACAACTTCCTGGTTAAGGATGTTAACGATCTGGCGCTGACCCTGAAGAAGGCCTTCTACATCGCCACTACAGGCCGCCCCGGCCCGGTGGTGGTGGACATCCCCAAGGATGTTACCGCCGAGCGTACCCGTTACGTCTATCCCAAAAAGGTCACCATGCGCTCCTACAACCCGGTGGTGAAGGGGCACAGTGGGCAGATCAAAAAGGCGGTGAATATGATGCTTTCGGCCAAGCGGCCGATCATCTACAGCGGCGGTGGCGTGGTGCAGGGCGATGCGGCCAAGTCGCTCACCGATCTGGCGCATCAGTTCGGTTTCCCCGTGACCAACACCTCCATGGGACTGGGTGGTTTCCCGGCCAGCGACAATCAGTTTCTCGGTATGCTGGGGATGCATGGCACCTACGAAGCCAATATGAGCATCTCCCACTGCGACCTGCTCATCGCCATCGGTGCCCGTTTCGATGATCGGGTAACCGGCAAGATCGAGAAGTTTGCCCCCGGCGCAAGGATTATCCACATCGACATCGATCCGGCCTCCATCTCCAAGAACGTCAAGGTGGATGTGCCTATCGTCGGTGATGTTAACGCGGTGCTCAAGGTGATGCTCGGGCAGCTCAAGGAGGCCGGCCGCTCTCCCGATGGCGAGGCGCTGGCCAAATGGTGGCAGCAGATCGAGCAGTGGCGCGCCAAAGAGTGCCTGAAATACGACAAGAGTTCGCCGCTGGTCAAGCCGCAGAACGTGATCGAGACCCTGCACAAGGTGACCAAGGGCAATGCCTTTGTCACCTCCGATGTGGGCCAGCACCAGATGTGGGCTGCCCAGTACTACGGTTTTGACAAACCGCGCCGCTGGATCAACTCCGGCGGTCTGGGCACCATGGGTTTTGGCCTGCCGGCGGCGATGGGGGTGCAGTTTGCCCATCCCAAGGCGCAGGTGGCCTGCATTACCGGTGAGGGTTCCATCCAGATGAATATCCAGGAGCTCTCCACCTGTCTGCAGTATAATCTGCCGCTGAAGATCCTTTGTCTGAACAATGGCTATCTGGGGATGGTGCGTCAGTGGCAGGAGTTCTTCTATGAGGAGCGCTACTCCCACTCCTATATGGAATCGCTGCCCGATTTCGTTAAACTGGCCGAGGCCTACGGTCATGTCGGTATGCAGATAGAGAAACCGGAAGACGTGGAGGGGGCGATCAAGGAGGCCTTCAAGTTGAAGGACCGCCTGGTCTTTATGAACTTCCTGACCGATCCGAAGGAAAATGTCTATCCCATGGTACCCGCCGGCGCGGGGCTCGATGAGATGATCCTGATATGAGACACATTATCTCCATCCTGATGGAAAACGAAGCGGGCGCCCTCTCCCGCGTGGCCGGGCTGTTCTCCGCGCGCGGTTACAATATTGAGTCGCTGAGCGTGGCCCCTACCGAGGATGAGTCACTGTCGCGCCTGACCCTGGTGACTCGCGGCTCGGAGGAGATCATCGAGCAGATCACCAAGCAGCTGAACAAGCTGGTGGATGTGGTCAAACTGCTGGATCTGACCGAAGGGCCGCATATCGAACGGGAGATGATGCTAATTAAGGTCAAGGCCGGGACCGCCAGCCAGCGTGAAGAGATCAAACGGTTGGCTGATATCTTCCGTGGCAATATCATCGATGTC
This sequence comes from Gammaproteobacteria bacterium, assembly GCA_026196275.1. GTDB lineage: Bacteria > Pseudomonadota > Gammaproteobacteria > Thiohalomonadales > Thiohalomonadaceae > JAPHTQ01. Next base: position 4,914 of record JAPHTQ010000034.1, read on the forward strand.
ACCGACACCACCTTCACCATCGAACTGACCGGTGATGTGCAAAAACTCGATGCCTTTATCGAGACGATCAAGCAAACCGATATCATCGAGACGGTTCGCTCCGGGGTGACCGGTATCTCCCGCGGGGCAAAGGCTCTTACCCTCTGAATGTTTTGAACGATTTAACCTAAGTATTGCGTAAAGGAAGCTCCAATGGCACTGAACATCTATTATGACAAAGATTGTGACCTCGCTATCATCCAGGGCATGAAGGTCGCCATCATCGGTTACGGCTCCCAGGGTCACGCCCACGCCAACAACCTCAAGGACTCCGGCGTCGATGTCACCGTGGGTCTGCGTGAGGGCTCCCGCTCTGCTGCCAAGGCAGAGAAGGCCGGCCTCACGGTGAAGAACACCGCCGAGGCGGTCAAGGATGCGGATCTGGTCATGATCCTCACTCCCGACGAGTTCCAGTCCGAACTGTACAAGAACGAGATCGAGCCGAACATCAAGGAAGGTGGCGTACTGGCCTTCGCCCACGGTTTCTCCATCCATTACAACCAGATCGTGCCGCGTCGTGATCTGGATGTGATCATGATTGCCCCCAAGGCACCGGGCCACACCGTGCGCTCCGAGTTCGTCAAGGGCGGCGGTATCCCCGATCTCATCGCCATCTTCCAGGACGCCTCCGGCAAGGCCAGGGAGATCGCGCTCTCCTATGCTTCCGGTGTCGGTGGCGGCCGTACCGGTATTATCGAGACCACCTTCAAGGACGAGACCGAAACCGACCTGTTCGGTGAGCAGGCCGTTCTCTGCGGCGGTGCGGTGGAGCTGGTCAAGGCCGGGTTCGAGACTCTGGTCGAGGCTGGCTACGAGCCGGAAATGGCCTATTTCGAATGCCTGCATGAGCTGAAGCTGATTGTCGACCTGATGTACGAGGGCGGCATCGCCAACATGAACTACTCCATCTCCAACAACGCCGAGTACGGTGAGTACGTCACCGGGCCGAAGGTGATCAATGAGGAGTCCCGCTGGGCGATGCGCGAGGCGCTACAGAACATCCAGAGCGGCGAGTATGCCAAGAAGTTCATCCTTGAGGGCATGAGCAACTACCCTGAGATGACCGCCTGGCGTCGCAACAACGCTGCCCACCAGATCGAACTGGTCGGTGGCAAGCTGCGCTCCATGATGCCGTGGATCACCGCCAACCAGCTGGTGGACAAGGAAAAGAACTAAAAGGGTTCTTTATCTTTAGCGAAAAAGCCGGGTCGCAATAAGGGCCCGGTTTTTTTGTGTTTGGAAAACCAGTTACCACGAAAAGACGACGTGCCTTTCTGGGTTTTCTATTCAGGTGAGCTCGATCTCGGCTACCAGCGGCAGGTGGCCCAGATGCTGTCGGCTGAGGCGGTTGTTCACCCGCCTCAGTGAGCGAAGGCGTACCGATTGCAAGGCAATGGATGCAACAGAGCGGGCAAGGCATTATCATGTGAGGTCACAATCCGACTCCGATAGCGTGCCAGTATGAGCAAAGAGCAATCGACAACACCGAACAAGCGTCGCCGCGGTATCTATCTGTTGCCCAACCTGTTTACCACCGCCGCCCTGTTCGCCGGTTTTTACGCCATCGTTGCGGCAATGGGCGGACAGTTTGAGGCCGCTGCAGTGGCGATCTTCATCGCCATGGTCCTGGATGGGCTCGATGGGCGTGTGGCGCGCATGACCAATACCCAGAGTGAGTTCGGTGCCGAATACGACTCCCTGGCGGATATGATCTCCTTCGGGCTGGCTCCGGCGCTGGTGATGTATGAGTGGTCGCTGCACAGTATGGGCAAGCTCGGTTGGTTGGCTGCTTTTATCTACACCGCCGGGGCTGCACTACGGCTGGCCCGTTTCAACACCCAGATCGGCATTGCCGACAAACGCTTCTTCCAGGGGCTGGCCAGTCCCGCTGCGGCAGCCGTGGTGGTGGGCATGGTGTGGGTGGGGCATGATTATGAGGTGGCCGGTTCACGCCTGGCCTGGTTGGCACTGTTGGTCACCGTTGCCACCGGTATTCTTATGGTGAGCAATGCCCGTTACTACAGTTTCAAGGATCTGGACCTGAAGGGCCGGGTGCCGTTCTTTTTCCTGCTGGTGGTGGTGCTGATCTTTGTCCTCATCTCTATCGACCCGCCCCAGGTGCTGTTTGCAGCGGCCCTGCTGTATGCCCTGTCAGGCCCGTTGCTGACAGTCTGGCTCCTGCTGCGCCGGCGACGCCAGATCAAGGCCGGCGACCATCCGGACAGCGACGAGGACACACAAGACGGCGGCTGATACCCCAGATGACCTGACGAACCAAAACCCCATGTAGCCTCTGTGGCTTAATGCCTTTCGAGTTCCGGCCGCTTTTCGGTAAGATGGCGGGAGACGACGGAGTAAAATCATGAGCGACAAGCTGTACATTTTCGACACCACCTTGCGCGACGGCGAGCAGAGTCCCGGCGCCTCTATGACCCGCGAGGAGAAGATCCGCATCGCCAGGAGCCTGGAGCGCATGGGCGTGGATATCATCGAGGCCGGTTTCCCCATCGCCTCCATCGGCGACTTCGAGTCGGTACAGGCGGTGGCCAATACGGTCAAGGAGTCCACTGTCTGCGGCCTGGCCCGTGCCCTGGACAAGGATATCGACCGTGCCGGCGAGGCGCTCAAGAATGCCAACTCGGCCCGTATCCACACCTTTATCGCCACCTCGCCGATCCACATGGAGCGCAAGCTGCGCATGAACCCGGACCAGGTCGTCGAGCAGGCGGTGCATGCGGTCAAGCGCGCGCGCCAGTACACCGATGATGTCGAGTTCTCCGCCGAGGATGCGGGCCGTTCCGATATCGATTTTCTCTGCCGCATCTTCGAGGCGGTGATCGCCGCCGGTGCCACCACCCTGAACGTCCCCGACACGGTCGGCTACAATCTGCCGCAGCAGTTCGGCGAGACCATCCGCCAGCTGCGCGAGAAGATGCCCAATGCCGACAAGGCGATTTTCTCCGTCCACTGCCATAACGACCTCGGACTGGCGGTGGCCAACTCCCTCTCGGCGGTGCTGAGCGGCGCCCGCCAGATCGAGTGCACCATCAACGGCCTGGGTGAGCGGGCCGGCAACGCCTCGCTGGAGGAGGTGGTGATGGCGGTGAAGACGCGCAAGGACTTCTTCGACTGTAACGTGGATCACATCGATACCACCCAGATCGTCCCCACCTCGCGGCTGGTCTCCGGCATTACCGGTTTTGCGGTGCAACCGAACAAGGCGATCGTCGGTGCCAACGCCTTCGCCCACGAGTCGGGGATCCATCAGGATGGGGTGCTCAAGCACCGCGAGACCTACGAGATCATGCGTGCCGAGGATGTGGGCTGGAGCGCCAACCGCATGGTGCTGGGCAAGCACTCGGGGCGCAACGCCTTCAAGACCCGCCTGGCCGAACTGGGGATCGAATTTGAGTCGGAAGAGGTGCTCAATGATGCCTTCTCCCGTTTCAAGGAGCTGGCCGACAAGAAACACGAGATCTACGATGAAGACCTGCAGGCGCTGGTGACTGAGAGTGACCTGGAGAGCAGCGTCAACGAGCAGATCAAGCTGGTCTCGCTCAGGGTCTGCTCCGAAACCGGGGAGACCCCCGAGGCGTGTATCACCCTCAGCGTGAACGGCAAGGAGAAGAGGCTCTGTGCCCGTGGCGGGGGGCCGGTCGATGCCAGCCTCAAGGCGATCGAGAGCATGATCCAGAGCGGTACCGAGCTGCAGCTCTACTCGGTCAACAACATCACCTCCGGCACCGACTCCCAGGGCGAGGTGACGGTGAGGCTGGAGAAGGCGGGACGCATCGTCAATGGCCAGGGTGCCGACACCGATATCGTGATCGCCTCGGCCCGGGCCTATATTAACGCCCTGAACAAGATCCTCGCCCCCGCCGAACGTGCCCACCCCCAGGGCGGCGATGTCTGATCCGCTGAACGCGCTGCAGCGCTACTATCTGGAGGCGATGGGCATCCAGGTGTGGGAGCGGTGCGTCCCGGATCAAGGTTCAAGGTTTAAGGTTGAAGGTTCAAAGACAGGGAAGGTGGTGCAGCGCCCTTCAGCGCTTGAACCTTCACCTTCCTCCCAGACCCCTGAACCCGCTATGGAAGGGGTGCCGGAAGGTGCCGGGAACGTGGGAGAGGGGCCTGACCTCCTTAAACCTTCAACCTTGAACCTTGAACCTGTCACTACTCTCGACTGGCAGCAGCTGCGAGAGCGGGTGGCAGAATGCCGAAGCTGCGAGGAGCTCGCCGCCTGCCGTACCCAGACCGTATTCGGTGTCGGTAACCGCGACGCCGACTGGCTGATCATTGGCGAGGCGCCCGGTGCCGATGAGGACCGCCAGGGTGAACCCTTTGTCGGCCGTGCCGGACAACTGCTCAATGCCATGCTGCGCGGCATCGGCCTTGAGCGGGAACAGGTTTACATCGCCAATATCCTCAAGTGCCGTCCGCCGGAGAACCGCGATCCCAAACCGGAGGAGGCGGCGGCCTGCAGCGCCTTTTTACAGCGGCAGATCGTGCTGGTCCAGCCGCGGGTGATCCTCGCCGTGGGGCGCATTGCCGCGCAGAATCTGCTGCACTGCGAGACCCCTATCGGCAAGTTGCGCGGCACCGTACACCGCCACGAGAGCGGCGTGCCGCTGGTGGTCACCTATCACCCCGCCTACCTGCTGCGCTCACCGCTGGAGAAACGCAAGGCGTGGGGCGACCTTTGTCTGGCGCGCAGAGTCATAAGGGAGGCGGCAGGGCAGACCTCATGAGTGTCGTGAAAAGTGAGTTGGAACCGGCATTTCGCCCCATGCTCGACAGCGATATCGCCTCGGTGATGGCGATCGAAGAGGAGGTCTACAGCCACGGCTGGACCGAGGGGATCTTTCACGACTGCTTGCGCGTCCACTACTCCTGCTGGGTGATGTTGCAGGATGAACAGATCATCGGCTACGGCGTCATCTCTGTCGCAGCGGGTGAGGCGCATATTCTCAATATCGCCGTTACACCGTCCATGCAGGGGAGGGGATATGGGCGCCAGTGTATGAATTTCTTGCTGGAGACCGCCCGGCATCACGGCGCCGATACGGTCTTTCTGGAGGTCAGACCCTCAAATCATTCGGCCTTCAGGCTCTACGACTCACTGGGCTTCAATCAGGTCGGGGTGCGGTATGATTACTACCCTGCCGGTGCTTCGGGACGGGAGGATGCCATTATCCTGGCACTGCCGTTGTGAGGGTGAGGAGGGTGTTTTGCATCGCTGTCCACCTTCGGCAGGTCGGACTGAAGCCCGACAGCACTCATGGATACCTTTCAGAACGTCGCTTTAGCGCTCTTCCTCGTATTCGAACAGCTCACACAGAGGGGAGGGCCTGGCAACACCGTATCCCTGGGCGAAATCGACACCGATCACGCGCAGGCGCTCAAGAATGGCATCGTTTTCTACAAACTCGGCGATGGTCTGTAGACCCATCACATGGCCGATTTGGTTAATCGACTCGACCATGGCGGAATCAATAACATCATCGACCATGTCCTTGACGAACTCACCATCAATCTTGAGATAGTCCACCGGCAGATTTTTCAGGTAGCCAAATGAGCTCAGGCCGCTACCGAAGTCATCCAGCGCAAACAGACAGCCCAGTCTCTTGACTTCGACCATGAAGGCGTGGGCCTCGCTGAGATTTGAAATAGCCGCGGTCTCGGTTACCTCGAAACAGATCACATCCCGGGGAATCCGGTACTGTTGCATTTTTTCCTGGATGAAGTGCAGGAATTCACGGTCATTGAATGAGGCGCCCGAGAGGTTGATGGTGAGTACATGGGTTCTGGGTACGTCCGCCGGCTCGTGATTGTGGCAGTAGGCGGAGAGGACGTTGTCGATAACCCATCTGTCGATGGTTGGCATCATGCTGTAGCGCTCCGCTGCAGGTAGAAATGCACCGGGTGGCACCAGTTCCCCGTTTTCACCGATCATGCGTAGCAATATCTCATGGTGCTGTCTGAACTCTCCCTGCGCGGATATCGGCACGATAGGCTGCTGGTAGAGGACAAAACGGCTCTCCTCCAGCGCTTTTTTGATACGTGTTACCCACTGCATCTCACCATGGCGCTGATAGAGCTCTATATCGTCGGGTTGATAGACCAGCACCTGGTTACGTCCCTTATCCTTGGCCATAAAGCAGGCGGCATCAGCCTCGCTGAGTATCTCCACCGGGTTGATGCTGTCCGGTGTGATTGGTACCAGGCCGATACTGACACCGACAGCAAACGGTTTGCCCTCCCATGAGAAACGAAACTCCTTGACCTCTCGGCGTATCTTTTCGGCGATGCGCTCTGCCTGATCCAGTGGGCAGTTCTCCAGTAGCAAACCGAATTCATCGCCTCCCAGTCGGGCAAGCAGGTCGTTGCTGCGTACATGCTCTTTCAGGTGATGGGTGAGCTGGTGCAGCAATGTATCGCCCGCCATATGGCCGCAGGTATCATTGATAATCTTGAACTGGTCAAGGTCGAGATAACAGAGGGCATGATGTAACCCGGAGTTCCTGGCGCTGTTCATCAGCTCGGAGAGGCGGCGCTCAAACTGGCGACGGTTATTCAGGCCAGTCAGTTCATCATGGGTGGCATGGTAGGAGAGAAGGTTGAATTTGTTGCGAAAATCGGTGGCATCGTAAAAGACCATGACTGCACCTACGATATTGCCCCCGCGATCATGGATAGGTGCCGCCGAATCTTCGATAAACAGCTCTGTCCCGTCCCTGCGCACCAGTATAGTATTGGTCTCCAGCCCAACTACCTCTCCGCTTTGCAGGCACTTGCTGATGGGGTTGGCGCTCTCCTCGCGACTGAAGCCGTTAATCAGGGTAAACAGCTCCTTGACAGGTTTGCCCTTGACCTCTTTCAGCTGGCAATGGAGCAGTTGTTCGGCAATCGGGTTAATGTACTCGATAATCCCATGTGAGTCGCTGGTGATGACGGCATCGCCAATCGAGTGCAGGGTGACCTCGGCCAGCTCCTTTTGCTGAAACATCTCATTAACCGAGCGTTTGACCTTGACCCAGCCGAGGATTACCAGCGCCAGGGTGAGCAGGGCGATCAGCAGGTGGAAGATAAGCTGGCGGCTGTTACGTTCCTTGAGTTGCGCAGCGTGTTGCCCGGATAGTCTGGTGATGGCCTCGCCGATACGCAACAGGGTATTAATGGCGGCGGTAGAGCGGTTAATCCACTCCAGACTATCGATGGGGTAGTCCGCTGTATCGGCAGCCGCGTAGATCCGCTGGCGGGTTTCTTCAAAATCGTTGAAGAAACTCTGGCGTGCTTTGGCGACGGCACGCTGTAGTCCATTGATATTGCTCTGTTCCAGTGTCAGCAACTGCTCCAGATCATTAAAGCTGCGATTGACCATGCCGTGCAGCACCAGCAACTGTTGCTGCTCCGCAGCCGGGATAGGTTGGCGCTGGCCGAGGTAGTAGGCGATGATTGCGCGCTCCTGGCCGGCAAGTTCGCTGATCAGCCAGGCCTGGCGTTTTATGGTCAGGTTGAAATGGGTAAGTGTCGGGGAGATCTCAAGGTGCAGAAAGGGCTTCTCGCGCAGTTTGGCGGCCTGCCGGATAAACGTGGAGATGGTCTCAACCCACTCCGTCGCAGTGATCCGTCCCGGAGGTTGTTGCAGTGCCTGGTCGACCGCGCGGCGGGCAGCTATCACGTCGTTCCAGGCACGATTCGCCTGCGACAGGCTCTTCTGGAAGTTGGTGTTGTCTTCCAGCTCTTCTATCAGGGTCTTGGCCGTGTGGCGGGCCTTATCCCAGAGTTCGTTACCGAGCTGGCGCTGTTCCAGAATGCGCGCTTCAAGGGCCCTCGTCTCGACCTCCGGGGTCAGGGCTGCAGCGGTCAGACCGCGTTCCAGTGCCTGATGGCCGGCAGCGCCGATAATGGCATCGGCCAGTTCGTTGGCCATCGCTGCCTGTTGCGCGGCCCGATACTCCTGAAAGCTATTCCAGCTCAGCAGGGTGGTTTGGACAAAGACCAGTACCGCCAGTACGAGAAGGGCGATATAGATAAACGAACGACTATCACTCTGTTGGTGCATGATCCGTGGTAATCACAGTTATCTTCATTATTTGGAATAGTTTTGTGAAGCAACATATTTTTACTCAATTTTTCGAGGTTAACAGAACAGTGCTCGTATTTGCCATAGATGCTGATGATTTGATTCTGATGATTTTTAATCGCTGTGCCGTGTTCGGGCAGCGACGATGGCGGGCATTGCCGCTTGTAGGGCTCAGGCGCTCGCTATGGATACGAGCGGTCGGCGGGCGGAATGGGTTATAATGCCCGTTTTCGCCGATAAGATTCAGGGTTTATATGGCTTCGATCGCAGATAACGCCAGGCGTCGCCGTACCTTCGCCATCATCTCCCACCCCGATGCGGGCAAGACCACGCTGACTGAAAAGCTGCTGCTGTTCGGCGGCGCGATTCAGCTCGCCGGTACCGTCAAGGGACGCAAGGCGGCACGTCACGCCACCTCCGACTGGATGAAGCTGGAGCAGGAGCGCGGCATTTCCGTCACCTCATCGGTGATGCAGTTCCCCTATCGCGACAGTGTCATGAATCTGCTCGACACTCCCGGCCACGAGGACTTTTCCGAGGATACCTACCGTACCCTCACCGCGGTTGACTCGGCGCTGATGGTGATTGATGCGGCCAAGGGTGTTGAGGACCGCACCATCAAGCTGATGGAGGTGTGCCGCCTGCGTGATACGCCGATCATCACCTTTATCAACAAGCTCGACCGCGAGGGGCGTGAGCCGATCGAGTTGCTCGATGAGGTGGAGGATATCCTCAAGATCCGGTGCGCACCGCTGACCTGGCCGATCGGCATGGGCAAGGGCTTCAAGGGGGTCTACGATCTCTACAACGATCGCATTATTATCATGTCCGCCACCCACGGCGGCAAAAAGCTCGACGGCGAGGTGATCCAGGGGCTGGACAATCCGCGTCTGGACGAGCTCTTTGGCACCCTTATCACCGACTTTCGTGAGGAGGTGGAGTTGGTGCGCGGCGCCAGCCACGAATTCGACCTGGAGGCCTACCGCAAGGGGGCGCTGACGCCGGTGCTTTTCGGCTCGGCGATCAACAACTTCGGTGTGCAGGAGATCCTCGATGCGCTGGTTGACTACGCCCCCGGGCCGCTGCCGCGCGAGACGCATAGCCGCGTGGTGGAACCCGCCGAGGAGAAGTTTTCCGGTTTTGTTTTCAAGATCCAGGCCAACATGGACCCGCAGCACCGCGACCGGATCGCCTTCCTGCGCGTCTGCTCCGGTCACTTCGTGCCGGGGATGAAGATGCACCAGGTGCGTATCAAGCGTGATGTGAAGATCCCCAATGCCATCACCTTCCTGGCCCAGGACCGCGGTCACGTCGAGGAGGCGTGGCCGGGGGATATTATCGGTCTGCACAACCACGGCACGATCCAGATCGGCGACACCTTCACCCTCGGCGAGGAGCTGAAGTTCACCGGCATTCCGCACTTTGCCCCGGAGCTGTTTCGCCGCGCCGTGCTCAAGGACCCGCTCAAGTCCAAGCAACTGCTCAAGGGGCTGCAGCAGCTCTCAGAGGAGGGGGCTACCCAGCTGTTTCGTCCGCTGAAGAACAACGACCTGATCCTCGGTGCGGTGGGTATCCTGCAGTTCGACGTGGTGGCGCAACGGCTGAAAGATGAGTACAAGGTTGAGGCGATGTTCGAACCGGTCAACGTCTCCACCGCCCGCTGGGTGGAGTGTGACGATGAGAAAATGCTTGATGAGTTCCAGAAGAAGGCCGCCGACAACCTGGCGATCGACGGTGCCGGGGATCTGGCCTACATCGCCCCGACCCGGGTCAATCTGCAACTGACCGAAGAGCGCTGGCCCGATATCGCCTTCCGCTCCACTCGCGAGAAATAACAAAAGATCTCAACGCAAAGAGCGCAGAGACGCAGAGGGCGCAAAGGATATTAATTTTATTGGGATAGCATCAATTTATCATCAGATGCACCTTCGCGTGACTGCTCCCCGCCCTATCGGGCGAGGCTTCCAACTTCTCAGGCAGCAACCGGCGCGTGGCCGGATTTACGCAAGCCTCCGTTGGCAGGAACCGACAGTCCTTCGGCCCGTAGTTTAATGATACCCTGCTGACGGATGTTGATCGCGGCGTTAATATCGCGGTCGCGCCTCGTGCCGCAGTTTGTACAAGTCCATCTGCGCACCTTCAGCGACATTGAATCCGCCTTGTGGCCGCAGCAGGAACAGGTCCTGGAGCTGGCAAACCACTGATCGATCTTGACCAGATATTTGCCCTGTTCCCTGGCTTTGTACTCCAACTTCTGGATCAACGAGAACCAGCTTGCGTCTGCAATATGCTTAGCCAGCTTGCGGTTCTTCAGCAGGTTTTTCACTTTTAGCGTCTCGACCACCACCGCTTGGTTTTCGTCAATGAGTCGTCGGGATAAGTTATGCTGGAAGTCTGCGCGGGTGTTTGCAAGGCGTTCGTGTGCCTTGGCGAGTTTCAGCCGTGCCTTCGCACGACCTTTACTGCCTTTCTGGCAGCGTGAAAGGGCTTTCTGCTTGCGCCGCAGGGTTGTCTGTGCACGCTTCAGGAAGCGTGGATTGGCTGTTTTGTGGCCATTGGAGTCGATGGCAAGGTGCGTCAAGCCCATATCGACACCCAGTACCGAGTCTACGCTTTGCAGGGGAGGCGGGGCTTCCACACCGTCCTCTACCAGCAGCGAAGCGTAGTATTTGCCGGTGACAGTACGGGTCAGGGTAATACTCTTTAGCGTGCCGCTCAGCTCCCGGTGGATACGGGCTTTAATCGGCCCCAGCTTCGGCACCTTGATCCAGTTATCACCGGCCTTGACGCTCATGCAGTGGTAGCTGGACTGCTTGGCGTGCTTGCGTTTGAACTTGGGGTAGCGGGCTGGCAGCTTCGGATCAAAGAAATTCTGAAAGGCTTTGTCCAGGTTGATACACGCCTGCTGCAACGCAATCGAATCAAAGTCTCTGAGCCAGTGGTACTTGCGGGACTTCTTCGCCACCGCCAGCAGCGGCTTGAGGTCTTGCTTGGCACGGAGCTTTGTGCCGTGCCGCTTGTACTGTGAGCTGATGATATGCAGTGCCTTGTTGTAGATGAACCGCGCAGCCCCGAACTGGCGGTTGAGAAATTCCGCCTGTTCGGGGGTCGGATAGATGCGTACTTTGGTGGCTTTCAGCATATCAGTGTTCAGCGCTAGACCTGCCTCGATTATAGGGGTTGAGGCATAGAGTACAAGTGAGTACGCAAGACAATGGGCCGCTGTCCGGCTACCTCTGTAAACGCCACAGCGTTTAGCGCAGGCGGGGCAAGAAACATTGAGACTTTGAAAGAGTACGTATGGAGTCACGCTACACTGGAATGGAACCGCTGCGCGGTTCCCGCTTGTATCCCCGCCCGATTGGGCGAGGGTTTACGCGGGTTTTTGCTAATTCACCCCGAGTATCGGCATGCAAACATGAAAAAGCCGGGCATTGCTGCCCGGCTTGTATCCATCCTGCGTTAATCCAATATTTTCTTTGCGTTCTCTGCGTCTTTGCGCTAAGAGCCTTTATCCCCGCAGGCCAACCCCGCGCTTGAGCAGCCACAGGCTGAAGCTGTAGAGCACCACGATGAAACCCACGATTACTGCATAGGCCACTGGCATGCTGATGTCTGATACGCCGAGCATGCCGTAGCGAAAGGCGTTGACCATGTAGAGGATCGGGTTGGCCAGTGAGACGTCCTGCCAGAACTCCGGTAGCATGCTCACCGAGTAGAAAATGCCCCCGAGGTAGGTCAGCGGTGTCAGCACGAAGGTGGGGATGATGGAGATGTCGTCAAAGCTCTTGGCGTAGACCGCATTGATAAAGCCGCCGAGGGCAAAGAGGAACGAGGTCAGCACCACCACGCTCAGGGTGATGAAGAGGTTGTGCAGCTGCAGATCGACAAAGAAGGCGGCCACCAGAGTGACCATCACGCCGACGATCAGTCCACGCGCCACCCCGCCGGAGATAAATCCTAGCAGGATCAGCGAGTGGGGAATGGGGGCGATCAGCAGCTCCTCGACATAACGCTGGAACTTCGAGCCGTAGAACGAGGAGACCACGTTGGCGTAGGAGTTGGTGATCACCGTCATCATGATCAGCCCGGGCACAATGTAGTCCATGTATTCGAACCCCTCGACAGGCGCCAGCTGGCTGCCGATCATCTTGCCGAAGATCACAAAGTAGAGCGCGGTGGTGATCATCGGTGGCAGGATGGTTTGTACCCAGATGCGCAGAAAGCGACGCATCTCCTTGATCATGATGGTGGTAAAGGCGATGCGATAGTGGTGCAAACTCATTTGTTCACCCCGCTTTCAACCAGGTCCAGAAACAGCTCTTCCAGTCGGTTGGCCTTGTTACGCATGCCGCTGACCTCGATACCGTGTTGCTTGAGTTCATCGAACAGGGCATTGATACCCTGCTCACGATGAACCTCCACCTCCAGGGTCTGCTCATCACTAAGGGTGCAGGCATAGTGTTTCAGCGCCGGCGGCCGCTGCAGCGGTCGCTGCAGGTCGAGAATAAGGGTTTCGCGGTCAAGCCTGTTGATCAGCGCCTTGATGCTGGTGTTCTCGATAATGTGACCGTGATCGATAATCGCCACGTTGCGACACAGCTGCTCAGCCTCTTCCAGATAGTGGGTGGTGAGGATGATGGTGGTGCCGCGGCGGTTGACCTCGCGCAGATACTGCCACATCGAACGGCGCAGTTCGATGTCGACCCCGGCGGTGGGTTCGTCGAGGATCAGCAGTCTCGGATCGTGCACCAGGGCGCGGGCGATCATCAGCCTGCGCTTCATGCCACCGGAGAGGGCGCGGGCCATGGTGCGGCGTTTTTCCCACAGGCCGAGCTTCTTTAACGACTCCTCGGCACGTTCCTGAGCCTCGGCAGGTGCTACACCGTAATAACCTGCCTGATTGAGGACAACCTCTTCAACCGGTTCGAACATGTTGAAGTTGAACTCCTGCGGTACCAGTCCGAGATAGCGCTTGACCTTCATCGGCTCGTGGTCAAGGTCGGCACCGAACACCTTTACGCTGCCGGCAGTTTTATTCACCAGTGAGGTGATGATGCCAATGATGGTTGATTTGCCGGCGCCATTGGGGCCAAGCAGGGCGAAGAAATCGCCTTCCTCAACGCTCAGTTCGATTCCCTTTACTGCTTCAAAACCGTTGTTATAGGCCTTTCTTAGTCCTCGAAGTTCCAGGGCATGCATAGAATATTCTGGGTGTGGTTGTGGATTCAGGGGGCACCGGCAGGATCTCACCGGTAATCCGAAAGTGTACCGTAGCACCCGGTTAAAGTCATGTATGAGTGGATGCGATTCACCTTCATAGTGTCGCCCAAATTGACCGTCCATACCCTGCATGCTACAAAACCCCATAGACAGAATAAGAATAACGCCGAAGCTGTCCAGGGAGATCCTTGCCTCATGCCAGCACGGGGAAATAACCACGGACATCCGCACTTCGGCCCCAAAGACAGGGGAATGATGGATGGAGCAGCAATCCTTTATGTTGGTTTTCCAGGGGGAACTGGTCGACGGCTTCGAGCTTGAGCAGGCCAAACAGAATCTCAGGGAGCTGTTCAAGGTCTCCCAGGAGAAGATTGAGCAGCTCTTCTCCCTGCGGGCCGTGGTGGTGAAAAAGAATCTCACCCACGAACTGGCGCAGCAGTTTCAGAGGCAGTTGCAAAAGCACGGTCTGGTCACGGTGATTCAACCAATGAGCGACACCAAAGTGGTTGAGGTGTCCGAAGAGCAGATGGGCGATGCGGCTGCCGGCGCCCCGGCAACGCAGGATGTCCAGGCGCTGGCCGATGGCCGGCCGATGCCGTTTCGCTTCGAGGGCAAGGGGGGCGAATACTTCAAGATCTGGATCGTCAACGTGCTGCTCTCCATCGTTACCCTCGGTATCTATTCGGCCTGGGCCAAGGTCCGCAATCACCGCTACTTCTACAGCAACACCCACATCGCTAACCACAGCTTCGAGTATCTGGCCGAACCGATCACCATTCTCAAGGGGCGTATTGTTGCTGCGCTCTTCCTTGCCGGCTATCTCCTGAGTGGGAGCTTCATGCCGGCACTGCAGCTGGCGTTCATGGTGGTTTTTGTCATCGCCCTGCCATGGCTGGTGTGCAAGTCGATGTCGTTCCGCAACCGCAATACCGCCTTTCGCAATATCCGCTTCGGATTCGATGGTAGCTATTTCGAGGCATTCAAGGCCTTCGTCCTGTGGCCGCTGGCCGGGGTGCTGACGATCGGTCTGTTGCTGCCCTATGCCTTCTATCGGCAGAAATATTTTCTGGTGGTGAACTCCCGCTACGGCACGACGCTATTCGACCCTTCGTTTGAGGCCAGGCAGTTCTATGGTATTTTCCTGCGTGCGTTGGGGATTCTGATTCTCGCTATACTCGCCGCGCTTATACCGGTTATCGGCCCCTTGATCACCCTGGCACTCTATCTGCTGGTCTTCGCCTATGTGTCGGCCAATACCACCAATCTGATCTACAACAACAGCACGCTGCAGCAACACGGTTTTGAGAGCCGCCTGCAGGTCGGTCAGCTGGCGTGGATCTACATCTCCAACTGGTTTATTACCGCGATTACCCTGGGTCTGGCGATGCCGTGGGCCAAGGTGCGACTGGCCAACTACCACGCGCAATGCCTGACACTGATGACGGAGGGTTCGATTGACGAGTTTGTCGCCGCCGAGGAGAAGAGTGTCAGCTCGCTGGGCGAAGAGATCGGCGATGCCTTCGATATGGATATCGGTTTGTGAGTGAAATCCGCGGTGAACTCTACGACGGCCAGACATCGCGTCACTTTCCGGCCCGCCTGTTGGTCGCCGCTGACGGCGAACTGCAGTTTTTCTGGGAGGGGGGGAGTTCCTCCTATCTGATGGGAGGGGTGAGGGTGAGCTCCCGGCTCGGCAATACCCCGCGCTACCTCACCCTGCCCGATGGCTGGAAGTTTGAGACCCGAGACAATGACGCGGTTGATTCCCTGCTGAGACAGAATAGACAGCACGGCTGGAATGCCTGGCTGCATAAACTGGAGAGCCGTTGGCACTACGTCGTTGCCGCGCTGGCATTCGTCGTCGTTTTCGTCTGGGTAATGTTGCAGTATGGTCTGCCCGCAGCGGCCGAGGGGATCGCCTACCGTCTGCCGGCGACTATCACCGACGATGTCAGTGAGCAGACCCTGGGCTACCTTGATAAACATCTGTTCGCGCCGAGCGAACTGCCCGAGGCGCAGCAGACCCGGCTGCAGTTGCGTTTCGCGGCGATGACCTCCTCGCTCGATTCGGGACACGACTTTAGGTTGCAGTTCCGCAAGGGCGGGGAGGCGCTGGGCGCCAACGCCTTCGCCCTGCCATCGGGTACTATCGTCATGACCGACGAGCTGGTGGCCTTGTCGGAAAACGAGAATGAACTGGCAGCGATCCTGGCGCACGAGCTGGGGCATGTGATGTATCGCCACAGCCTGCGGCAGATACTGCAGAATTCCGTGCTATCACTGTTTATAACCTACACTACCGGCGATGCCTCAAGCTTGGTGGTGGCCCTGCCGATGATGCTGGTCCAGCTTGGTTATTCGCGCGATTTCGAGCGCGAGGCAGATCGCTACGCCCACGACTATATGCTGGAAAACGGAATAGCACTGGAGCACTTCGCCCACATTCTGAGCCGTATCGAGGTGTCCCACCGCGAGCGGCGCGAAGAGATGAAGAGGCGCGGCGAGCGCGCGAAGGTCTTCGAATACCTCTCCACCCACCCCGACACCGGTGAGCGGGTAAAGCTGTTTATGGATGAAAAGCGATAACGGAGAGTGCGCAGAGGGCGCAAAGATATAAGAAAATAAACCGGACACAACTCTATCCGGTTTTTTCATTTAAATAGGGCATAAATAGGCCGGGCAGTAATGCCCGGCTTTTGTTATATACTGAAGTTCTGGTTGCGGGGCATTACTGCCCAGCCTATATTTTATTCCTCGGTAATGATTCTCTCTGCGTCCTTTGCGTCTCTGCGCCCTCCGCGTGAAAGCTTTTAAAGCTTAATTACCTCGAAACCCAACTCCTCGTTTTTCGCCAGGGTGGCCGGATCGCTGATCACGGCGGTGCTGGCCCGTTCGGGTTTGAGCCAGGTTTCGGCGACGCGTTTGAGATCGTCCTGCTTTACCTCAAGGATACGGGCACGGAAGCGACGGCGTTGCTCCGGGGTACGGCCATGGAGGATGCCGTGGAAGGTCTTCTTCGCCTCGCCAGCCGGTGAGCCCGGTTTGTCGATACTGCTGATGATGCCGAGGATCGCCTCCTCCACCAACCGATCTTCATGGCTGTTTTCCAGCAGCCACCTAATCGAACTGTCGAAATCGGCCAGGGTTTCGGCCAGCCGCGGGTCGCGGTAGGAGAAGAAGCGGAAACCGCCGCTGTCCGGGTCGAAGCTGGCGCCGCCGCCGTAGGCACCGCCCTGTTCGCGGATGGCGCGGTGGAGGAAGTTGTTGCGCAGAAAACCGGCCAGGACCATCAGCGCCGGCGCATCCGGGTGTTCGGCGGCGACAGTGGGGTAGGCCTTGGCGCAGAAGTTCACCTGGGTTGAGGTTGACCAGGCTTGCCGGAGTTGGCCGGCTGGTGGCGGGGCGCTGAAACGGGCGGTGTTTGTCTGGAAGGTCCGTTCCCGCCAAAGTCGCTCGGCCGTGTCGTTGAGTGGCTGTTGTTCGGCCTCCTCGCCGATCAGCAGCAGCTGTCGCGGTGCATTGACCAAGCGGTCACGAATCTGTGCCAGGCTGGCGGCAAAGGTCTCGAGGGTGGCGGGATCATCCAGGCTGTCATCCAGCGCCTTCAGCGCCTTGATCCCGGCCAGTCCGCTCCAGCGGTGGTTGAGGGCGGCGTTGGGCGCCAGGCCGCTGGCGGCGGCGGTCATGGCCAGTGCATGACCGGCGCTGGTGACCCGCTGCTCGCGGTACATCCGCTCCTGGGCAACCAGTTCGCGAATGCGTGCCAGCTCATCAAAGCGTGCGTTGGTGAATATCTCCCGCATCAGCTCGCCCAGCTCTGCCTGGTAACGCTTGAGCGCCTTGCCGGAGAGGGTCAGTACGCTGCGGTCGCGCTGGGTGTCGTCCACCGCGCCGCGAATGGCAACATTGGCGCCGATGCCGCCGGTGACTGCTGCCTGGAGACTCTGGGCCTGCAGGTAGTCCAGCTTGCCGCAGCCTACCTCGGTGAGAATGTCGCAGAAGATCGGCAGCAGCTCGGTCAGCGTCGGCTCCATTTCGGGCAGGTCGACCACCAGCTGCTGGTAGACCAGCCCGTTGGTGCCGCGGGCGAACCAGCTGGCAGGCATGCCGGCGATCGTGTGATCCGTTCCTTGCGGGATCGTCAGATCGGTGGGAATATCCTCCAGCCCCACCTTGGGCAGCCCCTCCGGATCGTCCTGCTGGTTCTGGCGCTCGAGCAGCCTGGTGGCCATCTCGATCACACGCTGCTTGTCAGCATCGCTCATCGCCGCCTTCATCTTCGCCAGTCGCTCGGCCTCAGCGGCGGCACGCTCCTCGCTCAGTTTCGGGTCGGGTTTCATCACTAGGCGGACCCGATGCGGGTTTTCCAGCAACTCGCGCGCCAGGCCTTTGATAAAGGAGGGGTCCTTGATCTGCTGACGCAGTTTTTCCAGCACCGGGTCGATATCCAGCACCTCCGCCACATCGGCCCCATGCAGCGCCGGGCTGAGACTGTGTACCATCAGCTGCAGGCCGAAGGGCAACCCGTCGCCGCTGATCTCGCGCTGGGAGAGCTCCAGCTGGTGCAGCACCGCCTCGACCATCGACGGCTCGACACCGTTTTCCGCCACCTCCTGCAGCACACCCAGCACCAGTTGTTCCACCGCCTCGGCCTGTTCCGGGTTGGATCCCTCCAGCCCGGCGGAGAACATCATCTCGCGATTGGAATCGGAGAGGCCGCACAGCGGTGAGGGGGCGCTGCCCAGGTCGGTGGTCTCCAGCGCGCGCAGCAGTGGTGAGGCGCCGTTGTCCAGCAACACGCCGGAGAGCAGGTGGGCGCGCATCACCGCTTCGGCGTCGGTGCTGCGATCCAGCAACCAGCCGAGGACGATATGGGTCTTGTCAGCGGTCTGCTCCTCGCCATCCAGTGCATAACACTCCTCAACCTGGACGGGGGCGCTGTAACGCTGCTCGTCCGGTACCGAGATATCCATCTCCAGCGCCTGGAACTCGCCCAGCGCACCGGCCTCGAATCTGGCCTGGTGCTCGGCGGCGGGGATATCACCAAAGGTCATGAACACCGCATTGCTCGGATGGTAGTGGCGGGCGTGAAAGGCCTTGAGCTGTGCGTAGGTGAGATCGGGAATGCGCTCGGGATCACCGCCGGAGTTGTGGTGGTAGGTGGTGGTGGGAAACAGCTCCCGGGTCAATGTCTGATAGAGGGCCGTGGTGGGGGAGCTCATTGCCCCCTTCATCTCGTTGAATACCACGCCCTTGAAGACCAGCTCGGAGCTTGGGTTATCCGCCTCGGCGAACTCCACCCGGTGCCCCTCCTGCAGGAAGTCCAGTTCATTGAGTGTGGGGAAGAAGACCGCATCGAGGTAGACGTCCAGCAGGTTGTCGAAGTCCTTGCGATTGCGGCTGGCGAAGGGATAGGCAGTCCAGTCCGCGGCGGTGAAGGCGTTCATGAAGGTATTGAGCGAGCGGCGGGTCATCATGAAGAAGGGATCACGGGCCGGATACCTGCGGCTGCCGCAGAGACTGGTATGTTCCAGGATGTGGGCCACCCCGCTGGAGTCCTGGGGTACGGTGCGGAATGCCACCAGAAAGGCGTTCTGGTCATCCTCGGTACTCAGGTGGTAATGGACCGCACCGGTGACACGGTGGCGGTACTCCTCCAGGCCGATGTTCAGGGCCGGAATGTGATGTTGGCGGACAAAATCGAAGGCGGGGTCTATTTGACTCATGGTGTGGGGCAAATCCTGTATACCTGTAATGGGATAGAGTAAGAGGTTAGGGCAAGTAGGGCAGTATACAAGATGGGGCGTGGGAGGAGGGGGGTTGCGGAAAAATGAATGATCGTTCATTCTACGCCGTCAGCGTCCCCTGGCACAGGTTGCCAGGCATCTCCCTGCCTGAATGAGGTCCATCTATGTCATCGCTCAATCCGTTGCCGCGTGCGGTTCTTCTTCTGTTGGCGCTGGGCGCCGTCGTGCTGTCAGGTTGCTCTGATGAGCAGGCCGCAGGGCCTGGAGAGCAGGGACGACCGGCGCCCGAGGTGACGGTGGTCACCCTCAAGTCGGAGACGGTGACCCTGAGCCGTGAGCTGCCCGGGCGGGCGCACGCCTCGGTGGTGGCCGAGGTGCGTCCGCAGGTCAGCGGCATCATCCGCGAGCAGCTGTTCGAGGAGGGTGGCACCGTGGAAGAGGGGCAAGCACTGTATCAGCTGGAGGATGACATTTACCGGGCCGATTTTCAGAGTGCCCAGGCGGCACTGGCGCGGGCCAGGGCCGGTGTCGAGGTTGCCCGTGCCCGTGCCGAACGGGCCGATGAGCTGGTCAAAACAAAGTCGATCAGCCAGCAGGATTATGACGACATCAAAGCGGGGCTGCTGCAGGCGCAGGCCGAGTTGAGAGTCGCCCAGGCGGCACTAAACAGTGCCCGGATCTATCGCGATTACAGTCGTATTACCGCACCCATCAGCGGGCAGATTGGCAAATCTGCAGTAACCCGCGGGGCGCTGGTGACCACCAACCAGGCCCAGCCGCTGGCCACGGTACAGCAACTCGACCCGCTGTTTGTCGATCTGAACCAACCGAGCAGTGAGCTGCTGCAGCTGCGCAAGGCGGTGGCTGCCGGCACGCTCACGCACGCGGAGCAGATCCCGGTCACCCTGCTGCTGGAGGATGGCAGCCGTTATGAGCATGCGGGGATGCTGGCCTTCTCCGAGATGACGGTTGACCCCTCCACCGGCAGTTTCTCCCTGCGCGTGGTGGTGCCCAACCCCGATCATCTCCTGCTGCCGGGGATGTATGTGCGTGCCCAGGTGGCCACCGGTACGCGCGAGCAGGCGCTGCTGGTGCCGCAACAGGCAGTGCAGCGCGACCCCAGGGGAAATACCCGCGTGATGCTGGTCGGGGCGGAGAACCTCGTCGAGGTGCGGCCGGTAAAGGTCAGCCGCACCGTTGGTGACCAGTGGCTGGTTGAAGAGGGGCTTGCGGAGGGCGATCGGGTGATCACCGAGGGGCTGCAGAAGATCCGTCCCGGCGCGCCGGTCCGCCTGGCCGGGGCTGTCGCCGCCGGCGGCACAGCCGAGTAACGGGGGCTAACATGGCACGATTCTTTATTGATCGTCCGGTTTTTGCCTGGGTGATTGCGATCATTATTATGCTGGCCGGTGCCCTGTCCCTCGTCCGGCTGGCGGTAGAGCGCTATCCGACCATCGCACCACCGGCGATCACCGTTCAGGCCACCTACCCCGGTGCTTCGGCCAAGGTGGTCGAAGACTCGGTGACGCAGATCATCGAACAGAACATGACGGGACTGGACGGCCTGCTCTATATGTCTGCCACCAGCGAGAGTAATGGCCGGGCATCCATCACCCTCACCTTTGACAACCAGACCGACCCCGACACCGCCCAGGTGCAGGTACAGAACAAGCTGCAGCTGGCGATGCCGCTATTGCCGCAGGATGTGCAACGTCAGGGGGTCAACGTGAGCAAGGGGCGTACCGGCTTTTTGATGGTGGCCGGTTTTGTCTCTACCGACGGCAGCATGAATCGTTCCGATATCGCGGACTATGTTTCTGCGAATCTGGCCGACCCGCTCGGCCGGGTGCCGGGGGTGGGTAACATCCAGATATTCGGTTCACAGTATGCGATGCGCATCTGGCTCGATCCGGACAAGCTGCACGGTTATGGTCTGATGGTCGAGGATATTATCGAGATTGTCCAGGCGCAGAACGCGCAGGTGGCTCTCGGTCAGCTCGGCGGCACGCCCTCAGTAAAGGGGCAGCGGCTCAATGCCACGATTTCCGCCCAGAGCCGGCTGCAGACGCCAGAGCAGTTCCGCAACATCGTGGTGCGCAGCGAGGCGGATGGCTCGGTGTTGCGCCTCGGTGATATCGCTCGGGTGGAGATCGGTGCAGAGAGCTATGCGCATATCTCCCGCTACAACCGCCAGCCGGCCAGTGGCGTGGCCATTATGCTGGCTGACGGGGCCAATGCGCTGGAGACCTCCGAGGCGGTGAAGGCGCGGCTCGATGAGCTCAAGCCCTTCTTCCCGCAGGGACTCGACTATGTGGTGCCGTTCGACACCACGCCCTTTGTCAAGGTCTCCATCGAAGGGGTGATCCAGACCCTGGTGGAGGCGATCATTCTCGTCTTCGCGGTGATGTATCTGTTCCTGCAGAACTTCCGCGCCACGCTGATCCCGACCCTGGCGATCCCGGTGGTGCTGCTGGGTACCCTCGCCGTACTCTCCACTCTCGGCTTCTCGGTCAACATGCTCACCATGTTCGCCATGGTACTGGCCATCGGCCTGCTGGTGGATGATGCCATCGTGGTGGTGGAGAATGTCGAGCGTATCATGAGCGAGGAGGGGCTCTCCCCGCTGGAGGCGACCCGCAAGTCGATGGACCAGATCACCGGCGCGCTGGTGGGGATCGGCCTGGTGCTCTCCGCGGTGTTCGTACCGATGGCCTTTATGGGCGGCTCCATCGGCATCATCTATCAGCAGTTCTCGGTGACCATTGTCTCGGCGATGGCGTTGTCGGTGCTGGTG
The DNA here is from genome assembly GCA_026196275.1 of Gammaproteobacteria bacterium. Taxonomy (GTDB): domain Bacteria; phylum Pseudomonadota; class Gammaproteobacteria; order Thiohalomonadales; family Thiohalomonadaceae; genus JAPHTQ01. Next base: position 26,803 of record JAPHTQ010000034.1, read on the forward strand.
GCGATCATCCTCACCCCGGCGCTCTGCGCCACCATCCTCAAGCCACTGCACAAGGGTGAGCACTACGGCGAGCGGGGCTTCTTCGGCTGGTTCAACCGCAATTTCGACCGTGGCAGCCGTGCCTATCAGGGGGCGGTGCGCGGGATCATCCACCGGGGAGTGCGCTTCATGGTGATTTTTAGCGCGCTGTTCGCGCTGATGCTCTTCCTGTTCATGCGGGTGCCCGGCTCCTTCATTCCAGAAGAGGATCAGGGGGTGCTCTTCTCCATGGTCAATGCCCCTGCCGGTTCTACCCAGGAGCGCACCATGGATGTGATCTATCAGCTCGAGGACTATTTTCTGGACCAGGAGCAGGAGGCGGTGGTCTCGGTATTCAGCGTGCAGGGTTTCAGCTTTGCCGGTAGCGGGCAGAACACCGGTATCGCCTTTATCAACATGAAGGATTGGGACGAGCGTACGGCTCCCTCGCTTTCAGTCTCCGCCGTTGCCGGCCGGGCGATGGGGGCGCTAAGCCAGATCAAGGATGCCATGGTCTTTGCCTTCGCCCCGCCGGCGATGCCGGAACTGGGGACCTCCACGGGTTTTGCCATGTTCCTCAAGGACAATGCGAATCTCGGCCACGAAACCCTTCTGGCGGCACGCAACCAGTTCCTGGGGATGGCGGGAGAGAGCTCTTTGCTGGTCAACGTACGTCCCAACGGCCAGGAAGATCGGCCGCAGTTCCGTCTTGAGGTGGACACCGGGAAGGCGGCGGCACTGGGTCTGTTGATCGATGATATCAATGCTACGCTGCGCGCCGCCTGGGGCGGACAGTACATCGATGATTTTATCGACCGCGGCCGGGTGAAGAAGGTCTATATCCAGGCCGATGCCCCCTTCCGCATGGTGCCGGAGGATTTCAATCGCTGGTCGGTGCGCAACAACGAGGGAGAGATGGTGCCGGTCTCCGCCTTCGTCACCACCCGCTGGGAGTACGGTTCGCCACGGCTGGAGCGCTACAACGGTGTGCCGGCAATGGAGCTTAACGGCCAGGCTGCGCCGGGTGTCAGCTCCGGTGAGGCGATGGCAGAGGTGGAGCGTCTGGTGGGACAGCTGCCCCAAGGGATCGGCATGGAGTGGACCGCACTCTCCTATCAGGAGAAGCAGTCGGGTTCACAGACGCCGCTGCTCTACACCCTGTCACTGCTGGTCGTGTTCCTCTGCCTGGCGGCACTGTACGAGAGCTGGTCGGTACCCACGGCGGTGCTGCTGGTGGCGCCGCTGGGGATCCTCGGCACCGTGCTGGCCGCCTCGCTGCGCGGTATGGAGCGCGATGTCTACTTCCAGGTGGCGATGTTGACCACCGTCGGACTGACCAGCAAGAACGCGATTCTGATCGTCGAGTTTGCCAAAGCCAACCTGGAACAGGGGATGGATCTTGTTCGCGCTACCATGACGGCGGTGCGTGATCGCCTGCGACCGATCCTCATGACCTCGCTCGCCTTCGGTCTTGGCGTGTTGCCGCTGGCCATCTCCAGTGGTGCCGGCTCCGGTGCGCAGCGGGCGATTGGCACCGGGGTGCTGGGTGGCATGCTGGTGGGAACCTTCCTCGGTATCTTCTTCATCCCGCTCTTCTTTGTGCTGGTGCAGCGGGTGTTCGGGCGCTCCTCCGCTAACAACGGAAACGCCCCATGATGGTGGCTTCAGGCCAGGATTGCGCCAAGCGCAATGAGCGGGCTCAGCTGCAGCGTGAGCGGATCCTCTGCGCTGCGCAGAAGTGCTTTATCGAGCACGGCTTTCATGCCGCCAGCATGGCCAGCATTGCCGAGGCGGCACAGATGAGCGCCGGGCTGATCTACCGCTACTTTGAGAACAAGAACGCGATCATCCTGGCGATCATTGCCCGCCAGCTTGAAGAGAAGCAGGCGGATATTGCGGCGTTACAGACAGAGAGTGACTTGGCGCCACGGATCAGGGAGCTGTTCCAAAGCTGGCAAGGCGGTGACAGCGAGGTAATGAGTGCGCCGCTGTTTCTCGAAATGACCGCAGAGGCCAGCCGCGATCGGCAGATCGGGACGGCACTGCGCGATGCCGATGAACGCACCCGTGCCGAGTTTTCCCGTTGGCTGAGTCAGCGCAAGAGTTCGGCGGGCAAGGCTATAGTCGAAGAGGAGGTGCAGTGGCGCGCCTTTGCCCTGCAGTGTTTTATCGAGGGGCTGGCGATCCGCGCCATCCGCGAACCTGAGCTGGACAAAAAAGTCCTGGATGAATCCCTCAAAATGTTATTGCCCGTTATATTGATGGGGTAGCGTTCAATGCTGAAACTGTTTGGACGGGCCGTGTCAGCCGCTGACTGCCGACCCCGTTACCTGCGGTCAGTGGCTAAACCGTTCGCAACCTCGATGCTCACCCTGTTTTTCAGTTGGGCTCTGCCGGGGGTGACCTTGGCGAACGGGGTGGACAAAATGGCAACGCTGAGCATCACCTACGAAAATGACATCGTTGCGGGGACAGACAAGCACTATACCAACGGCATCAAGGTGATCTACGTCCCTGAAAGGGTGGTCCCCACGCCGTCATGGGCATACAAAGCCGCCAAGCTGGTGCCATGGTTTCCCGCCGCGGGGGAGATACGCCACGGCTATCTCTTTGGCCAGAGCATCTTTACCGCCAGCGATATTACCCTGTCCAATCCGCCTCTTGATGATCGCCCCTACGCCGGCTGGCTATATGGCGGGGTTGGCATTGGCACCGAAAGTGGCAGGCAGCTTGATCTGCTGGTGCTGAGTATCGGTATTGTCGGGCCAGCCTCCCTCGCCGAGGAGGGGCAGAAACTGGTGCATCAGACGATCGGTGGGGATATGCCCCAGGGCTGGGGGACGCAGTTGGCCAATGAGCCGGGTTTTGTCATCATGACCCAACGCAGCTGGCGTGTTGTGGAGCACGCCTTCGGAGGTGGCGCAAGGCTGGATCTGACCAGCCATCTCGGCACCGCCCTAGGCAATATCTTCACCCATGGCAGCACGGGGCTGACCGTGCGTTTTGGCGGACACCTGCCGCGTGACTATGGCCCACCCCGCATCGAGCCTGGCCTGCCCGGTTCAGCGAACTTTGCACCGGTAACCGGTTCAGGCTGGTACTTCTTTACAGGGGTCGAAGGCCGGCTGGTCGCCCGCAATATCTTCCTTGACGGTAACACGTTCCGTGACAGTCGCCGTGTCGACAAATACCCGCTGGTCGGTGATCTGCAGCTCGGTTTTGTCGTGGACTGGCAAACTGCCCGTTTTAACTACACCCATGTATTCCGGACCCGCGAATATAAAACCCAGGAGGGCGGCGACAGCTTCGGGGTGTTCAGTATCTCTTTCAAGTTTTGAAAAGGTAGTTCAGGCGCTGCAAGGGGGGCGCCGATAAAACGACTTCAAACAGAGAGTTCAGTCTCATCCATCGTCTGCAGGAACTCGATGAATTTCAGTGCCGCTGGTGTCAGATGCTTGCCGCGACGGTGTACCGCATACCAGTTGCGTTTGATGGGCAATCCCTCCACATCCAGTAGCACCAGCCTTTTTGTCTCCAACTCCAGCCTGAGGCTGAAGGTGGAGAGCAGGGCGATCCCTATCCCCGACATTACCGCCTGTTTGATCGCCTCGCCACTACCCAGCTCCATGTAGGGGACGATGGTGAACTCCTTCTCTGCCAGCAGTCGCTCGAAGGTCATGCGGATCCCCGAGCCAGGCTCCCGGGCGATAAAGCGCTCCCGCAACAGCTGCTCCAGCGGGATCTTTTTCCGTCCCGCCAGTGGATGGTTGGGGTGGGCAAAGATCACCAACTCATCCTTGAGAAAGGGGTGGACCTCAATGTCGGTGCTGTCTGGCAGCGTGGCCATGATATAGATATCGTCCTCGTTGGCCGCCATGCGTTCGATGATACGCGCCCGGTTGCTCGCCTTGAGCTGGGGTAGCACCTTTGGGTAACGGCGCAGGAAGGCTCCCAGGTAGTGAGGTAGAAAGTATTTGGCGGTAGTGACCGCCGCCAGATTGAGCGGGCCGGCCACCTCGCCACGCAGTTCCTCCAGTTTGCCCTCGAAGGCATTCAGCCTTCCGAATACGTCCTGGCAGGTGGCGTAGAGCTCTTTGCCGGCCGCCGTCAGATAGATCTTTTTGCCCATTTGTTCGAACAGGGAGACCCCGAGACCCTCTTCCAGTCGCTTGATTTGTATGGAAATTGCCGGTTGTGTCAGGTGGACGGCTTCGGCGGCACGGGTGAAGCTGCCGTGGCTGGCGACGGCCTCAAACAGCCGCAGCTGCTGCAGGGTGGCTCGAATCATGGGACTTATCCATTCGATAAATGATTAACAAAAGTAAATGAATTGTATATTAACAATTCATTTTTATTTATCTCACTTCTCCTCTACATTTTCAATCGTCAAGAGGAAACACGCGTCGGGACAGCCACCCCAGGCCGACCGGCATTGAACTTGTAGAACCCATGAGGAGATGAGAACCATGGCGGTAAAAAGCTATAGCGCGGGTGTAAAAGAGTACCGCGAAACATACTGGATGCCCGAGTACACGCCGAAGGATACCGATATTCTGGCTTGCTTCAAGGTCACCCCTCAGCCGGGTGTGCCGCGTGAAGAGGTTGCTGCCGCTGTGGCCGCTGAGTCCTCCACCGGTACCTGGACCACCGTTTGGACCGACCTGCTGACCGACCTGGACTACTACAAGGGTCGTGCCTATGCCATCGAGGACGTGCCGGGGGATGATACCTGCTTCTACGCCTTCGTTGCTTACCCGATCGATCTGTTTGAAGAAGGCTCCGTTGTCAACGTACTGACCTCCCTGGTCGGTAACGTGTTCGGCTTCAAGGCCCTGCGTATGCTGCGCCTGGAAGACATTCGTTTCCCCATCGCCTACGTCATGACCTGTAATGGACCGCCGCACGGTATCCAGACCGAGCGTGACATCATGAACAAGTACGGTCGTCCGCTGCTGGGTTGCACCATCAAGCCGAAGCTGGGTCTTTCCGCGAAGAACTACGGCCGTGCCTGCTACGAGGGCCTGCGTGGTGGCCTGGACTTCACCAAGGACGACGAGAACGTCAACTCCCAGCCGTTCATGCGCTGGAAGCAGCGTTTTGACTTCGTAATGGAAGCCATCCACAAGGCCGAGGCTGAGACCGGCGAGCGCAAGGGTCACTACCTGAACGTTACCGCGCCCTCCGCCGACGAGATGATGAAGCGTGCCGAGTACGCCAAAGAGATCGGTGCTCCGATCATCATGCACGACTACCTGACCGGTGGTTTTGCGGCCAATACCCAACTGGCTCGCTGGTGCCGCGACAACGGCGTACTGCTGCACATCCACCGTGCGATGCACGCGGTACTCGACCGTAACCCGCACCACGGTATCCACTTCCGCGTACTGACCAAGGTTCTGCGTCTGTCCGGTGGTGACCACCTCCACTCCGGTACCGTTGTGGGCAAGCTGGAAGGGGACCGTGACGCGACCCTCGGCTGGATCGACCTGATGCGCGACTCCTACATCAAGGAAGACCGTTCACGCGGCATCTTCTTCGACCAGGATTGGGGCGCAATGCCCGGCGTTATCCCGGTTGCTTCCGGCGGTATTCACGTATGGCACATGCCGGCGCTGGTCAGCATCTTCGGTGACGACTCCGTACTGCAGTTCGGTGGCGGTACCCTGGGTCACCCCTGGGGCAACGCAGCCGGTGCTGCCGCCAACCGCGTAGCCGTTGAGGCCTGTGTTCAGGCCCGCAACGAAGGCCGTGAGCTGGAGAAAGAGGGCAAGGAGATCCTGACCAAGGCCGCCGAGAGCAGCCCCGAGCTGAAGATGGCGATGGAGACCTGGAAAGAGATCAAGTTCGAGTTCGACACCGTCGACAAGCTCGATGTGGCGCATAAATAAGTCAACCGTAGGATGGGCAAAGGCGCTTGGCGCCGTGCCCATAAGCAGGGTGGAAGATGGGCATGCTTCGCTTTGCCCATCCTACGCCGAGACAGGGTTTTAAAGAGGAATTTAGTCATGAGTGATATGCAAGATTACAAGTCCAGCTTGTCGGATGTTGAGAGCCGCAAGTTCGAGACCTTCTCCTACCTGCCGCAGATGTCTGCTGACGAGATCCGTGCGCAGATCCAGTACATCGTTGACAAGGGCTGGAACCCCAGCGTTGAGCACACCGAGCCGGAGAACGCTTTCGACCACTACTGGTACATGTGGAAGCTGCCGATGTTCGGTGAGACCGACGTGGATGCCATCCTGGCCGAGCTGGAAGCCTGTCACAAGGCCCACCCGAACAACCATGTTCGCCTGCTGGGTCTGGACAACTTCGCACAGTGTGCAGGTACCTCGATAATCATCTTCCGCGGTCAGGCCAAATAAGTCCCGGCCGGGGTAGATGTGAGAAAAACCCCTGCCCGGCCTGATGCGGTCAGGGGTTTTTTTTACACACAAATACGCATAGATTGCATGGGTTAACCCAGCAACTTTATGAGTGAGAGATAACCATGGCAAAACCAAATACGTATGTTGGCATCGATAACGATATCTACGGCGGAATGACCAATATCGGCAAGGTGATTCGCGATGCCTGGGTATTTGGTCTGATACCCGAAACAGAGACCTGTAAGGGGTGGAACCTAGCCGGGATTGAAGCCTTGATGAACAAGGTCAATGCCGAGTGGGACAAGTATGGCTGCCTGGTCAGCCACTTGCCTGAAGAGCTTGCCGAGCGTCATGCCCGGATCCACGGCGAGGCCCTTGAGAGGGCGAAGACTGCCGGGTGGAGCGGTGAACTTGAAACCGACGACGAAGTGTAACTTTTACCAAGTTAGAGGGAAGGTCCGTTATGTCTAACACCACTGTTGATCCCAATCAGTACATTATCAAGAACGAGCCCTACTACGAGGCGGTGGGTAAGGAAGTGGCTTTGTATGAAGCGGCCTATAATGCCCGCATGCCGATGATGCTCAAGGGCCCGACCGGCTGTGGTAAATCACGCTTTGTGGAGTACATGGCCTACAAATTGGGCAAGCCACTCATCACTGTAGCCTGTAACGAAGACATGACCGCCTCCGACCTGGTCGGTCGCTTCCTGCTCGACAAGGATGGGACCAAGTGGCAGGACGGACCGCTGGCCACCGCCGCGCGCATCGGCGCGATCTGTTACCTCGACGAGGTGGTTGAGGCGCGTCAGGATACCACCGTGGTCATCCACCCGCTGACTGACCATCGCCGCACCCTGCCGCTGGACAAGAAGGGTGAGCTTATCGAGGCGCACCCCGACTTTCAGCTGGTGATCTCATACAACCCGGGTTACCAGAGCCTGATGAAGGATCTCAAGCAGTCGACCAAACAGCGTTTCGGTGGTCTCGACTTTGATTATCCCGAGCAGGATAAGGAGACCGAGATCGTCGCCAAAGAGTCCGGTGTCGACAAGGAGACCGCTGCCAAATTGGTGCAGATCGCCCACCGCGCCCGCAACCTCAAGGGTCACGGCCTGGATGAGGGTATTTCCACCCGTCTGCTGGTCTATGCAGGGCAGCTGATCGCCAAGGGAATCGATGCGACCGAGGCCTGCTCCATGACGATGGTAACCCCGCTCACCGATGATCCCGATATGCGAGATACCCTGGACGCCGCCGTTCAGACATTTTTCGGATAAAAGGTGTTAAACGCAAAGGTGCAAAGACGCGAAGAACGCAAAGGTCATTAATCTTTTCTTCGTATCTGTAAGCCGGTGGTTAAGAAGGAGATGCATCAAGCATGCACTTCTAGAGATTTTCTTTGCGGCCTTTGCGTCTTTGCGTTAAATGTTTTGAGGCTAGACCATGAGCATTAATCTCGAAGATTATGAGGAGTTTCTGCAGGAGGCCGCGCCGGAAGTGCGCGATGTCCTGGAGAGTACGTTCCTGGAGGCCAGCCGCATCATGTCGCCGGCCGGTTTGCAGGAATACATGGATGGGGCCAAGGGGCTTTGCAAGCTGGGGCGTGGCAGCGGACTGGTGATCACCTACCTGCAGGAGATGCCTCTGGTCGCTAAGGAGTGCGGCGAGGATGTGATCCCGGATTGCATCTCCGCCGCAATGAAGCTCTCCTCCATGGTCTCCGGCGAGGTGGTGACGCTGCTGTTCAGCAGTCTCCCCTCGGCTGCGCGCAATCTGGGGGATGCCGAGCTGCTGCGAGGCTACCTAATCTTGATCCACCAGATCTCCTCTACAGCGGCGCGGGGTGTGCGGCCCATGCTCAACCACATGGATGCGCTGCTCTCCAAGCTCACCCTGAGCGGCCTGCGTCGCTGGGCCAATTTTGGCGCCCAGGCCTATCGCCGTGATTTTGAAAACCTGACCAAGTACTTCAATCTCGAGTCGGCCGACAGCAAGGCGGTGCTGCAGAAGGAGCGTCGCGGCGTCCTCTTTGTCAAGACCCAACGCAAACTCAATTTCTATCTGCGTGCGCTGTGGGGCAGGGACTTTTTTCTGCGTCCCACCGGCGCCGACTATACCGACTTCAAACCCTATATCGAGCACCGCATCTTCCACATGCCCGATGCGGTAGACGATCTGGGCGACATTGCAGGTCTTGAACTGTACCGTGCGATCGCCGCGCACATGGCGGCACACATGTGCTACACCACCTCGCCGCTTTCTGCCGAGCAGTTGAGCCCGGCGCAGATGCACTTCATCGGCCTGCTGGAGGATGCGCGGGTGGAGTACAAGGCAGCGAAAGATTTTCCCGGCCTGAAAAAACTGTGGCGTTCACTGCTCACCTTCGACTATGAGGAGCCGGTGGAGCACCCGACCGTCGCCGTGCTCGAAAAGGTTTCGTTGATGCTGCTCTACGCCTCGTACAAAACCGACGACGAAGAGTTGAATGTTTTCGCCCAGCGCTTCCATGAGCAGATCGCCGACAAACAGGATGACAATACCTTCTCCTGGCACATGGGGATGGAATTGTTCAACATCTTCGCGGCGCGCAAGGAGGTGCCGAGTCTGCGCATCCTGGAGCGTAACCGTATCTCCTACCGGGACGATAACCGCTACGTGTGGGAGTTCGAAGAGTTCGATATGAATGCGGGGGTCGAATACATCCCGGCAAGCCAGCGCCAGGTGCGCAAGACCGTCAGCTTGATGGAGATGGTCAATGAGATCGACTGCGAACTGGCCGGTGATGATGCACAGGAGATATGGACCCTCCCGACAGAGCTGTTCCCCTATGAGGACGAGGGGATCAGCTACAACGAGATGTGGGGCAAGGAGCCGGTTTCGGAGCCGTACCACTACCAGGAATGGGACTACCAGATTCAGCTCAGCCGTCCCGACTGGGTAACGGTGTATGAGCGCCGGCAGCCCAAGGGTGATCCGGAGGATATCGAGGATATCCTCACCGAATACAAACCGATCGCCCACCGCATCAAGCAGATCATCGATCTACTTACCCCGGAGGGGGTGCAGCGGGTGCGCAATATGGAAGACGGGGACGAGATCGATATCAATGCGGCGATCGATGCGATGATCGCGATTCGCATGGGTGAGCAGCCCAACCCCCGCATTACCATGCGCAATGTCCTTAAGAACCGTGATCTCTCTGTGGTGCTGCTGCTGGACCTCTCCGAGTCGACCAACGAGAAGATGGCCGGTTCGGAGAAAACGGTACTACAACTGACTCGTGAAGCGGCAACGCTGGTCTCCACCGCTATCGAGGGTATCGGCGATCCCTTTGCGGTGCATGGCTTTGCCTCCGATGGCCGGCACGATGTGCAGTACTACCGTTTTAAAGACTTCAACCAGCACTTCGATGACGAGGCCAAGTCGCGCCTGGCCGGTATGAAGGGCGGGCTGTCGACCCGCATGGGTGGTGCCTTGCGACACGCCGGCCAGCATCTGCTTAAGCAGCCGGAGCGGCGCAAGCTGATCCTGCTGGTCACCGACGGCGAGCCGGCGGATATCGACGAGCGCGATCCGCAGCATCTGCGCCACGATACCAAGAAGGCAGTGGAGGAACTCTACTCGAGTGGGATCCTGACCTACTGCCTGACCCTGGATCCGAATGCCGACAGTTATGTGAAGCGTATTTTTGGTGAGAGTAACTACACCATCATCGACAACGTGGATCGTCTGCCGGAGAAGCTGCCGACACTGTTCGCGAGCCTGACGAGCTAGTGTAGTGTCGCGGACAAGGTACATGTCAGAGGTTCACAAATGTTCCAGGACAAGGCGCATTCCGCCGTTAATGGCATTCCCCCTTAACAATGATTGCAACGCCGTATTGGAACATTTGCGAGCCTCCCTTCGGGCGCGACGAGAAACCGCCATTTGCGGTGTTGCGTCTCTTGGAAAGGGCGAGTCATTCCCTGCGAGACGCGCCTTGCAGCTAACGGTTTCTTGTCACGCTGACAAGTGCCTTATTCGCGACACTACACTAGGCATGTTCCATTGCCGGCCTGACGAGCAGTATGCTGCCGACAGCTATCTTCGCGCACATGAACTGCTGTCGCCATTGACCCTTCCGGATAACTGGATGGCGGTGGTGACACGAGGAGAGGGTATGTACACCCGGCACGACGAGGTTCCGGTATACAGCTACCGGGACGGGGTACTGGATGCCCTGCACTACAACCATGTCCAGGTAGCGCTGAACCGTCTCGGAGAGAGCCTGCGCATGACGCTGCCGAAACTGAGAACCCTGGACCTGATCCTGCAGCGTGACGCCTGGATCATCGTTGATCGTACGTACAACGACCTGCCGATCGCCGCCTGGACGAATTTCGACAAGGAGCGTCGCGAGGGGCTGCATGCGCCGGTGCACTGTCAGATTCGACTGTTTGTTCCCAATGCCGGCGTATTGCTGAAGCGGGTGTTGGAGGCGATGGAGATGCTGCTGGGTGAACAACTGGACATTGACGGGGATTCTTCACACACGGTGATCAACTTTCCTCGCAAGAGGTAGTTGTCACCTCACTCCAGAGCGGGGCGTCGTATGCCGGTACTGCCAAGCGGGCGTTATGTCGGGATTATGTCGGAGCGTGCACGGCTGCATGCCTCGAGATTGAAGCTGCGTGTCAGTGAAAGTACGCCTCACCATCAACTTTATCCGCTGGTGGATATTCTGGTGGAAAGGGGAGAGGGAGACGCACATTCCGGCAACAGTTACGGCTTTTCAGGCTACACCCTGGCCGATCTGAAATGGATAAACCAGTGGGAAGACCGGGACCGCCACTATTTCCTTGAGTGGATCCGTGAGGATAGCCAGGTCAGGACCATCGAGCTGGCAAGACGGCGCCTGCTGGCCGAAAAGGCGATACCGCGTGCACAGCTCTTCGACTACCCGCAGCGACTGTATAGTCTCTTTCGCATGCGTCTGCAGGCACTGCCGCTGCAGCGGGCCAGAGTGGAGCAGTGGCGACGGACGCTGCTCAACATGAAGCGCGATGGAGTACGACAGGAGGAGATCGCCTGGGCCGGTGTGCTGGAGTTTCTGGCACGCAAGCCAGCGGATTTGACACTGGAGAAGGAGGTTGTACTCGGCGCGATTGATTTCTCAGCTATCCGGCCGGGATTGAGCAATGAGTTGCAGTGCGATAACGGTTGCCGCTTGTCTTTCAAAGAGACGGCACAGAGGATGCCAGCCTATCAGCTGCAGCAGGCCGGCTATGTGGTCAACGACGATGACGTCGGTGTGGTTCGGCTGTGCAGTTCGCATAATTATCGCATAGGACGGATCTGGCCCCATGGCAGATCACTTGTGGCTGCTGCAGCAAAACACTGGTTTGCGCTCAGCCCCTACGGCCAGGCGATTATCGGCAAGGACCGTTCAGGGCAAGACCTTTTTTCTACGCAGCAGGAAGCAGAGCTGGCTGCCAATCGGCATGCACTGCGAAGTCACCGGCTGCGCTGCGACCTGACCTACAGCACGCGCTATGAATATATGACGCTGTCCGGTGGCAGGGATTACCGCGAGTGGCTGGTGACGCTGCCCGACTATCACCGCTCGCACTTTAACGGTCACTTTTATGAGCGCAATATCCTGCTGCACATACGCAGTAAGATTCGCCGTTCGGGGTGCGGAAAAATGGTGCTCTTCATTGAGGAGCTGCAGAGCGACTGGCACCAGGCGGCGGCCCGGAGCCGCCAGCGAGTCGGTGTGCCGCCGGCACCGTTTCGCAAGGAGTGGGCATCGCTGGCGTTGAAACTGATGCTGCACCATGTAGTGGAAGAGGGGTTGGACGGTATCGCCTGGGCCGATGCGACGGTACACGCGCTGCGTTACGACCGCTCGATGACGCCCCTGCAGCGTCTTTACGACGAAGAGATTCCGCGGTTTCTCGAGCGCCTGGCCTCACCGTGGGGTTGCCGTGTTGAGCATGGTGAGTTCGCTACGCGTCAGCCGTGGCTGCATGCCGAACGTCGTAAGGATGCCTGGAGAGTTCAGGGCGGTGCGGGAAAGTTTTCCACACGTCCCCGGTACAACAAGGAGCAGGCGGTGACGGTGATTGAGCGGCACAGTAAAGCGGTGACCTTGAGTCTGCCCATGCTGATACTGCCGCAAGCAATGCGTGACCATATTTACGAACAGGGACTGCCGCTGTTCGGTGAAAGGCTTAACTAAGCCACAGAGGGCACAGGGAACACTGAGTAGGGTCTGAATGTTCTCTTTGGCAAAACCTGAAGTTAATGAGGAGTTGAATGATGCCACTGGTAAATATGCAGGACATGTTGACGCATGCCTATGACAACGCCTATGCGGTGGGATCGTTCAATATACTCAGCCTCGATTTCCTCGAGGGTGTCCTGCGTGCTGCAGAGCGTGTGCGCGCGCCGGTTATCCTCGGGCTCTCCGAGCCCCACTTTGACCACTACGATATCGCCGCACTGCTGCCGGCGGTGGAGTCGGCGGCGAAACGGGCAGAGGTGCCGGTGGCGATTCACTTCGATCACGGCTCATCCATCGAGCCGGTGCAGCGGGCCATCGCGCTGGGCTGCAACGGTGTGATGATCGACGCCTCCCACGCGCCGCTGGAGGAGAATCTGAAGACCACCCGCCAGGTGGTCGAGATGGCCCACGCCTGCGGCGTCCCGGTGGAGGCGGAGCTGGGCTACGTGCCAGAGGCGGATGAGGGAGGAGCCGATCTGCTTAGCTTTACCACCGTGGATCAGGCGCGCGGCTTTATCAAACACACCGGTGCCGATTTTCTCGCCGTCTCCATCGGTACGGTGCACGGCCACCTTAAGGGCAAGCCGCGGCTCGATTACCAGCGCTTGCGCCACATCAACGATGCGCTGGGGATCCCCCTCGTCATCCATGGCGGCAGCGGGCTCAGCGACGATCAGTACCACCGCCTTATTACCGGTGGGGTGGCCAAGATCAACTACCATACCGCTCTCTCCGAGAGGGCGGCAAAAACCATTCGCAGCCACGGCAAGTCGGTGCAGGACTACGCCGGGCTGATGGAGGGTGTGCGTGAGGCCATCGCCACCGAGGCGGAGCAGTGTATGCGCAACTGGGGCAGCGCCGGTCGTGCCGCCGAGGTGATCTCCCGCTGCCGTGGCTGGTCCACTGCGGTACAGCTAACGCAGTTCAACGTCGAGATGGCCGCTGTTGATGACATGCAGATGGTGCTGGCCCGCGGGCGTCGGTTGCTCGGTGCCATTCCCGGTGTGCGTGAGGTGTCTACCGGCCACACCACCGCAGACGGTGCCCGCCACCGTTTCTTCTGGCAGGTCACCCTCAACCACGTCGATGCCGCCGAGGCCTATCTGCGCCACCCCAACTACCGTGACTTCAGCCACCGCCTGTTGGCCGGGATCAGCAGCGACAAGCAGGCGCTGCTCTACCAGAGCCTGGGGAGCCTGCCGTCGGAGGGGGCGACCAGCGCAGAGGCGGCCAACTGGGGCTAATGCCGCATAAACTGTTGCCGATGTAACAGGCGATCTAGAATGGTAGTATGGAACTGTTCGATACCCACTGCCACCTGGATGTCCCCGAGTTTGCTGCCGACCGCGATGAGGTCCTGGTCAGGACCCGCGATGCGGGTGTGACCCGACTGGTTATTCCCGCCATCACCGAGGCGGGTTGGGATGACCTTCTCGCCTTTTGCCGCAGCGAAAGCGGACTCTATCCCGCTCTGGGTCTCCACCCGATCTTCACCGATGAGCACCGCGACGAGCATATCGACCGGCTGCGTGAGCGGATTGCGCAGGAGCGTCCGTTGGCGGTCGGGGAGATCGGCCTCGACTTCTTTATCCCCGACCCGGACCGCGAGCGGCAGACGGAGCTGTTCGAGGCCCAGCTCGCCATCGCCGAGGAGTTCCAGCTGCCGGTGCTGGTACATGTGCGCAAGGCGCACGACCAGGTGCTTCAGTCGCTGAAGAAATTCTCCCTCCCGGGCGGTATCGCCCACGCCTTCAACGGCAGCCTGCAGCAGGCCGAACAGTATCTTGAGCTGGGGTTTCGTTTCGGTTTCGGCGGAATGCTCACCTATGAACGCTCGAAGAAGATCCGCAAGCTGGCGGCGGAGTTGCCGCTGGAGCATATCGTCCTCGAGACCGACGCCCCTGACATGACCACCGCCGCCCACCACGGTGAACGCAACAGCCCCGAATACCTGCCCGAGGTGCTTGCTGCCCTGGCCGAGGTGCGGGGGGAGTCGGCCGAGTTGCTGGCCTTGCAGACCACTGCCAATGCCCTGAAACTCTTCGAACTGTAATGGACGGGACGAACCTTGCCCCTGGTAGTGCGCAGGGATAAGGTTGGCAACAGCCTATGGGTGGGAGAGCCAGCAAGGCTCCTGCTTATCGCAGAAGTGCATCGGGAATGGTCGCTTCGCTGTCGTCCTTCGAGACGATAGTGACGTGCCCCACCTTGCGTCCCGGTTTGGCCGCCTTGCTGTAGTCGTGCAGGTGCACCCCGGGAAGGGCCAGCAGCTGTTCGGCGGGCGGGATCTCGCCGATGAAGTTGACCATCGCCGCCGCGCCGGTCGCGTCGGTAGCACCGAGCGGTAGGCCAACGACCGCGCGCATGTGGTTCTCGAATTGACTGCAGACGCAGCCCTCGATGGTCCAGTGGCCGGAGTTGTGCACCCGCGGGGCCATCTCGTTGGCCAGCAATTCGTCGCCGGTATCGAATAGCTCCAGCGCCATTACGCCCACATAATCCAGTTTCTCCAGCAGACGCTTGGCATACTCCTGTGCCTGCTTCTCCAGGGCGTCGCCGGGACGGCTGCGCGAGATGTGCAGGATGCCGTCGCGGTGGATGTTCTCCGCCAGCGGGTAGAAACGCTCTTCGCCGTCACGACCACGCACGGCGATCATCGAGACCTCGCGGCGGAACTCGGCAAAGCCTTCGAGGATGAGTGGCACCCCACCCAGTTCACGCCATGCCTTTTCGATGTCGGCCTCTTCCCGCAGCACCGCCTGCCCCTTGCCGTCGTAGCCCATGGTGCGGGTCTTGAGCACGGCGGGCAGGCCGGTGGTCGTTACCGCCTGCTGCAAGGTGGACAGCGAGTCGACCGGGACAAAGGGGACGGTGTCGATATCCAGCTCACGGAACAGCGATTTTTCGTTCAGTCGGTCGCGGGCGGTGGCCAGGGCGCGGGCGTCGGGGAAGACGGGCACCCGGGCGGAGAGAAACTCGATGCTGGTCTCGGGTACGTTTTCGAATTCGTAGGTCACCACGTCGCACCGCTCGGCTATCTGTGCCAGCAGCCGCTCATCGTCGTAGTCGCCACAGAGGTGTTCCCCCAGCTCGGCGGCGCAGGCGTCCTTTGCCGGGTCAAGAAAAACAAAGTGCAGGCCAAGCGGAATACCTGCCAGAGCCAGCATGCGCGCCAACTGGCCGCCACCGACAATGCCTACCCTCATGAGCCGGGCCTCGGGTCCGGGTTGGCCAGTACGGTTTCGGTCTGCTCACGGCGGAAGGCGTTGAGGGCGTCACGTACCTTCTTGTCGTGGTTGGCAATAATGCCGGCGGCCAGCAGCGCGGCGTTGACCGCGCCGGCGCGGCCGATAGCCAGGGTGCCTACCGGAATTCCTGCGGGCATCTGGACGATGGAGAGCAGAGAGTCCATGCCGTTCAATGCCTTGGACTGCACCGGCACACCCAGTACCGGTACCGCGGTCTTGGCGGCGACCATGCCGGGCAGATGGGCTGCACCGCCGGCGCCGGCAATAATCACCTCTAGGCCGCGTTCCGCAGCCGATTCGGCGTAGTTGAAGAGTTTGTCCGGGGTGCGGTGGGCGGAGACCACCTCGGCCTCGTGAGGCACGCCGAGTTTTTCCAGCGTCTCCACGGCGTGCTGCATTGTCTCCCAGTCCGACTTGGACCCCATGATGACCCCGACACGCGGGGCGCTGTCAGCCTGTTTTGTGCTCATTACGTTCCTTACTGCTTGTCTGGCGCGGAGAACTTCTCCGGACGCAATACGGTGACCTCAAGGATAATGCGGATCATCGCATAGTTTGCGCAAGAGTTCTCCTTTTGGCCGGAGGTGATATTTTGCGCTGTTTTCCTCCTGCAGGCCACCTCGGGGCGGGAATACCCCTGTCGTGGCGTTCGCGCAAAAGCGTGGTACTGTTTAGCCATGGCCCTGATAAAAAACAGAAAAGTTCTCGCCTGGACGCTCTATGACTGGGGTAACTCCGCCTTCGCCACCACGGTGATGGCCGGTTTTTTCCCGGTCTTCTTCAAGCAGTACTGGAGCGCCGGGGCGGAGGTGACCGACAGCACCTTCCAACTGGGTATCGCCAACTCCGTGGCCAGCCTGGTGATCGTCTTGCTGGCACCCGTGCTCGGTGCTATCGCCGACAGCGGCTCGCACCGCAAACGCTTTCTTATTTTTTTCGCCTTTCTCGGTATCTGCATGACCGCCCTGCTGCCGCTGGTGGCGATGGGACAGTGGCAGTGGGCGGTACTGTTCTATGTGGTGGCGACTATCGGATTTTCCGGCAGCGTGACCTTCTACGACTCACTCATCGTCTTTGTCACCGAACCGCAGCACTACGACCAGGTCTCGGCCCTGGGCTACGCCATGGGTTATCTCGGCGGCGGGGTACTGTTTGCCGTTAATGTGGCGATGACGCTCTCGCCTGAATCCTTCGGTCTGGCTGATGCGGCAGCGGCGGTGAAGCTCTCCTTTGTTATGGTGGCCCTGTGGTGGGCACTATTCAGCGTGCCGCTGGCGCTGTGGGTGACCGAACCGGACGGGCGCGGCATCGGCATGCTGGCCGCGGTGCGTGGTGGTTTTCACCAGCTGCGCGATACCTTCAATGAGATCCGTGCGCTGCGGACAGTGTTCATGTTTCTGCTCGGCTACTGGTGCTATATCGACGGGGTCGACACCATTGTGCGGATGGCGGTGGACTACGGGATGTCCATCGGCTTCTCCTCCGACAGCTTAATCGTTGCACTGCTGATCACTCAGTTCATCGGCTTCCCTGCGGCGATCGCCTTTGGTTTTCTCGGCAAGTGGCTCGGGCCGAAGGCGGGGATCTACATCGCCATTGCGGCCTATGCCGCCATCGTGATCTGGGCCTCGCGCATGGAGTCGGAGATCGAGTTCTATGGTCTGGCTGTTGCCATCGGGCTGGTGCAGGGGGGCATCCAGTCGCTCAGCCGCTCGCTCTATGCTCGCATCATCCCCGCAGACAAGTCGGCGGAGTTCTTCGGTTTCTACAACATGCTGGGCAAGTTCGCCGCGGTGATCGGGCCGGTGATGGTCGGCTGGGCCGGTGTGGTCAGCGGCAGTCCGCGCAGCGGTATCCTGACGTTGCTAATCCTCTTCGCCCTGGGGGCGTTTTTCCTCAGCCGGGTGGACCTGAAAGAGGGGCAGCGTCGGGCGGAGCGGCTGGAGTGATCCCGGGCCACTGCCGTCCGTGGCATATACTGATATAGTCGGTTACAAAATAGAGCATTGCCACAAATTTCATGTTATGTCGGCTTCCGATCTGCGAAATCGGATCAGGTGCAGGGCAGCGTGATCCGACAGGATTAACAGGCAAGGAGGTTTTTGTGGGGGAGTTGGCGATCTGGCTGGCGCTGGTGGGGGCTGTTGTCGGCGCCATGGCGTTCAATGTGGGCGGCTTGCTGTTTGGTGGTCTGCTCGGTTTTCTGCTGGGGCGCACGATCACCCTGGGAGACCGGCTGAAGCGGGCCGAGACGGTCCTGGCTCGGCTGGAGCACGGGGTGGCCGGCGGTGAAGCGCCGGTGCAGACACCTGCTGTCGCAGAGGAGAGCTCCCCGCTGCCTGACGCCCCGCCGACCGAACCGGAACCGATAGAGCCGGGCTGGGCGGGTGAAGCGGCACAACCGGCTCCCGCTGTTGCCAGCAGTGATGCCCTGCCCGAGATCGAGATCGCCGCGATCTCCTCTGACACCCCCGCACAGGAGAAGCCGCCGCGCGGGGAGCGACTCTGGAACGCGATTAGTGGTTTCTTCACCGATGGCAACGTGGTGGTACGGGTCGGTATCGTGGTGCTCTTCTTCGGTGTCGCCTTCCTCATCAAGTATGCCGCCGAGCGTAACATGCTGCCGATCGAACTGCGTCTCGGCGCCGCGGCGCTCGGTGCCATCGCGCTCATCGTCCTGGGCTGGTATCTGCGCCACCGCCGCACCGCCTACGCCCTGCTGATTCAGGGCGGCGGTATCGGCATTTTCTACATCACCGTCTATGGTGCAGCCAAGCTCTACCAGCTCATCCCCATGGGTATGGCCTTTGTGTTGATGGTGGCCATCGTTGCCCTCTCGGCACTGCTGGCGCTGTTACAGGATTCGCGCAACCTGGCCGCCTTCGGTATCAGCGGCGGCTTTCTCGCCCCCGTCCTTACCTCCACCGGTGAGGGCAGCCATGTGATGCTCTTCTCTTACTATGCGCTGCTCAATGCCGGCATTCTGGGGATTGCCTGGTTCAAGGCGTGGCGTGAGCTGAACCTGCTGGGATTCCTCTTTACCTTTGTCATCGGTGCCTTCTGGGGCGCGCAGTACTACCGCCCGCTCTATTTCGCTACCACCGAACCGTTTCTGATCCTCTTCTTCCTCTTCTATGTGGCCATCGCGGTGCTGTTTGCGTTGCGTCAGCCGCTGAATCTGCGCGGTTATGTCGACGGTACCCTGGTATTCGGCGTGCCGGTGGTGGGTTTCGCCCTGCAGGCGGCGCTGGTAAAGGGGTTTGAGTATGGCATGGCGTGGAGCGCATTGAGCCTGGCGGCGTTCTATATCCTGCTCGCCACAACGCTGTGGCGGCGACAGGTGGAGGGGCTGCGTCTGCTGACCGAATCGTTCCTCGCGCTGGGCATTGTTTTCGCCACGCTGGCGATCCCGCTGGCGCTGGACGGGCGATGGATCGCCTCGGCATGGGCGCTTGAGGGGGCGGCACTGCTCTGGGTCGGGGTGCGCCAGCAGCGTCTGCTGCCACGGATTTCGGGGCTGCTGTTGCAGTTTGGTGCCGGCCTCTCCTGGTTGCTGGTGGTGGTGCTGGATGGGTGCAGTGAAGAGATGGCGGTGCTCAACGGTACCTATCTCGGCTCCCTGTTGATCGCGCTGGCGGCACTGTTCAGCAGCTTCTACCTGCAACGCCATGGCGAACGTTTGCGCAGGAGGGAGTCGACGGTTCATATTGTTGCTCTGAGCTGGGGGCTGCTCTGGTGGTACGGTGCCGGTATGCACGAGATCGACCGCTTCGTCCCCTGGGAGTACCAGCTCAATGTATTGCTGTTGTTTATTGCGCTGAGTAGTGCGGCCCTGTTGTGGCTGTGCCGCAGACTGGAGTGGCGCATGCTGCGCTACCCGCTGATGTTGCTGCTGCCGGGGGCGGCGCTGTTGTCGCTGAATATCATCGAGGGCGGAAGTCGTGCCCACTTCTTTGCTTACGGTGGACTGCCGGTGTGGCTGACGCTGTTTGCGGTGCAGTACCGTATCCTCTGGCGACTGGAGGAGCACTACAGTGACAGACAGCTCCGTTTCGCTCACAGCGCCACCCTCTGGTTGTTGCTGTTGGTGCTGAGCTGGGAGGCGCACTGGTGGGTGCGCGAGTGGCTGGATAATCGGGGTGTCTGGGACTTTGTTATCTGGGGTCTTTTGCCTGCAGCGGCGGTAGTGCTGCTGCTCGGTCCGGGCTCCCGTCTCAGTTGGCCGCTGGGGCGCTTTGCCGATACTTATCGCGGTGAAGCGCTCCTGCCGGTGGTACTGTTTATCTGGTTGTGGTCGCTATTTGCCTTGGGTAACAGCGGTGATCCGTGGCCTTTACCCTATCTGCCGCTGCTCAATCCGCTGGAGTTGGGCCAGCTGCTTGCCTTGCTGGCGCTGCTGATGTGGAGTTGGCACAATCGGGACAGCGAGGTGATGGCCGGCTACGGCCTGTCGATGGGGGTAGTCTGGGTCGCCATCGGACTCGCCGCCTTTGCCCTGCTTAACGAGGTGGTGGCCCACGCCGTGCATCACTGGGGCGGGACGCCCTATCACTGGTACAGCCTGCATCGCTCGATGGTCTTCCAGGCCAGCCTGTCGGTGGTCTGGACCCTGACTGCCCTGTTGCTGACGGTGGTGGCGACCCGGCGCGGCTGGCGTATGCTCTGGTTTGGCGGGGCAGCGTTACTTACTGCGGTGGTTGTAAAGTTGTTCCTGATCGATCTCTCACGTTCGGATACCATGGAGCGGATCGTCTCCTTCATCGCGGTGGGTATTCTGATGTTGCTGACAGGATATTTCTCGCCGCTGCCGCCAAAGCAGAAAGAGGAACAAGAAAAATGAGGTGTCGCATTGCCCTGGCGTTAATGCTGTTGCCACTGAGCGTTATGGCGCAGCAGGGTACGCCGACCCCGCGTGACTTTGCCTACGGTGTTTCGCTGGAGGTCGATGGTGACGGTGCTCTCTACAGTTTCGATTTGCCGGCAGAGGTCTATCGCTACAGCACCCGTGACGATCTGGGGGATATGCGTGTTTTCAATGGTCATGGTGAGGTGGTGCCGCACCTGCTGAAGGACGGAGTGAAACGCAGCGAGGGCAGCCGGGAGCCGGTCGATCTTCGTCTCTTTCCCCTCTATGCACAGGCCAGCGGTGAGAATGGCGACACCCAGGTGCATATCGCCACCGACAGCAGTGGTGCGGTGGTCGATTTCTGGCAGCGGTCACCCTCTGAATCTGCGGCGGTGATCAGACGCTATCTGATCGATGCCTCTATGCTGGAGCGTCCGCCGGAGAAACTGGTGCTGGACTGGGGCGAGACGGCGGAGAGCTTTCTTGCTGCGGTGACGCTGGAGTACAGTAATGACCTCAGCCACTGGCAATCCCTGCCCTCGCACTACACCCTGGCGGCGTTGAGTCACGAGGGTCGCCGTCTTGACCAGCGTGATATCGCGTTGCCCTCCGTGGAGGCGAAATACTTTCGTCTCAGCTGGCCATTGGGCGAGCAGGGGATCGCACTGCGCTCGATTAGGGCCGAGGTGCGCCAGGAGGGGGGGAGTGTACCGCGCCAGTGGCTCAGGCTTGCCCCCTCCGCTGAAGGCGGCCGGCAAGGGGTGTATGAGTTCAGTGCCGGTGGGCGTTTTCCCGTGGACCGGATACGGGTAGTTCTGCCGCAGGCCAACACCCTGGTACGGGCGAAACTGTTCTCCAGCCCCGATAGGGCGGCAGAGGAGAGCTGGCGGCTTCGCCACCAGGGTCTGCTGTATCACCTGCTGCGCGAAGGCCACACTCTGCAGAACGATCCCATCACCCTGCCAGGGATCAGCGATCCGCACTGGCGGCTGGAGATCGAGCAGCAGGGGGGCGGCCTTGGCCGCGGGGTACCGCAACTTGAACTCGGCTGGGTGGCCCATCGTCTCTATTTTGTCTCCCGCGGCGAGACGCCGTTTTCGCTCGCCTTCGGGGCAGCAGGGGTGGAGGGCTCACGCAGCGAGCTGGCGCCGGTGTTGAAAACGCTGCAGCAAGATCAGAATGGCCAGAGTTTTATCAAGGCTGCCGTCCCGGGCAACCTCTATGAACTCGGCGGTGAGCGACGCCTGCAATCCGCGCCGCCGCCGCTGCCCTGGAAAAAGTGGCTGCTCTGGTCGGTACTGGTGTTGGGTGTGCTGTTGCTGGCGCTGATGGCACGCAGCCTCTATCGGCAGATGAGCGAAGCGGAACGTCATGACTGATTTCGACCCGTGATACACTGGCCTTCCCGGTTATTACCCCCTGACGGTTAGCATGGTCTCTGACGATTTTTCTCAACGCTTCGACGGTATCCGTCGCCTCTACGGTATCGATGGCGCGGAACACATCCGCCACAGCCATTTCTGTGTCGTGGGCATTGGCGGGGTCGGCTCCTGGGTGGTCGAGGCGCTGGCGCGTAGCGGCGTCGGCGCGATCAGCTTTATCGATCACGACGACATTGCGCTCAGTAATACCAACCGCCAGCTGCATACCCTCAGCTCCACCGTCGAGCGCGCCAAGTCGGAGGTGATGGCCGAGCGGGTGTTGGAGATCAACCCCGCCTGTCGGGTCAACGCCATCGACGACCTTCTAAGTGAAAGAAATATCGAGAGATACATCAGCCAGAAGTTTGACTACGTCATCGACGCCATCGACTCCATTCGCCACAAGGCGGCGCTCATCTATTACTGCAAGCGCAACAAGATCCCTGTGATCACCACCGGCGGGGCCGGCGGTATTACCGACCCGACCCGCATCGAGATCGTTGATCTGAGCCGCACCCACAACGACCCGCTGGCGGCCAAGGTGCGTGCCAAGCTGCGCAGTGACTACGGCTGGTCACGCAATCCCAAGAGTCGCTTCGGTGTCGACTGCGTCTTCTCCGCCGAGCAGCACAAATACCCCAAAGAGGACGGCAGCGTCTGCCAGCGCAAGCCGGGAGTGGCCGGCGCCACCCTCGACTGCAACATGGGTTACGGTTCGGCGACCTTCGTCACCGCCAGCTTCGGTTTCGTGGCGGTGTCGCGGGCTATCGATAAATTGATCGCAAAGAAACGCCGGGAGGCGAAGGCATGAGCAGCGACGGCGACAGGATCCCCATCGGTATCAGCAGCTGCCTGTTGGGCGAAGAGGTACGCTTCGACGGCGGCCACAAACAGGACAGTTACATCCTCGGCACCCTGAGCGACTATTTCGAGTTCCAGCCGGTCTGTCCCGAGGTGGCGATCGGCCTCGCCATCCCGCGGCCGCCGATCCGTCTGGTGCAGCATGACGACGGTATCCATCTGGTCGGGGTCAAGGATCCGGGCATCGATGTGACCGAAAAGATGCACGCCTACGGCAAAAAGATGGCCCGCGAGATGAGTGGTATCAGCGGCTTTATCTTCAAGCGCGCCTCGCCCAGCTGCGGCATGGAGCGGGTCAAGGTCTACGCCCCCGACGGACGCTCCATCGGCAAGGGCTCCGGCCTCTTTGCCGAAGCGATGATGCAGGGACAGCCACTGTTGCCCACCGAGGAGGAGGGCCGACTTGGTGATCCGGGGCTGCGCGAGAACTTCATCATGCGCGTCTTCGTCTATCACCGCTGGCAGCAGCTGGTGGCAGCAGGTCTGAGCGCACAGCGGTTGATCGATTTTCACACCGATCACAAGTACCTCATCATGGCCCATAGCCAGAGCGCCTATAAGGCGCTGGGCAAGCTGCTGGCCAATGCCGGCAAGACGGCTCTGGAGGCGCTGGCCGAGGAGTATGTGGCGACGCTAATGGGTGCGCTGGCCAAACCGGTGCCGCGCAGACAGCACGTCAATGTATTGCATCACCTGCTTGGCTACCTCAAGAACCAGCTCGACGCCGAGGACAAGGCGGAGATGCTGGAGGTGATCGAGCACTACCGCGAGGGTATCGTGCCACTCATTGTGCCGATCACCCTGCTCAAGCACCACTTCCGTCGCCACCCGCACGAGTACATCGAACGCCAGGTCTACCTCTCACCCCATCCGCACGAGCTGATGCTACGGAACCTGATCTGATGCTTAATTCTCCTGTGGGAGCGGCCGTCCCGGCCGCGAATATTGTATTGCTCTCTGACTCTCGCCAAGGCGCGAAGGCGCAAAGGTACTGCTTTAAGATGGCTTTGCGGTCGTTGCCTCTTTTCGGGAGATATTATCCGCGATCCGTACATGCTGATAGTCAGGAATCTGAACTGATATCCAATACTGGTGCAGGACTGGCCGTTCCAAGCGCGAACCTTGTTTTGCTTCCTGTCTCTCGCCAAGGCGCGATGGCGCAATGTTTTTACTTGAAACAATCTTTGCGTTCTTCGCGCCTTTGCGAGAAATATCCTGGTTCTAATACTCATGCGCCTCGATAAATACCTCGCCCACGCCACCGGACTGACACGTTCCCGCGCCCACGGCATGATCCGCAGCGGACAGGTGACGGTAAACGGTGAGGTGATAAAGATCATCGGCTTCAAAGTGCCGGACGGTGCCGAGGTGCGCTGGCGCGAGCAGAGCGTATCACCTGCAGGTAAGCGCTATTTCATGCTCAATAAACCCATCGGTGTGGTCTGCGCCACCAGCGATGCCGAGCACAAGACGGTGATCGATCTGCTCGACCTCACCAACAAAAAGGGCCTGCATGTGGCCGGACGGCTCGACATCGATAGCACCGGACTGGTACTGATCAGTGATGATGGCGAGTGGTCTCACCGCATCACCTCGCCCAAACACGGTTGCGACAAAACCTATCGCGCCACCCTTGCAGAGGCGCTGGATGAGTCTGCGGTGGAACAGTTTGCCGCAGGGATTGAGTTACGTAGCGAAACGAAAAAGACCCTGCCGGCAAAGCTGGAGATCCTCAGTCCCACCGAGGTACGCCTGACCCTTGGCGAGGGCAAATATCACCAGGTCAAACGCATGTTCGCTGCGCTGGGCAATCGGGTGGTGGCACTGCACCGCGAACGTATCGGCAGCCTGGCGCTGGATGAGACCCTGCTGCCGGGGCAGTGGCGTGAGCTCAGCCGCGAGGAGGTCGAGGCGTTGAGTGCGCAGTAGTCTCGCGGCCTTGCCAGCACCAGGTGACAGGTTTCAGTAATTCACAGGATTAAGGGCCGCGCAGGGCTGAGACCCTCCGATGCAGGGTTACCACATCAGGTCGTCCGGTACCTCGAACTCGGCGTAGGGATCCTCCTCATCGACCACCGTCTCCTCCTTGCCGCGGTTGCAGTAGACCAGGTAGCTTTCGTCGCGCATGGCGATCTTCTCGCTCACCGTGGTCGGGACGACTTCGTACTGCTCATTGAGGCGCACGATGGCCAGGTGGCCGTTGGCCAGCTGGCGCTGCTGCTTTTCTTCGACATAGATGTGGGTCACCTTGCTGCCGTCGGTGAAGTTGTAGGTGATATCCCCGGCGCCTTTCGGCTGGCGGTTCATTTCAATCAGTTGGCGGATCTGCGCGCTGATGGCGCGCTGCTCGGCCTCTCGTTTCCGCTGCAGGTTGAGCTGACGATCCCGCTCCACCTTTTCGGCATGGGCCTTCTGCGCCGCAATTTTGGCCTCATCGACGGTCTCGACCTTGTTCTTGCGCTTGACCTTGGCCTGCTGGTGTTTGGTCTTCTGCACCTTCTGGGCCTTCTTTTTGTCGACCAGACCGGCCTTGAGCAGTTGATCCTGCAGTGACATGGGGGTACTCCAAAACAGGGATAGCGTAGTGTGTATGACTGTCAATAGTAACAGGGGCCCGCATGGGGGCCAATAACAATGGATGGCCCCAGGACTCTCCTCTCCAGCCTCTTGCATGCTCGCAGGAAGAACTGGCAACGGGGCTGTTTAGACATACCGAGGGTGGGGGGCAAAGGGGAGTTTGTTTTCCCGCTATGGCTTATGGCTTACACAGACCGGTTATCAATTCTGCAGGTTCACCGTGGCAACGCCAGCGGATCTTGCCATTTTCAACCTGCGGGTACAGTCGCATCGTTACTGGGTGCCGATTGCCGACAATCACCATCGTTCCGCGATCATCGACCTTCAGCGATGCGATTAACTCCGGACAGCTGTTGCTGAATGTAACGGCAACAGTCTCTTTCGCCAGCACCTGCTTTGCCACCTGCTCACGCAACTCCTTGGTGCATACCAGCATCGAGGCTGAACCGATTCGCGCGATAGATTGCTCATCCCTGTCCGGCAACATCAGCAGCAGGATGCCGAAAAGGAGGGCGACGCCGACAACCCAACGGCTAATCATCAGTGTTTACCTTGTGACCTGAAGAGACGGATGCAGCATACCGATCAATTATGGGAACGCGGATTCGCTCGCCGAGTATATCGACTTCCTTTAAGTCCATTTCTCCACCCTGTATAGCCCGGGAAAAACGATTTTGTTATGTTTTTTTGGATGATCCGATTATAGGTAATTACCTCGGAAAATCCATCTCTGCCGTGGTCTACAATGTGCCCGGAAACAGGATTTACCGTGTCCTGACATTGTACCGTAAGAACCGGATCAAATAACTGTTTCCTCTCCGCCATGGAAGAGGTGGGCGCGGTATACCTCGCCACTGCCCGGCGGTCGATACCAAGGGGTCCCCTGTGGCAGGGAGTGGGTTATGGCCAGCATAGTATTTTGACAGTACCACCCTTTTGGGCGGTGTTGTCCTGTTTACCTCTTCGCGCCGTAAAGCCTTGTCGTTCAGGGCGGGGAGGATGTCAAAGTTTCTCGATCTTCTTCCGCTGTTCTTTCAGGGAGTCGAGGGAGGATTTGGTCTCGGTCAGTTTGGTCTTCTCTTTGTCCACCACCTCGGCGGGGGCCTTGTTGACGAACTTTTCGTTGCCGAGCTTGCCCTCTAACCGTTTGACCTCTTTCTCCAGCCGGTCGATCTCCTTGTCCAGGCGGGCCAGCTCCGCGTCTTTGTCGATAAGACCGGCCATGGGCACCAGCAGCTTCATCTCGCCGACCAGCGAGGTGGCAGACTCGGGGGCCTCTTCGCCTTCCGCCAGCCAGGTGATCGATTCGGTCTTGGCGAGGGATTTGATAAAGGCCTCATTGGGATCAAGCCATGCGATGTCCTGGGCAGAACCGCCTTCCAGCAGGATGGGCAGCGGCTTGCTCGGCGGGATGTTCATGCCGGAGCGGATCTTGCGGATGCCGACGATGAAGTCCATGACCCACTGCATCTCCTTTTCGGCCTTGGCGTCGATCTTCGACTCGTCGGCCTCGGGGTAGGGTTGCAGCATGATGGTTGTCGGGGCGGAACTCCCCTCTCCCCCGGCCCCTCCCCCTGAGGGGGAGGGGAGGACACCGGCCAGCGGAGCGATCTTCTGCCAGACCTCCTCGGTGATGAAGGGGATGATTGGGTGGGCTATGCGCAGGATGGTCTCCAGCACGCGGACCAGGGTGCGGCGGGTGCCGCGTTGCAGTTCCGGGGCGCTGTGCTCGTCGTAAAGTACCGGTTTGGAGAGCTCCAGGTACCAGGAGCAGTATTCGTCCCAGGTGAACTCGTAGATGGCGTTGGCCGCCAGGTCGAAGCGGTAGTTGCCGATAGCGGTGTTCACCTCCTGCTCCACGCGCTGCAGGCGGGAGATGATCCAGCGGTCTGCGGTGGACAGCTCATAATCGTTGTCCTGACCTCCGGTCGCTCCCGGCGTCGTGCCTCCCGCGACACTAGCTCTTCCCTGTGCGTCGTCCTTACCTTCTACCTGCATCAGAACGTAATTAGAAGCGTTCCACAGCTTGTTGCAGAAGTTACGGTAGCCCTCGATGCGGCCGAGGTCGAAGCTGATGTCGCGGCCGGTGGAGGCCAGTGATGCGAAGGTAAAGCGCAACGCGTCGGTACCGAAGGCGGGGATGCCGTCGGGGAACTCGGCGCGGGTCTGCTTTTCGATCTTCTTCGCCAGCTCGGGCTGCATCATGTTGGCGGTGCGTTTGGCCACCAGTGCTTCGAGCTCGATGCCGTCGATGAGGTCAATCGGGTCGAGCACGTTGCCCTTGGATTTGGACATCTTCTGGCCGTGGGCGTCGCGCACCAGACCGTGGATGTAGATGTCCTTGAACGGCACGTCCCCCATGAACTTCTTGCCGAACATGATCATGCGGGCGACCCAGAAGAAGATGATATCGAAGCCGGTGACCAGCACGCTGGTGGGGTAGAACTGCTCCAGGCGCTCGGTCTGCTCCGGCCAGCCCAGGGTGGAGAAGGGCCAAAGCGCCGAGGAGAACCAGGTGTCGAGCACGTCTTCGTCCTGCTCCAGTTTGATGTCGGCGCCGAGGCTGTGCTTCTCGCGTACCTCCTCCTCACTGCGGCCGACGTAGACGTTGCCCTGCTCGTCGTACCAGGCGGGGATGCGGTGGCCCCACCAGATCTGGCGGCTGATGCACCAGTCCTGGATATTCTCCAGCCACTGGAAGTAGGTGTTCTCCCAGTTCTTCGGGGTGAAGTTGATCTCGCCGCCGCGCACCGCCTGGATCGCCGGGTCGGTGATCTGGGTCTTGCCGCCGGGGCGGCCGTCGTCGAGTTTTTCGCGGGTGAGGTCCACGAACCACTGGTCGGTGAGGTAGGGCTCGATGACAGTGCCGGAGCGGTCGCCGCGCGGCACCATCAGTTTGTGGTCGTCGATCTTCTCCAGCAGCTCCAGCTCTTTCAGGTCGTGGATGATCTCGTCACGCGCCTCGTAGCGGTCCTTGCCGCGGTACTTCTCCGGCGCCTCGTCGTTGATCCTGGCATCGACGGTGAAGATGTTGTGCATGGGCAGGTTGTGGCGCTGGCCCATGGCGTAGTCGTTGAAGTCGTGCGCCGGGGTGATCTTCACGCAGCCGGTACCGAACTCCATCTCGACGTAGTCGTCGGCGATGATCGGGATCTCGCGGCCCAGCAGCGGCAGGGTGATGGTCTTGCCGATGAGGTGTTTGTAGCGCTCGTCGTCGGGATGGACCGCCACGGCGGAGTCGCCGAGCATGGTCTCGGGACGGGTGGTGGCGACGACAAGATGTCCGCTGCCGTCGGAGAGCGGGTAGCGGAAGTGCCAGAGGAAGCCCTGCTCCTCTTCGGAGATCACCTCCAGGTCGGAGACGGCGGTGTGCAGTACCGGGTCCCAGTTGACCAGGCGCTTGCCGCGGTAGATGAGGCCCTCTTCGTGCAGGCGGACGAAGACCTCACGCACCGCGTCGGAGAGGCCGTCGTCCATGGTGAAGCGCTCGTGGCTCCAGTCCAGCGAAGAGCCGAGGCGGCGCAGCTGGCGGGTGATGTTGCCGCCGGACTCGGCCTTCCACTCCCACACCCGTTCGATGAACTTTTCCCGGCCCAGGTCGTGACGGGTCTTTCCCTCGGCGCCGAGCTGGCGCTCCACCACCATCTGGGTGGCGATACCGGCGTGGTCGGTGCCCGGCTGCCACAGGGTGTTGTCGCCCTTCATGCGGTGGTAGCGGGTGAGGGTGTCCATCACGGTGTTGTTGAAACCGTGGCCCATGTGAAGGTTGCCGGTGACGTTGGGCGGCGGGATCATGATGCAGAAGCTCTGCTCTCCACCCTGTGGGGCCGCCGCTCCCGGCGTCCTGCCTCCCGCGGCACTACCACGTCCCTGTGGGGCGAAGTAGCCCTTCTCTTCCCAAGTCTGGTACCAGTGCTGTTCGATGGCGTGGGGGTTGTAGCTTTTATCCATGGTTTCAGGCAGTTATGGTCCGGTTTTCGCGAAAACGGGCATTATAGCTTAGAAAGCGGGGGAAGAGGATGCCGGCAGGGGGATTTTATGAACCTGTGGCGACACCGCTGCCAAGGAGTATTCCGGCCACATAGTCTGACTACTTAAACCACTCGACCGGAAGCATGCCACGGAGCTCATCAAAGATCTGTTTCTGCAGTTCCGGCTTGAGCGCCTGCAGTCTCTGTTCGACGAGTTGGGCGACCATCTGTTCGAGGGTCTCGAGAGTGGAATTGGGACTCTCCAGCGCCGCCCTGGCCGCCGCGTAGATCTCCTCGGACTCTGTGGTGGGGCCCCCCGCGGCCATGGCCGGTGACTCTATCTCCTCCCCAGCCCCGAATGGCATGTCCTCTACTTCAACCACCTCGTCCAGCAAGGGGATAGCCTCTTCGGCGCTGTTTTGCGGCAGACTCTCCTCCTCGTTTTCGCCAGCTTTGCTCTGCGTAGCGCCGGCCCGTTGCGCCAGCCAGGTGTCGAGATCGAGACCGGCCTTGTCGGCCTCCTGTTTGAGCAGCATATACTCCTTGACCGAACGGATATCACTGACGGAGGTGATAGCGGCCGTGCTGTCGATCTCCTCATCCAGCAGCTCCCTGAGGGAGTCGAGCTCATTGAGCAAGGCGTTTTGCGAAGGGCCCTCCTGCTCGAAAATGTCCCGATGTTGATTATCGCTCATCATCCGTTATCCGTGTTTGATGCTGTGTGATTGCAGAGCATAACCCCGATCGCGATAGAAACGGAAACGCTCCCGACCGGCGCGGCGGTTCTCCTCATTATTATCCACCACCTCCGCCACCCGGCGGAAGCGGCTGAAAAAGAGCGGCAGATCCTGTCCCAGATTAATCAACACCTCATCGTGGTGGCGGGGCTCTTCGCCGTGGCCGATGTGGATCGCGACCTCGTCCGACGCCGGGTCATCATCCAGCCCGTGGGGTACAAAGCTGCCCTGGCGGAAGGTCCACAGCAGGTCGTCGAGCCGTGCGCTGAGCACCGGGTCGCCGGTGTGGATATAGACCTGGTGGCCCTGCTGCCACGCCTTCTCCGCCAGACGACAGGCGAAACGCTGCCGTGCATCGGCGGCGGGGTCGTCGAGGATGTAGAAGTCTACCTGGGTCATAGTCAGTTTCTGGTTTCAGGGTGATAAAGCGATCTACTCCGACAAACATTCTCACCGCAAAGGCGCAGAGGCGCAAAGTTGTGTGAGTAGGTACACTTAAAATATCTGAGTAGGTACACTTAAAATATCAGATATTAATTGCCCTTGGCCTTGTCGATCAGGAACTGGGTCAGCAGCGGCACGGGGCGACCGGTGGCGCCTTTCTCGGCGTTGCTCAGCCAGGCGGTACCGGCAATATCCAGGTGGGCCCATTTGTACTCTTTGGTGTAGCGGGCGAGGAAGCTGGCGGCGGTGATGGTGCCGGCGCCCTTGCCGCCGATGTTGGCCATGTCGGCAAACGGGCTCTTGAGCTGCTCATCGTACTCCTCCCACAGCGGCAGTTGCCAGGCACGGTCCCCGCTCTTCTGCCCGGCCTCCAGCAGTTTGACGGCCAGCTCGTCGTCGTTGGCCAGCAGGCCGGCGGCGTGGCTGCCCAGGGCGACGATGCAGGCGCCGGTGAGAGTGGCGATGTCGATCACCAGCGAGGGGTCGAACTTCTTCGAGTAGGTCAGGGCGTCGCAGAGGATCAGCCGTCCCTCGGCATCGGTGTTGAGGATCTCCACCGTCTGGCCGGACATGGTGGTGACAATGTCGCCCGGCTTGTTGGCATCGCCGTCGGGCAGATTCTCGGAGCTGGGGACCACGCCGACCACGTTGATCGGCAGCTCCATTTCGGCGATCGCCTTCATCGTGCCGAAGACGCTGGCGCCGCCGCACATATCGTATTTCATCTCATCCATCGCCGCGGCAGGCTTGAGCGAGATGCCGCCGGCATCGAAGGTGAGCCCCTTGCCCACCAGCACGATGGGTTTCTGCTTGTTCTTGGCCGTTGTTCCGGTGAACTCCATCACAATGAGCTTGGCCGGCTGGCGCGAGCCGCGCGAAACCGAAAGCAGCGCGCCCATGCCCAACTTCTCCATCTGCTTTTCGTCGAGGATGGTGGTCTTGATGCTTTTGTGCTGGCGTGCCAGGGCGCGGGCCTGATCCGCCAGATAGCTGGGGGTGCAGATGTTGCCCGGCAGGTTGGAGAGATCCTTGGTCAGATCAATACCATCGTTGATGGCACGGCCCTGAACGATGCCCAGCTTGATCAATGCACCCTCACCGCGGGTGGTGTAGGGGAAGCTGACCTTACGCAGGACGGGCCTCTCCTCATCCTTCTTCTTGCTCTTCATCTGATCGAAGCGGTAAGCGGCGTGTCCCGCCGCCTCGATGAACTGGCGCACCTTCCAGTCCAGCTCCCGCTCCGGTACCGGCAGTTCGGCCAGGCTGCAGAGGGCCTCTTTGGCCTTCGTGCCAAGCAGCGCCCTGGCGGCTGCCTGAACGATCTGGCGGTAGCTGCGATCCTTCAACTCCTTCTCCTTGCCGCAGCCGACCAGCAGCAGACGCTCGCAACTGAGTCCCTGCGGGGCGGTCAGCATCAGGGTCTGGCCGAGGCTGCCGCTCAGATCGCCGCCTTTGAGCGCCGTTTTGATGATGCCATCGCTCTCCTCATCGAGCTGTCGGGCACTGGGGGTGAGTTTTTTGCCCTCGTAGATGCCGACAATGAGACAGCCGGTGCGGGTGCTGTGAACGGGACCGGTGCTGGTATTGAATTCCATTATGACTCCTGCATTGGGTGGTTTTGTTGGCCTTGCCTATAGCGTAAACTTTAGCAGCACCAATTTCTATCAATCACGGCGACCGCTTCCCCACTATGAACCGGACAGTATGTAAGGGAATACCTCACCCATGATTATTCGCCGCTATCTCCTGCGCGAGGTGACCCTGAATTTTCTCGGGGTTGCCCTGCTGCTCAGCGTGATGGTTTTCAGCACCACCCTCATCCGCCTGCTCAACGATATCCTGGAGGGGCGCTATCCGACCGATATTCTTTTGATGCTGTTTGCCCTCAAGGGCGTGGGTAATCTGGTGTTCATTCTGCCCCTGGCCTTTTTCCTTGCGGTGATGCTGGCCTTCGGCCGGCTCTATCGGGACAGTGAAATGGTGGTGCTGGGAGCCTGTGGGGTACGGCCCGGGCAGTTGCTCCGCATGGTCGCCATGCTGGGGACCGGGATTGCCCTGCTGGTGGGGGTGCTGTCACTCTACTTTGCCCCATGGGTCGACCGCTATGCCGAGTCGCTGGTAGCGGAGGCGAGTGCGCGTACCGAAATCGAGGGGGTCATTCCCGGCCAGTTCAATGTGACTGGCGAGGGCGGACCGGTGATCTACGCAGAGAGTTTTGATGGGGAGGAAAGACGGCTGAAGGGACTCTTTGTTAACTATAGTGAAGGCAAGCTTCAGTATCAGTTGACGGCAGAGCAGGCCTACGAGCAGATAGACAGGAAAAGCGGTCGTCGTTACCTGGTCCTGATGGACGGTTATCGTTATGAAGGAACCCCAGGGATGAAGGGGTACCGCATCATGCACTTCAGGGAGCATGGCCTGCTTATCCAGGATCAGGTGCCGGCCGACGCCACTCCACCAAGGGATGCCTATTCCACGGGGCAGCTCCTGGCGTCCTCCAGTCCGGCGGACATGGCGGAGCTGCAATGGCGTCTGGCATTGCCTGTCGGTACCCTGCTGCTGGGGTTGTTGGCTGTGCCGCTGAGTAAGACCTCGCCGCGGCGCGGGCGTTTTGGCGGTCTGGCGCTGGGCTTCATGATCTATCTTATCTACAACAACCTGTTGCTGGTCGCCAAGTCCTCACTCTCCAGAGGAGAGGTATCTGCCTATATTGGTATGTGGTGGGTACAGGTGTTGCTGTTGGCTTTGTTGTGGTTGTTGTACTGGCGCGGCAATCGCATGCGTGGCCCGGCGAGGGCGTCATGAGACTGCTTGATCGTTACATTATACGGACTGTCATCGGCCATACCCTGGTGGTGTTTGCCGTGCTGCTCGGACTCTATTTTTTCAGCACCCTGATCCGGGAGATGGGCTATGTGGGGAAAGGAAGCTACAGCAACCAGGATGCGGTAATTATCAGCATCATGCTGCTGCCGCGCCAGGCCTATGAGCTGTTTCCCATGGTGGCACTGCTTGGCAGTATGCTGGGGCTGGGTACCCTTGCCGGCAACAGCGAGTTGACAGTGATGCGCGCTGCCGGCATTTCGGTAAACCGTATGACCGTTTCGGTACTCAAAGCGGGATTGGTGATGATCGCCGTGGTGATTGCCATGGGGGAGGGGGTGGCGCCGCAGCTGGAAAAGGAGGCCTATACCCTGCGGCTCAAGGCGATGGTTCGCGGGGTCAGTCTTAATACGGGAGAAAGCCTGTGGGCCAAGGATGGTGACAGTTTTATCTCTATCCGTCGGCTCAATCCCGACGGGGATGCCCGCGGGGTGGTCTATTACCGGATGGAGGGGCAGCGTCTGCTGGAGATCGCCACGGCGGCCAGGGCGCAGTACCGGACCGGGGAGTGGCATCTTTCCGGTGTGGAGCGAACCCTGTTTGAGAAAGATGGGGTGAGTGTAAAGCGGGTCGACAGCCTGGCGTGGCCGAGCCGCCTGGCGCCGGAGATGATTAATCTCGCCAGCATGAAACCGGAGAATCTATCGATCGTGGAGTTGTATGAGCTGGTCGGCTTTATGCGGGAGAACGGACTGGCCACGCAGCGTTATGAGGTGGCGATGTGGATCCGCATCATCACACCGATCAGCACCGGCGGCATGCTCCTGCTCGCACTCCCCTTTGTCTTTGGCTCCCTGCGTTCGGTCGGCGTGGGGGCCAGGGTCATGGTGGGGTCCATGATCGGTATCGTCTTCTATCTGCTCAACAATGTTTTTTCGCGCATGGGGCTGCTCTACGATATAGCACCCGTGGTCAGTGCAGCAGTGCCGGGGGTACTGGTATTTATATTGTGGTTTGTCATGATGCGTCGTGTACGATGACATCGTGGGTTATTTCCAACCGGGAACTTCCCCTGCACCGACCTGTCGTCTACAGTCATTAACAGCCAAAAATGGATGGGGATTGCCGTGCTGCGTTTAATTTCTCTGATTACTTTGTTGCTCTCAATGGCATCGCTGCAGGCAGCGGTGGCGATCGAGCCCTATTCGGCTGATTACACCGTCCAGTACAACGGTTTCAAGGTCGGTGAGATGAGTCAGCGTCTGGAGCGGCGGGATGATGGCAGCTATCTGATGGAAACCGTCGCCTATGCCACCGGCATTGCCGCCTGGTTTACCAAGGACCGGGTGATTGAACGCAGTATATGGCGCTACCACGACGGGGCCATCCGCCCCATCAGCTACCACTACCACTATGCCGGCGGGCGTAAGAAGGAGCTGGAGGAGAAGCTCGATTTTGACTGGGATGCGATGAAGATATCGACACTCTATAAGGGCAGGAGCAAGCAACTGCCCCTCAGCCCGGGAGTCTACGACAAGCAGCTCTATCAGCTGGTGCTGCGTCACGAGCTGGCCAATGGCCTCAGGGAGTTCAACTACACTGTCGCCGATCGCGGCAAACTGAGGGAGTACCACTTTGAGCTGGTTGGTCAGGAGGAGGTGGAGACCCCGTTCGGCAAGATGGCGGCGGTCAAGCTGAAAAAGGAGGATACCGACCTGTGGCTGCTCAGGGCCTATGATTACCTGGTGGCAAGGCTGGAGAAAAGCGACGACGGTGACCATGTGGTCAGCCACATCACCGCCAAGTCGCCTTGATTCCCATGAGTGGCTCTTGCCAAGACCACGATCGCCGGGGGAAGATTGGTAATACCTTGGCGAGAATTTGAAAAAGTCTGTTGGTAACCCCCTCTCATAGGCTGGTCTTTAAGCGGATTAGCTCCCTCTCCCTCCGGGAAAGGGGACCCTTCGTTTATCGACTTGAACCTTAAGAACTAACCTATGAACCCCCGCTTTAACCGTCCCTGCGCTGTTTGGGGGTGACTACCAGCTCGCTCATCGAGTAGCGGTCATGCCAGGTCAGCTTCTCCTTGTCGATGAGTGACCAGAGGAAGCCCAGACCGAAGGCCAGCCAGGAGAAGATGGCGACGATAAAGCGCAGCATCAGCTGCCACAGGGTGAGCGGACCGGGGTTGCGGTTCTGCAATTTTATCCGCCAGGCGCGCATCCCCAGGGTCTGTCCACCGTGACTCCAGAACCAGGCGAAGAAGGCGAAGGCCACCAGCAGCAGGAAGAGGGTGAGCAGCGGGTCCTGGCCTGCAGTTGCCTCGCCGCCGCTCGGGATTAACCACAGGGCACTGGCGATGAACAGCACCGCCAGCAGCAGCAGGCTGTCGTAGAGGATGGCGGCAAGGCGGCGCAGCAGGCCGCAGCGGGGGAGTGGGGTGTTATCCTGGCTCATAACTGTGTACTGATGATTGTATGGCGGCGCAGTATACCATCCGCAATGCCACAGCGTGGGATGTTCGCCTTGTGTAGGATTTTAGTCCGCCCTGGACAAACAATGTGTCGGGCTGAAGCCTGACCTGCTTTCCATGTTACCGGTTTTCTTTATGTCCCGTGCCGCATCCAGTATTATTGCGCTTCTGTTCACCAACCGATCGATAAGGCTCTATCCCCATGCTGATCCTGCGCGGAAGCCCGGCCCTCTCCCCGTTTCGTCTCGAAAAACTGACTCACGCCCTGCGCGAACAGATCCCGGACCTTGCCCACCTCTACGCTGAGTACCTCCACTTTGCCGATGTGGAGCGGACACTGGATGAGAGCGAACAGGCCACCCTGGAGCGGTTGCTGACCTACGGTCCCGCGGCGCAGAGCGAGGAGCCGCAGGGGCAGCTGCTGCTGGTCATTCCGCGTATCGGCACCTTCTCGCCCTGGGCCTCCAAGGCGACCGATATCGCCCACAACTGCGGCCTGCAGAAGATTCACCGCCTTGAGCGCGGTACCGCCTACTACCTGCGTCGCGGCGATGGCGAGTTAAGCGAACATGAACTGAAGCTGGCCGCCGCCCTGCTGCACGACCGCATGATCGAGCAGGTGCTGGAGAGTACCGGGGAGGCCGAAGGCTTGTTCCTCACCCAGGAGCCGGCGCCGATGCGTCAGGTGGATATCCTCGGCGGCGGCAAGGGGGAGCTGGAGCGGGCCAACGGGGAGTGGGGGCTGGCGCTGGCCGATGATGAGATCGACTATCTGGTGGAGAACTTCACCGCGCTGGGACGTAACCCCTCGGATGCCGAGTTGATGATGTTCGCCCAGGCCAACTCCGAACACTGCCGCCACAAGATCTTCAACGCCGACTGGATCATAGACGGTCAGGAGCAGGAGAAGTCCCTCTTTGCCATGATCCGCAACACCCACCAGAAGAACCCCGGCCGGACCCTGTCGGCCTACAAGGACAACTCGGCGGTGATTGAAGGCTACCAGGCAGGCCGTTTCTTCCCCGTGCCCGACTCGGCCGAGTACCGCTATCACAAGGAGCCGATGGCGATCCTGATGAAGGTGGAGACCCACAATCATCCCACCGCCATCGCCCCGTTCCCCGGCGCCGCCACCGGCTCCGGCGGCGAGATCCGTGACGAGGGCGCCACCGGCCGCGGCTCCAAGCCCAAGGCGGGATTGGCCGGTTTTTCCGTCTCCAACCTGCGTATCCCCGGCTTCGAGCAGCCCTGGGAGAGCGACCACGGCAAGCCGGGGCGTATCGTCTCTGCGCTGGAGATTATGATCGAGGCACCGCTGGGCGCCGCCGCCTTCAATAACGAATTCGGCCGCCCGGCAATCAACGGCTACTTCCGCACCTTCGAGGAGCGGGTGCCCGGTCCCGCCGGTGACGAGGTACGCGGCTACCACAAGCCGATCATGCTCGCCGGCGGGCTTGGCAACATTCGTGTGGAGCACGTGGAGAAGGAGATCATTCCCCCCGGTGCGCAGCTGGTGGTGCTGGGCGGGCCGGCGATGCTCATCGGCCTCGGCGGCGGTGCCGCCTCCTCCATGACCAGCGGTGAGTCGGCGGAGAATCTCGATTTTGCCTCGGTACAGCGCGGCAACCCGGAGATCGAGCGCCGCTGCCAGGAGGTGATCGATCGCTGCTGGCAGCTGGGGGAGCACAACCCCATCGTCTCCATCCACGATGTCGGCGCCGGTGGTCTCTCCAATGCCATGCCTGAGCTGGTTAACGACGCCGGGCGCGGCGCCCGCTTCGAACTGCGCGCCATCCCCAATGACGAGCCGGGCATGTCGCCGATGGAGATCTGGTGTAACGAGGCACAGGAGCGCTACGTCATGGCGATCATGCCCGAGGAGATGGAGCGCTTCGCCGCCATCTGCGAGCGCGAGCGCGCCCCCTATGCGGTGATCGGCGAGGCGACGGCCGAGCAGCAACTGGTGCTCGGCGACGGCCATTTTGATAACAGCCCCATCGACATGCCACTCGAGGTGCTGCTGGGCAAGCCGCCGAAGATGCTGCGCGAGGTGCAGCACAAGCCGTTCCACAAACCCGATTTCGATAGCCGCAAGGTTGATGTCCGCGACGCCGTCTACCGCCTGCTGCGTCTGCCGACCATCGCCGACAAGACCTTCCTCATCACGATCGGTGACCGCAGCGTCACCGGTCTGGTCAACCGCGACCAGATGGTCGGCCCCTGGCAGGTGCCGGTGGCCGACTGCGGTGTCACCGCCAGCAGTTATGACAGTTATAAAGGCGAAGCGATGGCGATGGGCGAGCGTACCCCGCTGGCGCTGGTCGATCACGCCGCCAGCGCCCGTATGGCAGTGGGCGAGGCGCTGACCAATATCGCCGCTGCACGGATTGAGGAACTCTCGCGCATCGTGCTCTCCGCCAACTGGATGGCCCCGGCGGGTCACCCGGGCGAGGACGCCGGTCTCTACGAGGCGGTCAGGGCCGTGGGCATGGAACTCTGCCCGGCACTCGGCATCGCCATCCCG
The DNA here is from genome assembly GCA_026196275.1 of Gammaproteobacteria bacterium. GTDB lineage: Bacteria > Pseudomonadota > Gammaproteobacteria > Thiohalomonadales > Thiohalomonadaceae > JAPHTQ01. The sequence goes on from JAPHTQ010000034.1 coordinate 65,378, forward strand.
GTAGGCAAGGACTCGATGTCGATGAAGACCGTCTGGCGTGAGAACGGCGAGGAGCGGTCGGTTACTGCACCGTTATCGCTGATCACCACCGCCTTCGCCCCGGTGAGCGATGTGCGCAAGACCCTTACCCCGGAGTTGCGCAGCGATCTGGGCGACAGCGACCTCATCCTTATCGATCTGGGTAAGGGGCGTAACCGCCTCGGCGGCTCCTGCCTGGCACAGGTCTACAAGCAGGTGGGCCACCATGCGCCGGACCTGGACGATGTGCAGGCGTTCAGGCAGTTCTTCGCTGTGCTCCAGGAGCTGAGCCAGGAGGGCAAACTCATCGCCTACCACGATCGTTCGGACGGGGGCCTCTTCACCACCGTGGCGGAGATGGCCTTTGCCGGTCACACCGGGGTCAATCTCCACCTCGACGAGCTGGGCGACGATCCGGTCGCCGCGCTGTTCAGCGAGGAGCTCGGCGCGGTCATTCAGGTGCACCACCATGACACCGAGGAGGTGCTCTCGGCACTGCGCGAGGCGGAGCTGGGTAGCGCCGCCTTCGTCATCGGCGAGCTCAACGATGATGATCGGATTGTGATCAGACGGCGCGGTGAGACCCTGCTGGACGAGGCGCGCATCGAGCTGCAAAGGGCCTGGTCCGAAACCAGCTTCCGCATGCAGTCGCTGCGCGACAACGCCGAGTGCGCCCGCGAGGAGTTCGATCGTATCCTCGACGGCAACGACCCGGGCCTGCACGCCGAGCTGACCTTCGACCTCGACGAGGATGTGGCCGCGCCGTTCATCGGCAAGGCCGCCGCGCCGCGCATGGCAGTACTGCGCGAGCAGGGGGTCAACGGCCAGATCGAGATGGCCGCAGCCTTCGACCGCGCCGGTTTCAACGCCGTCGACGTGCACATGAGCGATATCATCGCCGGCCGCATCTCGCTCAAGGAGTTCAACGGCCTGGTCGCCTGCGGCGGCTTCTCCTACGGCGACGTACTCGGTGCCGGCGAGGGGTGGGCCAAGTCGATCCTGTTCAACCCGCGCGCCCGCGACGAGTTCGAGGCCTTCTTCGGGCGCGACGACAGTTTCGGCCTGGGGGTCTGTAACGGCTGCCAGATGATGTCCAACCTGCATGAGCTGATCCCCGGCAGCGATGGCTGGCCGCACTTCGTGTGCAATATCTCCGAGCAGTTCGAGGCACGGGTGTCGATGGTGGAGGTGATGAAGTCGCCTTCACTGTTCCTGCAGGGGATGGCGGGCTCGCGCATGCCCATCGCCGTGGCTCACGGCGAGGGCCGTGCCGAGTTCCGCGAGGGCCACAGCCCGGAGGAGGCGCTGCGCAAGCAGCAGGTGGCGCTGCGCTACGTCGACAACTACGGCGACCCCACCGAGATCTACCCGGCCAACCCCAACGGTTCACCGCTCGGCATCACCGGCCTGACCAGCACCGATGGCCGCTTCACCATCATGATGCCGCACCCCGAGCGGGTCTTCCGCGCGGTGCAGCACTCCTGGCATCCGGACGAGTGGGGCGAGGAGGGACCGTGGCTGCGCATGTTCCGCAACGCACGGCGCTGGCTCTCCTGAGCCCTTGCACCGGCCTGCATGCCGCAACGGTATGCAGGAGGCCTCACCTCCCCTAAATACCGGCAAGAACCGAGTCCCCTCGGCGAATTTCGCCCAGAGGACTGGGCGCCTACCTCCTACCGCAAGGTTGGAATTTTTTCTTTAACTGAACGGCATTACCCCCCTCCTTGACGCAGCTTCCTATTCCCCGGAAATTGTGGCCGCGATCTCCCCATCAGGTCTCTCGCCAAGACGCCAGGCTCGCCAAGAAAGACCTGATTTTTCTTTGCGAGCCTGGCGTCTTGGCGAGAACATCGGCTTGCTGATGAGGGTAGGGCAGGCCATGTGCCCGCTATCAAGCCATTCCAGGCCCGGATATGTCGAGGGGCGAGCAGCGCGTCGCGCGCGTTGACTCATTAGTTGAAAAATACCCTATCCGGTCTACACTTCGAACAAAGTCAATAAATTCGAAGAATAGGCATCTTCGGCAAAGATCTGCCATGTGACAAAGCCGCAACACGTCGCCAGAAGAAAGTTGAAAAAGTGATAAATAAGGGTTGTACAAACCACAATTCTTGGCGTAGATTAAACTATGCTGTGACTCGCGTCATGGAAGCTTTTCCGCAAGGGGTGTAAAGCAGACAGGCCCATTTCAGCGAAAGTGATCAGGCGTTACCTGATAATAGTAAACCGCAATAAGGAGAGTAAGATGGAAATGATTAAACGCTTTTTCAAAGAAGAAGACGGCGCCACCGTGGTTGAGTATGCGCTGATGGTGGCACTGATCGCCGTGGCAGTGGCCGCGACAGTCTACTTACTTGGCGTGGAAGTGAATAACAAGTTCGCTGAGGTCAAGAACTGTATTGCGGACCCGGCAACCTGTGTACCTGCTGAATGAATGACACGGTTTGATCTTTAATTGTGTTGAGGAGGTCTGCCGACTGTCGGCAGACCTCCCTCTTCCACGGAAGAATTTCAAGGCTTCGTTTACCTTTCAGGTGAGGGAGTCAATGGATGGTGTCGCACAGGCATGGCTCCCTTGCTGATTACTGTTGTGCTGTTGTTACTGCTGTTGATCGCCGCAGTAGCGGATACGCGCAAACACCGCATACCCAACGTCATCTCTCTGGCAGGGTGGATTCTCGCTCCCCTTCTTCACGCACTGGCCTTCGGCACGGAGGGCTTTTTCAGCTCCCTGCTGGCTCTGGCCGTGACCCTGGTTCTGACTTTCCCGCTCTATGCCCTGCACTGGATGGGGGCGGGGGATGTCAAACTGATGGTCAGCGTCGGTGCCTTTCTCGGTGATATCCAATCGGCGCTGCTGGCGCTGCTTTTCATCGTAATTACCGGGGCGCTCTTCTCGCTCGCCATCCACCTTTACAAAACCTCGCTCTCTGCTACGCTGGCACGACTGCGGGCGATGATCAGCCTGTCGCTGTCGATGCGCCGACCGGTCTATGTGCCGCCGGGTGATGCGACGGCCACACTGCTTATCCCCTATGCGGTACCTATCGCACTGGGCACACTGTTATTTCTTTTTTATGCGCGCTGGGAAATACCCGGTTTTTAGCTATAGTTACTCGATAGAAGTAGACAATACCATTTGTTCTGGAGGCAGGCACAATGCAGAAAAAGGCGCTCGTACTACTGATACTCGCACTCTTTTTGGGTGGGGTCGCGGTGATATTGGTCAATATGCTGATCAAGGAAGGCCGCGAAGGGCCGATTGAGGTGCAGGCGGTGCCGATGACACGTGTCGTGGTTGCCGCCGTGGACCTCAAGTCGGGAACCCGTCTCAATGAGCTGTCGCTCAAGGAGGTGGAGATGCCCACAGCGAACCTGCCTGAAGGGGTGTTCAAATCGATATCGACCCTGGTTCCCAAGGGGGAGGATGATCCCAGTGCACCGGTGGTCATCAGCCAGATCAAGCAGAACGAAATGGTGTTGCCCTACAAGCTCAGTCCGTTCGGGGCCCGTGCCGGTCTGCCCTCGAAAATACCGGAAGACATGCGCGCGATCACCATTAACGTCACCGAGATCACCGGCGTGGCCGGTTTCGTCCTGCCAGGCAACTATGTCGATGTGTTGCTGACCAGCACCATCGGCCGCCGGGACAAGAATCCGGCGACCCGTACCCTGTTGCAGAACATTCGTGTGCTGGCCGTGGATCAGATCAGTACCGAGGATGAGGACAATCCGAAGGTGGTAAACGCAGTGACCCTGTTGATCACTCCCAACGAGGGCAAGATGCTGGCCCTTGCCATGAAGGTCGGTGAGCTTAGCCTGATGCTGAGAAACGAATTCGATGCTTCCATCATCAAGCAGGAGATTATTTCGATAACCTCGCTCCTCGAAGCGTATCGGGAGAGCAAGCCGGTGGTGACCAAGCGTGTCAGAAGACCGACTCCGACGGTTGAGGTGATTCGCGGACTGGATGTCATTCAGCAGCGGGTTCAGGAAGGTGAAGAGCGGCCTCCGGAAGGCGCGGTTCAGAGCCAGTAGCCGGTTGATGGATAAAGTTAAGTTTGCTGAGGAGATGTGAACATGAGGCAAGTAATGAAGGCTAACAATAACGGAGGCAGCGGCATGATACGTTCCCTAATTACTCTGCTGCTGGCAGCTGTCATGGTGCTCAGTGCCAGCGCCATGGCGGCGACCGGCAACTACATGCTGGAGTTCGGCGGGGCCAGGGATGCCAGCGAATTGCGGCTCTCCATCGGCAAGTCGCAAATCATCTACTCACCGCGCAGTCTGGAGCAGGTGGTGATTGGTAATCCGGAGATCGCCGATATCAAGCTGCTCTCCTCGCGTCAGGTGCTGATCCTGGGCAAGAAGCCGGGCCATACCAATCTGGTGTTCCGCGACAAGCAACGGGATCTCAATGCGGTGATCGACGTGGTGGTCGGTTACGACCTCGACGGCATCAAGCGCAAGATCTACGAGGTGCTGCCGCACGAAAGACTGATTGAGATCCGCGGCGCCAATGATGCGGTGATGCTCTCCGGTGAGGTCTCCAGCCTGGCCTCTATGGACCAGGCAGTCTCGGTCGCATCGAGCTTCGTCCCCAAGGCCAAGGTCATCAACATGCTGCAGGTCGGTGGTGGCCAGCAGGTGATGCTGGAGGTGAAGATCAGCGAGATAGGACGGAGTTCGCTGCGTGAACTGGGCGTCGGTATCGAGGCCACCAATGTGGATGCTGCAGGACGGACGATTGAAGTGATAACCGGCAACGATATCGCCACCAACTTCTTCTCAGGCACCTCGATCAATACAGCCAACGATATCGCCGACATCCTGACCGTCAAGCTGCAGGCGCTGGAGACCAAAGGGCTGGCCAAGACCCTGGCCGAGCCGAATATTGTTGCCCTCTCCGGGCAGGAGGCCAGCTTCCTTGCCGGTGGTGAATTTCCCGTGCCGGTTGCACAGTCCGGTACACTCGGTGGGGCAAGCGTGATCACTGTCGACTACAAGGAGTTTGGTGTCGGACTGCGCTTTACACCGACGGTACTGAGCAAGGGCAAGATCAACCTCAAGCTCAACTCCGAGGTATCGGCGATCGACACCTCCACGAGTACCGCCACCGGTGGCGGGATCTCCGTGCCCGGTATCACTACCCGGCGTACCGGCACCACCGTTGAAGTGGCTGATGGTCAGAGTTTTGCCATTGCCGGCCTGATCCAGAGTGACATGAACAACGCCATCGACCAGATTCCGGGCCTGGGTGACATTCCCATCCTGGGCGCACTGTTCCGCAGTACCCGTTTTCAGCGCAACGAGACCGAGCTGGTGGTGGTGGTTACACCGCGTCTGGTCAAACCGGTGAATGGGATGAAGCTGCGCGCACCCACCGATAACTTCATTCCGCCGAGCTGGTTCGACCAGTACCTTCTGGGTCGTATGGCAAACTTCAAGCCAACCCAGTCTGATCGCGATGCGGCAGAGGGTGAGACAACAAATGGCGATTCAACCTCGGAGGCCGGGCAAAGTGGTCAAGGCGTTGAAGGCTCCTTTGGTCATGAGCTGTAAGGGAGAAGAGTGATGAAGAGAGCAAAATTTTTGAATATGAGCGCTATGGTGGTTGCTGTGACAGCGGTTTCCGCCTGCACCATCTTTGACCCCCATAACGGGGTGCGTGTCGAAAACAACATCGTACAGCAGACGGTCGACCCCTATGCCGGCTTCGGTGAAGAGGGGGTGGCTACGCTTGATGGCCAGAAGGCAGAAAAACTGCTGAACGAATACCGCAAGGAGAAGGCCAGTGCGCCGACCGAGCGGTTACTGCTGGATGTTAGTGACTGAGTTATAAGCCATGATCAAGTGCCAGGGTAGACCTCAGGGGCAGAAGAAACAGCGCGGATTTGTTGTCGTCATGCTTGTGCTGGTGATCGCGATTCTGCTCGGGGTCGCCGCCCTGGCGCTCGATCTCGGCCGCCTGTATGTACTCAAATCCGAGATGCAGAACGCTGCCGATGCCGCGGCACTGGCCGGGGCCGCTGAGCTTAATGCCAAGTCGGACGCGATTGAGCGCGCCGAGCTTGCTGCAAAGGGTCTGCTCGCGCACAACAGCCATTTCGCCAAGGTTAAGGAACTGTTGGGAAGTAATGTCGAAATTGACATCACCTTTTACTGTTCTATCGGCGGTTCACAAGACGCCGGCGCTATTTGTGACGTGGGGGTGGCGGACCCGGACGATAGTAACAAAATCATCATTCCCTCAGAGGATGATGACGTCTATGTCCACTACATTCGCGTCACCCTTAATCCGGAGAGTGTGGACGATGAGGGTGAGGACAACAAAGAGCGTTACGGTATCGATCTCTACTTCCTGCCCGTGCTTTCGGTGATTGGCATCGATACCAGTAAGCAGGCAGTGACCACGGCAACAGCCTTGGCTGGTCGGCACTTCTACTTCTGCAACTATCCACCGGTGATGATGTGCGATCCTTTTGAAGGTGTGGCCGGTGGTATGCGTGAGAACATTGAGGCAGGTCAGCAGATTCTGCTCAAGGCGCAGAGTAGCGCCTGGGCACCGGGTGACTTCGCTTTCCTTGATCTTGACCGCTTTCCTGGTGGTGGTGCGGGTGATGCCATGCACGCATTGGCTGATGAAGGTTCACTCGGTTGTACCCCTCCACTGGTGCTGGCAGAGCCGGGCGGTATGACCAATAAGACGGCAGCAGGAATAAATACCCGTTTCGATGAATATGGTTTCGGGTTGACGCCTGCCAAATATCCGCCTGCACCGAATGTCACCAGCTACGGAGGTTATGACGATGTGCCACAGTCCGCTCCTGGTGAGGATGGCAAGATTCAGTGGCGGGATGAGAATCTTCAGGATCTCGACGCAGTGAGCACAAACAGAATTGGCAACGGTGAGTGGGATAGAGACGACTATTTCACTACCTATCACTCAGGCGTGATTCGACCTGCGGGATGGGCATCCATGTCCAGAAAGCAGGTGTATAACTGGGAGTTGTCCAGCGATAATGTGCCTGTTAGCCCTGATCACACGCCTGGCAGTGCCGATCGCCGTGTCTTTTTCGTAGCGGTTCTTAGTTGTAATGCCCTAAACGTCCATGGAGCAAGTGCCACTATTCCTATCCGTGAGCCTGATGGCTTTGCCGAGCTTTTCATCACGGAGAGGGTGGCTGGGCCTCCCGATACCAATGTGCTTGTTGAGTTTATGGACTGGGCCTCGGAGGAAGATGCCAATTACCATGTGACGGTGCAGCTCTATGAATAGTGGTTCGCAGCGTTCCCGTGGTGCGGTAGCGGTGGAGTTTACCATCATTGTACCGTTGCTGGTGTTGCTGGTATTCGGTATTACCGAACTGGGGCGGGCGCTCTACCAGCTCAATACCCTGACCAAGGCGACTACGTCCGGTGCAAGGTTTCTTGCCCGCACGGATCAGGCACTGGTACTCGACAAGGCCAACCATACCTGTAGTGATGGGAGTGCCTGGACAGCCAATAATCTTCTCCGGGCAGAGAATCTGGTCCTTTATGGCAATGAGGATGGCAACGGTGACATGCTGCTTCCGGCCATGTCCGTCTCGTTCGACTACCGCCATGAGACGTTGACTGGCGAAAATAGTGTCGAGACAGAGGGGTGCGTCATTATCGCCGAGAGTGAGGCAGTTTTTACCTCTGTCTTCGGTGATGAAGGGCCGATTATTCCCTTTACTGACATCGATTCCTTCACGATGCAACAGAAGGTCGAGGAGCGTTACATCGGTGAGTGACATGGCACGAACTATGCGCAGGCAACAAGGTGCGGCGACCGTCGAATCGGCTATTATTCTCATCATTTTTTTGGTGCTGATTATGGGGATCATCGAGTTTGCCTTGCTGATCTTTAACGCCTCGAGTCTGGTTGAGGCGACACGTGCCGGTGCGCGCCATTTGATAGTTAATGAGCCGCTGGTAACACTTTCTGATGAAACTTGCGCTACACCAGCAGTAGCAGACTGTGCTGACGGGGATTGCGATGGGGTGCTGGGGCTGATGCAGAAGTTCTATCCCCGTCTGGGGGATGTTAATCTTGAAGTGGAGTATCGCTGTTCAACCACCGGTTCTCCTGACGCCTACGAAGATATCAAAATTTATGAAGTCGAAGTTCGCCTCAAGGAGGTCGAATATACCTTTATTACACCGGGAATACTGGGTCTGGATGCGACGATAACTTTGCCGGACTTCAAGACCACCCGCCTGAGTGAGGATCTTGAGACACCGTAAGGCGGATGATGGTATACCTTTGCAGGATTGACTGGACACTATGCGAACAGGGTTGGTGAGAAGATGAGCACAACTTTAAAGACAATTGGCGTCTTTCTGAACGGGGAGACGAAAGACTTTTTTACCGAAACTCTCGCGACGATCGATGGGGTGGAGCTGACCTCTCATCTGCCGAGTGAAACCGACTGGCATGTTGAGGATGTCGGTACCAAGGAGCTTCCTGATCTCTTTATCTATGAGATAGATGGCAGTAAGGAAGAGGAGATAAAGTTTCTTGAACAACTGGTCAGGGAGAACGAGGGGAAATTCTCCGTGATGGTGACCTATCAGGACGGGGATATCTCGACCATTCGCCGGCTGATGCGCGCCGGTATCAAGGATGTCTTACCCCAGCCGGTTGTTCGCGCCGAACTCATTCAGTCAGTGACCGTTGCCCTCAGCGAGAAAAGGAAAAAGATCAAGTCGGCACTGGGCGGCAAAGGGGGAGTGACCGCTTTTGTCAATGCCAAAGGTGGTACCGGTGCAACGACCATTGCCGTGAATGTGGCCCACACCCTGGCGACCAAACACAAGGCGGAAGTGGCGCTTATTGACCTGGATATCCAGTTCGGTTCCGTGGCGTTGCAGCTGGATCTGCATCCCTCGTCGAATGTCCTTGAGGCGCTTCTCCAGCCGGAGCGAATCGATCCGGTGTTTATCAAGGCCTTGATGACACGCCACTCCAGCGGTCTGGATGTACTTGCCTCTCCGGCGGATCTCAGTCCGATAGTCAAGATCGACCCGAATGCGGTTAGACGAGTGCTCTCGGCCACCGCCGAGATCTATGATTATGTCGTGGTTGACATGCCACGCGTTTATACCGACTGGATCGTTGCGGCACTGAAATTTGCCGATCCTATTATGCTGGTGGTCGAGAACAATCTGCCAACGGTCAGGGATGCCAAGTTGTTGCTGGACAGGATGTCGCACGATGGGATCTCCTTCGCCAATATCGAGCTTATCAACAATCGTGCTATGTCCAAACAGGCAAGTGTCACCATCGAAGGGTTAAAGGAGACTCTGGGGAAAGAGAAGATCCGCCGGGTCAGGAACGACTACAAGACCGCCAATCACGCTCAGGATACCGGAAAGCCGGTTCATGAGGTCGCCGCCTCGTCCGACCTGTCCAAGGATATCGCCGCCATTGCCGCATATATTGTTGAGCAGCATCAAGGCGGAAAAACCAAGGCGAAAAAAGGGATTTTCTCCCGGCTCTTCTCTCACTAAGCCTGTTGAGGTGTCAAAATGTCAGATACCAATGAAATGAATACTGAACAAGAAAAGCAGGCTGTACGCAACTCTGCTGATAATCTGGCTAAAATCCAGAAGATAAAGAATCGCGTACACCGAAATTTGATGGACAGGGTTAACCTGAGTCTGCTTGACAACATGGACCCTGAAAAGGCGAAAAATGAGATCAAGGGTTTTGTGCGTGGCCTGATCGACGAGGAGTCGGAGCCGCTTAATGCGGCGGAAAAGGCCCTGATCGCCGAAGAGGTCTGCTACGAAGTCCTTGGTTTTGGCCCGATAGAACCGCTGCTTCACGACTCCACGCTATCCGATATTCTGGTGAACACCTATGCGAATGTCTTCGTCGAGCGGCATGGTGTGCTTGAGCGAACTGCAGTGCATTTTCAGAGCAATGAGCATCTGATGCGCATTATCGAGAAAATCGCCAGCAGTGTCGGCCGGCGTATCGACGAGTCTTCGCCGATGGTCGATGCGCGTCTCCCCGACGGTTCACGGGTGAATGCGATCATTCCTCCCCTCTCCCTCGACGGACCGGTCTTGTCGATACGAAAGTTCAGTGTCGACCCTTACACGATGCCTGACCTGATCAGTTTCCGTTCGCTTACCCCGGCCATGGGGGAGTTTCTGGCGGCAGCGGTGAAGTCAAAAAACAACATCATCGTTTCTGGTGGTACGGGCAGCGGCAAGACCACCCTGCTTAACGTGCTGTCGGGATTTATTCCTGCCAATGAACGGATCATCACCATTGAAGACTCTGCCGAGCTGCAGCTGCAGCAGCCGCATGTCGTCAGGCTTGAGACGCGTCCGCCCAATATCGAGGGTAAGGGGGAGGTGCTGCAGCGTGATTTGGTGAGAAACGCGCTGCGAATGCGCCCTGATCGCATCGTGGTCGGTGAGGTACGTGGTGCCGAGGCTCTGGATATGCTCCAGGCGATGAATACCGGCCACGACGGCTCAATCTCGACGGTACACGCCAACAGCTCACGGGATGCCCTGACCCGTATCGAACATATGGTGGGCATGGCGGGTGTGCCCATTCCAGCCCTGGTTATCCGTCAGCAAATGGCCGCGGCACTGAACCTGGTGGTAGACGTTGAGCGTCTTCCCGATGGGCGCCGGGTGATCACCAGCATTCAGGAGATCACTGGAATGGAGGAGAACGTCGTCAACATGCAGGAAATCTTTGGCTTTGAGAAAAAGAGCGTCGACTCCAAAGGTAATATCGTTGGCGATTTCCACGCTACCGGCATTCGTCCATTGATGCTGAAACGTTTCCGTGAATACGGCGTAGAGATCGATGAGAATATTTTCGACCCAGGCCGGGTATATGAGTAGGAGTCTATGACGTGCAGCAAGAAATCTACTACACTTACCTGCTCTCGTTCCTGGTCTTTGTCGCGGTAATTGTCTTCCTTGAGGGTGTCTATTATACGTGGCGCTCCATCCGCGAAGAGGGCTCAGTAAAGATCAATAAGCGGCTCAAGGCCCTCTCGGCGGCAGGTGAAGAACACAAAAAGGCGCTCGAACTGTTGCGCAAAAGGGAGATGAGCAATATTCCGATTATCAACCGGATGCTCATCGCCATACCGCGCTTCCATTCGCTTGACCGTTTGCTGCAGCAGGCGGCGGTCGAACTCAGTGTCAGCCGATTTATCCTCGTGCAGATGCTGGTGTTTGCCGTAGTGCTGTTTCCGCTGATGATGCTGGAGACGGTTCACACATTCGTGGCACTGTTGATAGCCATTCCCGCCGGAATCTTTTTGCCCATTCTCTATCTGATGAAGAAAAAACAGGCCCGCTCGGAGGCCTTCATCAAACAACTTCCCGATGCGCTGGACTATCTTGCACGAAGCCTGCGGGCGGGCAATCCCTTCAGCGCCTCACTCAAATCACTGGCGGCGGAGATGCCTGATCCCATCGGGACGGAGTTCGGCATTACCTTTGAGGAGCTCAACTACGGTCTCGAGTTCGAGGAGGCGCTTAAAAATCTGGCCAGCAGAACGGGCAGTGAGGAGATGAACTATTTTGTCACTGCCGTGCTGATACAGCGGACCACCGGTGGTAACCTGGCTGATATGCTAAACCGGCTGGCAACCATCATGCGTTCCAGGGCAGCGACCTATCGGGAGATCAAGATCCTCTCTGCCGAGATGCGGTTGTCGGCCAATGTCCTGGTACTGCTGCCCTTCTTCGTCGGTGGTGTTATGTTTCTTACCAGCCCTGGTTACATAGACATCCTTTTTACTACCACGACGGGACATTTCCTGATACTGGGGCAGCTGGCGTTCATGGCCGTCGGTTACTACATCATTCGCAAGATGATCTCTTTCCGAGTTTGAGTAAGACACTATGGAAACACTTAATACCCTTTTTGGCCTGATTGATATACAGAACCAGACTGTGACCATTCAGATACTGGTCTTTCTCTCGACCACGCTACTGCTTTACGGTGTGTTCCTTTGGTTGACCTCGGGTGATCAGGATATCAAGCGTCGTTTGAGGGAGATTCAGGAGGGTACAGGTCTCACCAGTCGCGAGACCCACAAGGAGGGTACCTTCCAGGTCCGCTGGATCCAGCCGATCGGCGACATTATCTTGCCCAAGGATGACTGGACGCAGTCGCAGGTGAAAAAGAAGCTGGTCAGAGCAGGCTTTCGCTCAGAGAGGGCGATCAGGACCTATTACGGTCTAAAGATACTGCTGGCCGTGCTGTTGCCGGTTCTGATCATTGTGCCGCTCATCATTATCGGCACCATACCGGTTATTGAGCAAACCACCGCGATAGCATCTCTGGTCATCGTCGCCATCGTGGGTTACTACCTCCCTAGCCTCTATCTGTATTCGCGGGCAAAGGCGAGGCGTGAGGAGTTTTCTGAGGGCTTTCCGGACGCCATGGATATGCTGGTGGTCTGTGTCGAGGCAGGGCTGGGCCTGGATGCGGCGATTCAGCGTGTTGGCAAGGAGATGGCACTGAGCCATCCCGAACTGGCGATAGAGTTCAACATCCTCAGCCTGGAGCTGCGCGCCGGTAAGGGACGTGCCGAAGCGTTGCGGGCGCTGGCCGAGCGTACCGATGTCGATCAGGTCAAAAACCTGGTTGCCCTGCTCATTCAGGCGGAACATTTCGGTACCAGTATCGCCACGGCACTTCGTGACCATGCCTCCGAGATGCGTCTGATGAGAATTCAGTTTGCCAAGGAGAAGGCCGCCAAGCTTCCTGTGAAGATGCTCTTTCCGATCATCTTTTTTATCTTCCCTGCACTGTTTATTGTCGTGTTATCGCCGGCGGTATTACGTATTTATATTGCAATTATTGGCGGAACGGTTAATTAACCCGGGATTATTTATGAAGTGCAGAAACAGATATCTTACGGTCAGCCTGTTGGCCGTGCTGCTGATTAGTGGTTGTGCCAGCAGTCCGCAAAAACCTGAACTGACGGAGGAGCAAAAGCAACAAGAGGTTCAGTCACTGCTTGCCAGGGCAGAGAAGGATGTCGAGTCAAGAAACTACTCTATCGCACTGCTGCGTTATGAACAGGCGCTGGAGTTGGACAGTACTAACAGTGCGGCACTGCTCGGCGCAGGTGATGTGGCTTATGCCATGAAGAAATATCCGGATGCTGAGAACTATTATCACCGTGTCCTGGAAAATCAGCCTGAGAGCATTGATGCGCTTGAGGGCAGGGCGCTCTGCCAAATGAAGCTGGGTCAGTTTCAGGCGGCCAAAAACAATCTGGAACAACTGGTTCTGACCGACGAGACACGCTGGCGCTCCTTCAATGCGTTGGGTGTGCTGAGCGACCTCGAATCCAGATATCCGCAGGCCCAGAGTTACTATCGTAAGGCGCTGGAGTTGAATGACGGTAATGCCATGATTCTCAATAATCTTGGCTACTCACTGGTAATGGACCAAAAATACAGTGAGGCGGAGAAGGTACTGCAGCAGGCATTTGCCAGGAGTTCCGGTTATTTCCGTGCACGTAACAACTACTCCATTGCGCTGGCCTGGCAAAAGAAGTACCAGGATGCGATCGATGTGCTGGTGGACGCTGTTCCCCACGAGGTTGCCTACAACAATGTGGGCTACATTGCCTACCTGAACCGGGATCTCGATAGTGCACAGTTCTATCTGAAGAAGGCCATCAGCGCGAGTTCCAGTTACTATCCCGAGGCGGCCAGAACACTTGAAAAGGTCGAACAGGCCATGAAAGCGGCGAAATCCCAGCGCTCGCTGCCCTGATACCCCGCTCCAGCGGCCGGAGGAGAGTTCGAAGTAGTCGGCCGCAACGAACTTAAATCGGGGCGATCTTTCTTGAACCCCGGCACAAATAGCTGAATAATCAGCGCCAGGAATATATCCATTTAAGCCACGGCCGGTTTTTCACGCTGATTGCCACTCCCATGTTCCTATCGATTGACACACTTGCAGATATCCTCAGGGCGGCTGCCAGAGAGGAGTTACTGCCGCGTTTTGCCCAGGTAGAGCGTATGTTCAAAACCGACGGCAGCATCGTGACTGAGGCCGACTCGGCCATGCAGCAACGTATTGCTGCGGAGCTGGCCGGCTACTGGCCCGAGATCTCCCTTCTTGGCGAGGAGATGCCTGAAGATCGCCAGCAATCACTGCTGGCTAGGAAGGAGGGCGGCGACGGACTGTGGCTGCTCGACCCTCTGGACGGGACGGGTAATTTTGCGGCGGGTATCCCCTATTTCTCTGTTTCCCTGGCACTGGTTCGTCGTTCCCGCATTGAGCTTGGTATTATCTATGATCCACTGCGTGATGAGTGTTTTGCGGCGCAGCATGGTGGGGGAGCTTTACTGAATGGTCAGCCGCTGTCTGTTCCGGACTCACTGCCCGCGATGGCGAAGAGTATGGGGCTGGTGGACTTTAAACGCCTGGAAGCGCCCCTGGCCGGACGTCTTGCGGTGGCCCCGCCCTATGCTTCCCAGCGAAGTTTCGGTTCCGGCGCCCTTGACTGGTGCATGATCGCCAGCGGGCGCTGCCATCTCTATCTGCATGGCGGACAGAAGCTGTGGGACTACGCCGCCGGACAGCTGATCCTGACCGAAGCGGGTGGCCTCTCCGCTACATTGGAGGGGGATGCGGTATTCTGCAACAGCCTCTCCCCGCGTTCGGTGGTGGCGGCCGCCTCACCCGCCCTGTTTGCTGAATGGCAGCACTGGTTGAGGGAGAAGCCATGACCGTCCACCGTCATCGCGGTGAGTGGCCACTGCATCTTGCCATGCTTCTGGCCAGCGTCCTGCCGGTGCTGATTGCACTGTTGCTCTCCTGGTATATAGAGACACAGCGGCCCGGGCCGATCCATCCCGTCTCCCTCTCTGTACAAAGCTTCTCCTCAACCGACGAGATTGAGGAGGTGTTTGCGCGTTACGGTTACCACTGGCCACCTTCGGCTGAGGTACCCGCCATTGCGATCCGGGCACTGCCACCGGCAATGGATGTCTTGCCGCCAGCGCAAAAAAAGAGTCTCTTCTTCCGCATCCTGTTGCCGATGGTGGTAGCGGAAAACCGGCGTCTGGTCTCTGAGCGGCAGTGGCTACAGGGGATTCTTTCAGGACGGATAGCGTCCTTTGCGCCACAGCGCCTGGAGGCTCTGGCTGTAGCGTACCGTCTCGACCCGGCACTGCCGCTTGAGCGATTGCTGACGCAGCTGTTGTTGCGTCTGGACGAGGTGCCCGCGGGTCTGGTACTGGCGCAGGCAGCCAATGAGAGTGGCTGGGGAACCTCACGTTTCAGCCGTAAGGCCAATAATCTTTTCGGCGAGTGGACCTGGGATCACAGGCAGGGGGTGCTGCCGGCCCAACGCCCGGAGGGTGCCACCCACTATGTACGGCGTTTTGGAAGTCTGTATGAATCCGTACGTGCTTACTTTAATAATCTGAATAGTGGCCCGGCCTATCGACCATTTCGACGGTTGAGAGCGGCAATGCGTAAGGAGGGTAAACCGCTGGATCCCGTAGTGCTGGCCGAGGGTCTGATCCACTACTCGGCACGAGGCAGTGACTACGTGGAGGAGATCCAGCTGATGATTCGCATCAACAACCTCAATAAGCTGGGTCCGCTGGATCTGGTCCGTTAAACCAGGGCTGGCTGAACCAGTAGAATCTTCCCCCACCGGCCGCTGCAGTGCAGTTGTAGCGGCTTCGCCCCGGAGGCAGCGGCTCTGAGGCCTGCACAGTCAGTGACCGTTTACTTTTTTCCTTGCTCTCAAGCCGGGTGCCGTCGCCCAGGTAGCAGGTGATCTGCCCGGCGCTGAGCGGTGCGTTCGGCTCAAGTTCCAGCGTTAGCCTTGGCGGGTTCTCTGCCGCCAGCTCCGGCTCCTCCGGGTGGTGCAGCGCAAGAGGCAGGGGGAGTGCGGAGGCCTTTACGGCAAAACTGTCGAGCGCAGCCAGCCGTTCATTGATCGGAAAGCGCGGCAGGGCCTGTTTGTCGCTGCCGGGGCCGATGGCGCCGGAGTGCTGACCCAGGGCAAGGTAGCTCATCTTATTGAGCAGCTTGGCGACATCGCCGTTGTACTCGCCAAAGGGGTAGGCGAAAAGCGGCAACCCTTGCGGCCCCAGCTCCTGCTGCAGCCGCTGGCGGGCCTGCTCGATATCCTGGCGGACTCGCTCCAGCCACTGGCATTTTCCCTCACCATCCATTCGCCGGGTGAGATGCAGATGGCTCGCGCTGTGGTTGGCAAAATCGATATTGTGCTGCTGCATTTCGCGCATCTGCTGCCAACTCATATAGCCACCGTGGTCCTGGTCGATCGCCGTTGTGCTGACAAAAACCGTCAGCGGAAGCTTGCGCTCCTTCAGTAGCGGGTACGCCTGCTGGTAGACGGACAGGTAGGCGTCATCCACTGTCAGGGCGACGGTCCTGTCGGGGATTTCGTGCCCATTGAAGATGGCATCGAGCATGCGCCGCAGGGGCCAGAAGATGAAGCCCTCTTGCTGCAGATAGTCGAGCTGTGCCCTGAACTGTGCCATGCGGATGTTGGTGGAGGGGTAACGGTTCTCCTCGAAACGGTGATACATCAACACCACGCCGTGGGGCACGACCTCTTCCGCCTGCAGGGGCAGGATGAGGAGAAACAGCAACACAAATGTCAGTCCACTTTTCATGTCATCAGTATAGAGGAGGGTGGCGGAAGAGACGGGCCCTGCACAGGCGCAGGGCTGGTGGAGTTATCGGGAAGCGGTCAGGGACCGCTGATCAGCCATGGTAGTCGATCCCCTGCTCACCGAGATATTCGATCACCGCCCGGCGCTCGCCGGCAAAGGCGATCTGCTTTTTATTTTGCCGGATCTGGTAGTCGTACATCGGATCATAGTAGCCGCCCAGCAGTTCGCCGATCCAGTGGCGATGCTGCGCAGTCTCACCGGTGCGGCGGTGCACCTCGATGGCTGCCTCCAGTACCTTTTTCAGCTCCGCGTGGCGCACCCCGCCGAGGCGCTTTTTGATCTTGTCCATGCTGCCGAGCAGGTAGGCTGCCCACTTTTCGAAGCCCTGCTCCTCGCCGTAGAGCGCCACATGCTCGGCCAGCGCCTCGTCGATATACTCCTGGTGGGTGATGGCAACCCGCTCCTCCAGACTCGCCTCCAGGATCACCAGCGGCGAGTCGCGGAACTTGTCACGAATGGCATCGGGGATGAAACAGGAGCCGACGTTGCGGTGCTCATCCTCCACCACGAAGGGGGGATTAGCGTTGGCACGGATCTTCAGCAGCTCGACGGAGAGCGCGTTTTCAAAGGCGATCTGCCGCGGCTGTGGCGTGGCGTGCGGGCCGAAGGCGGAGCCGCGGTGCCAGGCCAGATGCTCCAGGTCGACCATCGGGGTGAGCTGGTGCAGCAGGACCGTTTTGCCAACTCCGGTGCGGCCGCCGAGGACGATGGGCCTGATCTCGCGGGCACTGATCTCCAGCTCCTCCATAAGGAAACGGCGCATCGCCTTGTAGCCGCCCTTAACCCGTGGGTAGAGGATGCCGGTCTGTTCATAGAGCCACTGCTGGCTGATCTTCGAGCGCATACCGCCGCGGAAGCAGTAGAGCACGCCCTCCGGGTGATGCTCGGCAAAGGCCTGCCACTCGGCCACGCGGGCGCTCTTCCTCTCGCCCTGTACCAGTTCGTGGCCCAGATCGATGGCGGCATCCTGCCCCAGGTGTTTGTACTGCTTGCCGATCTGCTCGCGCTCCGCGTCGTTGATAAGCGGGTGGTTCTCGGCGTGGGGGAAGGCACCCTGTGCGAACTCCACCGGGGCGCGCACGTCCAGCAGCGGCACGTCACTCAGGAACAGGCTACGAAAATCCTCGATCTGTGGCAGTTCTTCCATCGTTACTTTACCGAGATCAGCGGGCCGTCGTCGGCGGGCAGCAGTTCGCCGATAGGGCTCAACTCCAGCCCCGCCGCATTGGTGGTGGCGATGAATTCGGCCTCGGCCTCGGGGCTGACCGCCACCAGCAGGCCGCCGGAGGTCTGCGGGTCACACAGCAGTTGACGTTTGGTCTCTTCAACGGGTCCTATCTTGTGACCGTAGCTGTCGAAGTTGCGCTGGGCACCGCCCGGCGAGCAGCCCATGGCCAGGTACCCCTCCACGTGCGGCAGTTTGGGTACCGCGGCGTAGTCGATCTCGGCGCGCACGCCGCTGCCCTCGCACATCTCGCGCAGGTGGCCGAGTAGGCCAAAACCGGTGACATCGGTCATCGCCTTGACCCCGTCGAGCTGCCCCAGTGCCGTGCCCACCTTGTTAAGCTGGCACATAGTCTCGGGAGCGAGGCGCTCATGCTCGGGTTTGAGCAGTTTCTTCTTCTGCGCGGTGGTGAGAATGCCGATGCCGATGGGCTTGGTCAGATAGAGCCTGCAGCCGGCCTCGGCGGTGTTGTTCTGCTTGAGGTGGTGGTTCTCGACGATGCCGGTGACGGCCAGGCCGAAGATCGGCTCGGGGGAGTCGATGGAGTGGCCGCCGGCCAGCGGGATACCGGCGTCCTGGCAGGCGGCACGGCCGCCGTCGACCACCCGGCTCGCCACCTCCGGCCCCAGCTTGTCGATGGGCCAGCCGAAGATGGCGATGGCCATCATCGGATTGCCGCCCATGGCGTAGACGTCGCTGATGGCGTTGGTGGCGGCGATGCGGCCGAACTCGAACGGATCGTCGACGATAGGCATGAAAAAGTCGGTGGTACTGATCACCGAGCGGCCGTCGCCCAGGTCGTAGGCGGCAGCATCATCGCGCGAGTCGTTGCCCACCCGCAGCCTGGGATCGAGGGTGATGGCAAAGCCGCTGTTGAGGATCTCCTCCAGCAGATTGGGGGCAATTTTGCAGCCACAGCCGGAGCCGTGGCTGTATTCGGTCATGCGGACGGTCGATTCACTCATGGGGGATAGCACCGTGTCAGTCGTAATAATTGGCGGCAATCATACCATGGACCACTAGCCTTGTAGGAACGACGGTCCCCGTCGCGATAATCGCGGCCGAGACGGCCGCTCCCACAGAATATAGGCCGGGCAGTAATGCCCGGCTTGTTTAGCTCTCGCCAAGCCGCAAAGGCGCGAGGGTTTCAAGTCATTCACTTAGCGGCTTGGCGCCTTGGCGAGAAACATCTTGTTGAGGCCGTTCCCACGGCAGTGGAAATGGGCAAAAATGTCAAGATTCCGCAGCTGCAACCCCTTTGTTACTATCTCTCCCTTCACACACTCCAACCCAGGTGAAGAAGTTTATGTCCATTGCCCAACGCATTGCCGATGAGCTCAATGTCCGTCTCAACCAGGTCGCGGCTGCGGTCGGTCTGCTGGACGAGGGGGCGACGGTGCCGTTCATCGCCCGTTACCGCAAGGAGGTGACCGGGGGGCTCGACGACACCCAGCTGCGCAACCTGGAGGAGCGCCTTGTCTACCTGCGTGAGCTGGAGGAGCGGCGTGCGGCGGTGCTCAAGTCGATCGACGAGCAGGGCAAGCTGACCCCCGAGCTGAAGAGCGATATCCTGGCCGCGGAGACCAAGACCCGCCTGGAGGACCTCTATCTGCCCTACAAGCCCAAGCGCCGTACCAAGGCGCAGATCGCCCGCGAGGCGGGACTGGAGCCGCTGGCCCACGCGCTGCTGGCCGATCCGAAACTCAATCCCGAGGCCGAGGCGGCCAACTATATCGACAAGGATAACGGTATCGAGGATGCCGCTGCCGCGCTGGAAGGGGCGAAGCAGATCCTGATGGAGGAATTTTCCGAGGATGCCGAGCTGGTGGGGAGGCTGCGCGACTACCTGTGGCAGCACGGCATGCTCGCCTCGACGGTGGCCACCGGCAAACTGGAGGAGGGCGCCAAGTTTTCTGACTACTTCGACTTTGCCGAGACCATCAAGACCATCCCCTCGCACCGGGCGCTGGCGTTGTTCCGCGGCCGCAAGGAGGGGGTGCTCAACCTGGAACTCTCTCTGCCCGAGGATGCTGAACTCAAGCCCGGCGAAGCGGGGGTCGCCGAACGGATGATCGCCGCGCAGAAAGAGGTGCGTGACGAGGGACGCCCCGCCGACCGCTGGCTCAAGGAGGTGGTGCGCTGGGCCTGGCGGGTGAAGATCTTCACCCATCTCGATACCGACCTCAAATCGCGCCTGCGCGAGGCGGCCGAAGATGAGGCGATCAAGGTATTCGCCCGTAACCTCAACGACCTGCTGCTGGCCGCCCCCGCCGGACCGCGCGCCACTATCGGCCTCGATCCGGGGCTGCGCACCGGGGTGAAGGTGGCGGTGGTCGATGCCACCGGAAAATTGCTGGATACCGCCACCATCTACCCGCATGTGCCGAAAAGACAGTGGGACCAGTCGATCCATATCCTGGCGGAGCTGGCGAAGAAACACAGCGTGGATCTCATCAGCATCGGTAACGGCACTGCCTCGCGCGAGACCGACAAGCTGGCCGCTGACCTGATCAAGAAGCACCCGGAGCTGCGCCTGACCAAGATCATGGTCAGCGAGGCGGGCGCCTCGGTCTACTCCGCCTCCGAGTTTGCCGCCAACGAGTTTCCGGATCTCGATGTCTCGCTGCGCGGTGCGGTCTCCATCGCCCGTCGCCTGCAGGACCCGCTGGCCGAGTTGGTAAAGATCGACCCCAAGTCGATCGGCGTCGGTCAGTACCAGCACGATGTCTCCCAGAGCAAACTGGCACGACAACTTGATGCGGTGGTGGAGGACTGCGTCAACGCGGTCGGCGTCGACATCAACACCGCCTCGGCGGCGCTGTTGACCCGTGTCGCCGGCCTCTCCGCCGCGCTGGCGGCCAATGTTGTCGCCTACCGTGATGAGCACGGTGCGTTCAAAAACAGAAAAGAGATCCTCAAGGTCTCGCGTCTTGGCGAGAAGGCCTTCGAGCAGTGCGCCGGCTTCCTGCGCGTCATGAACGGTGACAACCCGTTGGATGCCTCGGCGGTCCACCCCGAAGCCTACCCGGTGGTGGAGCGCATCCTGGAGAAGAGCGGCCGCGAGATGGGCTCACTCATCGGTGACAGCAAGTTCCTGGGTACCCTGGCCGCCAACGATTTTATCGATAATAAATTCGGTGAGCCGACGATCAGGGATATTATTAAAGAGCTGGAAAAACCCGGTCGCGATCCACGCCCCGAGTTCAAGACCGCCGAGTTCAGGGAGGGGGTAGAGGAGCTCAAGGACCTGGAGCAGGGGATGATCCTCGAAGGGGTGGTCACCAATGTCACCAACTTCGGCGCCTTCGTTGATATCGGCGTCCACCAGGATGGTCTGGTGCACATCTCCGCCCTGGCCGACAAATTCGTCAAGGACCCGCACGAGGTGGTCAAGGCCGGGGACGTAGTGAAAGTGAAGGTGATGGAGGTGGATCTGCCGCGCAAGCGCATTGCCCTTTCCATGCGCATGAGCGATGACACACAGGGACGTGCTAATGCCGCGGGAGGCAGGAAGCCGGGAGCGGCGGATCAGCGTGATCAGGGCGCTGAAGCAAAACGCGACAGGCGTGCCGGTGGCAAGGGCAGGGGAAAGCCCCCTCGTGACAGTCAACCGGCGATGGGCGGGGCGATGGCGGAGGCGTTTGCCAAGCTGAAGAAGTGATGGTTTGTCGCGGTTTCGTGGGAGCGGACGTCCCGGCCGCGATAAGAGCAACCGTTTCGTCAGGTGAGAGAGCGAAGCAACAATAAGCCGACGTGAAACAGCCGGCTTTTTGCGTGAAGAGAAAAGGACTACATCCCCCAGCCCATGTGGCCGCCGCCGCCAATAAACATGCCGCCCATGCCGGCAAATAGGCCCAGCAGTGCAAAGATGAGGCCGATCAGTGTTAACACGCCCATAATGGTAAAGTAGGTTTTCAGCCTTTTCAGGGCCATCAGCAGTTCGTCGGCACTATCATTGATCTGTGCCGTTTCGGCGGCAGAGGCGGTCTGGAACAGCAGGATACCCATCCAGATGGGTAGCCAGGCGACAATGATGCCGATAATAGAGAGTGCCACCATCGCACCGTAGAGAATCATCAATACGCCGATGAGTTTCATCCAGCCGCGGCTCTGGTAGAGGGGCAGACTCAGGGTTTTTATCAGGCTGTTTTCATTGGTGGGAACCATTGGCGTATTCTCCCTTGTTGTTTTGATTTCTACTCCAAGGAAAACAATAGCACCGATACACAATCAGTCCACCGGGACTGCCTGTTTCTCTGCACCATAATGTTCGGGTTGATTGCCCATGCCACGTCAGATCATTCATGTCGATATGGACGCCTTCTACGCCTCGGTGGAGATCCGGGAGCGCCCGGAACTGGCCGACAGACCGGTGATCGTCGGCGGGCGCCCGCAGGGGCGCGGTGTGGTGGCGGCGGCCAACTACATCGCCCGCCGCTTTGGTGTGCACAGCGCGATGCCGACATCAACGGCACTGCGTCTGTGCCCGGAGGCGATCGTCCTGCCGCCGAGACATGAGTTGTACGCGGGTGTTTCATTGCAACTTCACGCTATTTTCCAGCGCTATACACCGCAAATCGAGCCGTTGGCACTGGATGAGGCCTTTCTTGATGTGACGGGCAGTATCGGCTTGTTTGGCCCCGCAGAAAAAATGGCCCGCGAGATCAAGCAGGCGGTGTGGGAGGAGTTGCAACTGGTGGCCTCGGTGGGGGTGGGACCGAACAAGTATATTGCCAAGCTGGCCAGTGACATCGACAAACCCGATGGCTTCGTCGTTGTGGTAGAGGGGGATGTGGCAGCTTTTCTTGCACCATTACCGGTTAGCCGCCTCTGGGGGGTGGGCAAGGTGGCGGTGAAGACCTTCGACAAACTCGGTATCCGTACTATCGCCCAGCTGCGCGGCTATTCACCACAACTGCTGCGCCAGCACCTCGGTAGCAGCGGTGAGCAGTTCCTGCGTCTGGCCAGCGGCATCGACGAGCGGCCGGTGATCTCCGAGCATGAGGCAAAGTCGATTTCCAATGAAACCACCTTTGCCGTGGATATCAGCGATGCACGGATACTTCACCAGTGGCTGCAGGCCCTGACCGGGCAGGTGGCGTACCGCCTACGCGCACAAGGGCTGAAAGGGCGTACCGTGCAGTTGAAGGTGCGACTGGCCGACTTCACCACGCTTACCCGCTCGCATACACTGCCGGAGCCGACCGACATTACCGCCGAAATAGGGCAGGCGGTGCAGTTCCTGTTCAATGAGCGTCTGCCCCGTCCTCTACCCCCGGTGCGGCTGCTCGGCGTGGGGGTGAGCAAGTTTGCGGCTGAGGAGCAGCATCAGGCCGATCTCTTCGTTTCCGCGGAGCGGGAACGACAACAGCGGCTGGATGCCCTGATGGACCGAATGCAGTCACGTTTCGGCAAACGGGCCATACGTCGTGGCAAGGATCCTGCATCGGGTTGAGATGTTGGTCACAAAGTGCCTAATCATGCGCCTTTCTGTGACGATATTCCCTCAGTGTTGCGATTGTTATCACGCCATTTCTCCCTTTCTGCCGCTACGCTTCTCCTCAACAACGGACACTTGGTCCGGATACTGTTCATGAGGAGGTATACCATGAATATTCCAGCAAGACTGAAAACCTATCTCGCCAACAGTCATGGTCATTTCAAGGGGCGCCTGAGCATCGCCGGTGACAGCTTCGAAAAAAGTGTCACTCTGGCAGGTATTCCGCTGCACAAGACAGTGAAGGCGGTAATGCTGAAAAGCGGCAAGGCGTCCCTGATGGCTCTCGTGCGCGGTGATCAGCAGGTCGACATCTCTGTGATTAACCGCTTGTTCAAACGTGAGTTTACTCTTTGTGATGAGGGCGAGATTCATCGCCTTATGCCCGAGTGCGGCGTGCAGGCCCTGCCGCCACTGGCCGAACCCTACGGTCTGCGTGCGATCATGGACAGCTCCATTGTGGGCATGGACAAGGTCTACTTCGCCTCCGGGGTAGCCGGTCTGTTTATTCGTGCCAGTGGCGAGGATTTTATCCGGTTGCAGCAGCAGAGCTGGAAATCCTACTCTATCGCGGTAGAGCAAACCACCGTGATGTCGGCTGAGCCCAGTCGGGAGATCATGCGCAAACAGGTTCAAACGGTCAATGACTTGCCGGCAATGCCCGGTCTGGCGATCGAACTGATTCGGATCCGCAATAATCCCTTTGCCCACGCCAGTGAGCTTGCAGCGATCATCGAACAGGATCCCAGTCTCACGGCCCAGTTGCTGCGCTATGCGAATGCGAGTGCCCCACAAGAGCGAATAGAATCAGTCGAGCAGGCCATCGTTCGTGGGCTGGGCATGGATTTTGTGTTGGATATCGCCTTTGGTCTTTCGCTGGGCCGGGCATTCAATAATCCGAAGAATGGTCCGTTGGGACTGGATAACTTCTGGCGCCACTCGCTCTATTGCGCGGCCCTGACCCAGACGTTGTGTAACGCCATCGAGTTTACCCGCCGACCGTCGGTAGGGATGGGCTATCTGGCAGGGCTGCTGCACAACTTCGGTATTCTGCTGTTGGGCCACCTGTTCCCGGCCCAGTTCGATCGCCTCAACAGCGCGGTGGAAAAGGCGCCCGGGCACAGTATTCTCGAGCTGGAGCGTGAGTCAATCGGCGTCAGCCATACCGAAATGGGGCTCTGGTTGATGGAGGCCTGGGATATGCCCAAGGCGATCAGTGAAGCGGTTATCGGCCACCATAATCCTGCCCATTCGGGTGACTTCTCTACCTATGCCAACCTGGTCTATATCGCTAATGCCCTGCTCAAACGGCATGGAATTGGCGAAGGAGCGGACATGGTGATCCCACCGGAATTGCCGGCACGCTTCGGATTAAGCGAGGCACAGCTTGAGGCGGCACTGGCCAGCGTGTTGCAGGGCCGTGAGGAGCTGGAGTTTATGGCCGCCAGGATGGCCGCCTGAACCTTTCAGATCCAATCGACAGGGATGTCAATTTTTTGTTTAATTGCAGACATCACCGGCATTAAGCCGGCAACGTTTACGATCCACCCACATCGCCCCGCCCAGGGTGGAGCCCTCAAAGCGCGTTTCAAACAGCTCTGCACCGACCAGTGAAGCACGCTGCAAATTCGTGCCGCGAAAGTCGGCGTAGTAGAGGTTGGTCTTCTCCAGTGATGCCTTGTACAGCCTGCTATTGGAGAGGTTGCTCCGCTCCAGTGAGGCGCTCAGCAGATCCACCCCCTCCATATTCGCCCCGCTCAGATCGGCCTCGTCAAGCGTGGCCTGCTTCATCGATGCCTGCTGCAGGTCGGTCCCTTGCATCTGGGCCTGTTGCAGCCGGCACTGGTAGAAGTCAGTGCTCTGCAGTGATGCCTCACGCAGTTGGGCCTGACGCAGGTCGCAGCGGTCAAGCCGGGCGTGCTCCATCTGCACCCGGTTCAAGACAGCACCCTGCAGGTCGGCACTGAGCATGCGCACCTCGTTCATGCGCGCGCCGCTGAAATCGGTTCCCGCCAATTGAGCGAAGGAGAAGTCCGCGCCCGAGAGGCGTGCGCCGCTGAGATCCGCCCCCTCCATATTGATGCGCTTGAGGATCGCGCCGCGCAGGTCAGTGCCGGAGAGTTGTGCACCGCGCTTGTCGCAGCCGCTCCAGTTGACTCCCGGTGCCGGCGGATCGTCACACCCCGCAGCTGCAGGCTGTGCCATGGCGACGGCCAACAGCAGGACGCTCAGGGTAATAGGTAAACGCTGTATGGTTTTAATCCTTCTCATTGACCCCTAATCTAAGGGATGGACCGTAATAACGCCAGTGTTGCGGCGTTATTCCCTATAATGGCGATTTGACGATTCAGGAGGAGTGGTTGTGCTGAGCGGTAATCTGGAGAAGATGTGGGCGACATTAGGCGATACGATGGAGTATTCGCTCCCGATCGGGGAGGAGCGCTTGGCGCTCAATCCGCTCATCGGCAAGTCGCTGCAAATCACGGCGGAGGGCACGATCAACTGCATTGCCTGCGGTCGCAAGACCAAAAAGAGCTACAGCCAGGGCCACTGCTACCCCTGCTCGCAGCGGCTCGCCAGCTGCGATCTCTGCATCATGAAGCCCGAGACCTGCCACTACGACAAGGGTACCTGCCGCGAACCGCAGTGGGGCGAGGCGCACTGCATGCAGCCCCACTTCGTCTACCTCTCCAATACCTCCGGGGTGAAGGTCGGCATCACCCGCCAGACCCAGATCCCCACCCGCTGGATCGACCAGGGCGCCACCCAGGCGCTGCCCATCTTCAAGGTGCAGACCCGCTTTCAGTCCGGCCTGGTGGAGGTGATGTGCAAATCCCACGTCGCCGACCGCACCGATTGGCGGCGCATGCTCAAGGGCGAGGGCGACCGACTCGATCTGAAGACGATCCGCGATGAACTGCTCGACCTCTGTGCCGAGGAGCTGGACGGCTTCCGCCGGCGTTTCGGTGAGGAGGCGCTGCAGCCCCTGCCCGATGCCGAGGTGGTAGCGCTGAGCTATCCTGTGGAGGAGTATCCGCAAAAGGTGAGCGCCCTGAACCTGGACAAGACACCGGACATCGAAGCCACCCTGCAGGGGATCAAGGGGCAGTACCTGATCTTCGACAAGGGCGTGCTTAACGTCCGCAAATACACCGGTTACCGGGTCTCGGTAGGGGCCTGATACGTCATTGAGTTACAGGCATAGATCGGGCAGCAATGCCCGGCCTCTTCGTCATTCCCGCAGGTCTTTGGCTGCAGCCAAGACGGACATTCCTGCCGCATCCCCAGCTTTTTGACCCATGCTTATGAAAGCCATAAGATGAATCCATGGAGATTCACCCAGACAAAAAGAAAAGGATGTATCCGCAAAAAACGGTGATTCGATGTTAGATCGATCGTTGCCCAACGGGGTTATGTTCAATGCCTACCCCGACAGCATTGGCACAAATCTCAGTGACACCATCGCACTGTTACAACGCCCCGAGTTCCACAATGTCTTCTCCCTCTTCTATATCCTGCCCACTTTCTTCCAGAGCGATCTGGATCGCGGCTTCTCCATCAACCGCTACGAACTTAATGAGAAGCTGGTCTCTGAGGCGGACCTTCAGGCCCTGAAGCAATTGAATATCGTCCTCAAGCTCGATCTGGTGCTGAACCATCTATCGGTACGCTCCCCGCAGTTCCTCGACATGTTGGCAAAGGGGGACCAGTCGCGCTATCGCGACTTTTTCATCGACTGGAACAAGTTCTGGGAAGGCGAGGGAGAGATGAGCGAGGAGGGCTGCATCATCCCCAAGGAGGAGCATCTAGAGAAACTCTTCTTGCGCAAGCCGGGACTGCCCATCCTGTTCGTCCGCTTTCCCGACGGCTCGGAACGTCCCTACTGGAATACCTTCTACCAGCAGATTAACTATCGTGAGCTGGAGGCGGACGATCTCAAGCACCTGCGTATGCTGACACCCGACGCGGTGCAGACGATCCTCAGGCAGTTCAATGCCAGGATCGCCGCCGGTGAAGGCTTTCACGATATCGACCTGGGCCCCTATCAGGACTACCGCAAACTGGTGATCGATATCGTCGAGTCCAAGCGTCGCTACCTGGGGCAGATGGACCTCAACGCCGAATCGGAAGAGGTGTGGGAGTTCTATGCAAAGACCCTCAGGCAGCTCGCCGATTTCGGTGCCAAACTGATCCGCCTGGACGCCTTCGCCTATCTGCACAAAAAACCGGGGCTGAGTAACTTCTTCAACACCCCCGGTACCTGGGAATATCTCGATCGCCTCAAGAGGATTGCCGATGAGCTTGACCTGACCTTGCTGCCCGAGATCCACGCCCAGTACGGCAAGCACCTGCACAGCGCCGTGGCGGAGGCCGGTTATACCATTTACGACTTTTTCCTCCCCGGCCTGCTGCTGGATGCACTGGACCGGGGGCGCAATACCTACCTGTTGCGCTGGCTCGACGAGATCCAGGCGCAGGGCATCCACACGATAAACATGCTCGGCTGCCACGACGGTATTCCCGTGCTCGATCTGGACGGCTTTACCGACGAAGAGGGGTATCAACCGGGTCTGCTCGATCCGGACGAGATCGACGCCACCATCGGTCACATCCTCGAGCGTGGCGGCCGGGTAAAGAACCTCTACGGCAAGGACGGCAAAAAGATCGCCTACTATCAGGTCAACGCCAGCTACTTCAGTGCCCTGGGCGAAGACGAACAGAAGCTGCGCCTGGCGCGCGCCATTCAGCTCTTCATGCCCGGCATTCCCCAGGTCTGGTACCTGGACCTCTTCGCCGGTAAGAACGACTACGCCGCGGTTGATAACGGCGGCGTCGCCGGTCACAAGGAGATCAACCGCACCACACTGACTAACGAAATGGTGGAAGATGGCCTGCAACGCCCCGTGGTACTCGACCAGCTGGAGATGATGCGCCTGCGAAACACCGCAGCCGCCTTCAACGGCAGCCTGAGCATTGCCGATACCCCGTCGAACGAGCTGGAGATGACCTGGACGAACGGCGACGACAGCATCACCCTCATGGCCGATCTGGAGAGCCACGAATTCACCATCGGCCACAGCCCGGCGGGTAAGCAGGAACAAGTTTATTCCTACCCCGGTCAGGTCCCCTCTCCTGCACGGGAGACGACTACAGGGATGTGGTCGGTTGGCCGCGTCGGGAACATGCGGACCAGGGTCAGGGATAGGGGATCAGAAAACATTAAGTACAAACGCATAAAGCTAATATGAAAATCCTCGCCACCGATCTCGACCGCACCCTGCTCCCCAACGGCTCCTGGCCCGTGGATGAAAACGCCATCCCGCTGTTTAACGAATGGACCGCCAAACAGGGCCTGCTGGTGGTCTACGTCACCGGGCGAAATCTGCACCTGACCGAAAAGGCGATCTGCGAATACGGCGTGCGCTTTCCCGACATCCTTTGCGGCGATGTGGGCACCACCATCCGCCACTACGAGAACGGTGCATGGTCGATGGACCAGGGCTGGATCGACCACGTCCATGTCATGAGTCCGCGCTGGGACAACCCGGCCATTCGCGCCGCGCTGGCGCAGGTGAGTGGAATGCGCGAACAGGAGGCGGAACACCAGAACGAATTCAAACAGAGCTACTACGTCGACCACCAACACCGCGAAACCATCCTGGCCGAGGTGGAGGGCTTAATCGGCGGCAGATTCGACGAGGTCCTGATCTACAGCTTCGACTCCAACAACGGCAACGGCTTGCTCGATGTCCTCCCCGCCAGTGCCACCAAGCAGACCGCACTGGAGTATGTCGCAAAGATCTACGATGCGGGCAAAGATGTCGTCTTCTGCGGCGACAGCGGCAACGATGTCTTTCCCCTGACGGCGGGCTTTCTCGGAGTGATGGTACGTAATGCGGATGAGCAGCTGGTGCAGCAGGTTACCGAGGCGAAAGAGAAAAACGATGCCATCCAGATTTACCATGCCAAGGGTGGCTTTAAAGGGCTTAATGGCTACTATGTGAGTGGGGTGCTTGAGGGGGCCTACCATTACGGACTGCTGGATGATACGGTTGAGCTGGCCACCGCTAAGTCATCGAAAAGTGAGGATATGGTATAAGGTGAAATGTGCATTTCGCGATAGGTCGGGTGTGACCATAACGCCAGATGAGATTCGATATTGCGGTTGTGTCGAGTAAATAGATTAAGAAAAGGGCTTTGACCCCTTTAATTGCTTTAATTGCGGCAAAAGAAGTCATTAACCATTTCGTTTGCTGATTTCAGGAAGACTTCTAATCAGAAAACCTATTGGCGATTTCAATAAACTGTTCCTCGATTGCGTCTAAAGCGTCAATAATATCTGGATCGAAATGGCTACCCCGGCCTTCACGGATGATTTCCATCGCCTTCTTGTGAGAAAAAGCTGGCTTGTAAATACGTTTTGATATCAGTGCATCATAGACGTCTGCCACGGCCATGAGACGCCCCGAGACAGGTATTTCATTACCTTTCAAACAAGCAGGATAGCCAGTGCCATCCCATTTCTCATGGTGGCTGAGAGATATCTCCCGTGCCAGTCGCAGAAAGGAATTACTACCAAGCTGTTTCTCAGCCACCTGCAAGGCCTCGGCACCAAGGGTAGCGTGAGTCTTCATGATCTCAAACTCTTCGTCAGTCAGTTTGCCTGGCTTCAAAAGGATAGCGTCAGGTATACCTACTTTGCCTATGTCATGTAGTGGTGCTGATTTATAGAGTAGGTCAATAGTAGGCTCATCAAGTTCGGCAACAAAGCGAGGGTGATCCATTAGTTGTTTCGCCAATGCCTTTACGTAACGCTGGGTGCGTAGGATATGAGCTCCCGTCTCATTATCACGGGTCTCTGCCAGAGAGGCTAGAGTGAGAATAGTAACATCGCGGGTGAGACTTAGCTCCTGGGTACGATCACGGATGCACTTGATCATTTCATTGGTGTGCTGTGCCATGACGCCAAACTCATCATTACTACTGATAGGAACATGCGCGTCATAATGACCTGAGCTAACCTTCTCCAATATGCCGTTCTCACGACCTATGAACAAATTCAGGTTACGTGTGAAAGATAATATGATGTTAATGGACTCCGCCAGTGTTATCACCAGAACGAAACCGAATTCCTTTAGGATGGCGATTCGCGCATCATGCAATGACACATTGCCGGCCTCTGTTACCAGCCAGTCCAGATCTTTGATGATGAGTAGCGAAAAAACCCCGACTGAGAGTAATACGTATGCACCAGCATACAGGGCTAACTTAGAGGCCAAGGGGAAGTATTTTCCGGATATTTCTAGTAGCACCCCCTCTTTTTCAACCTGATGCGCAACCTCCCGTTCACGTTCCAGTGCCAGGTCAGTAGCCGTGAACATGCCCATCGCAGCGATGCCTATCATGACTTTGAGACCGCTTTCCAGGGGAAAGTTATTTACGACTATATTGTATAAGCTCAGTATCAGGCTAATAACCACCAGAATAGAAAGCTCGAGAGTAAAAAAGCGCCAAACCTGACCGGATAAAGGCAGTGTATCCACAAGCTTACTTTGCAGTAACCTTCGGCCTGACAAAGCCGCCAATAACAGGCTGTCAATAGTAATGAAAACCTCTATGGGATTAAGGTCTTCCAGAAAGGGGCAGACCTGAATACCGTAGATCGGTATTATTACCATCATCGCCAGATAGTGAAGGATTGCGCGCATATTAAAGAATCGGTTCTTCAAAGAACTTGTAGGTAAAAAAATAGCATTTTACAGGGAGTTATGTAAGGAAAAATGAGATAGCGCATCCTGAGGGTGATCTGAGAAGATTAGAGTGCGAACAACAATCAGGTCAGAACAGGCCATAGGATGCTGATAAAAACCAAATTAGGTGGGATGGATGCCTCACAGCTTAAGCGCCTGAAAGAGATGGAGCAGGAGCTGTCCCAGATGAAGCGCATGTATGCGGATATGGCCCTGGAGAACGAGGCGCTGAAGGAGCTCATTGAAAAAAACTCTGAGGCCGGCCGAGAAGCGGGAGGCAGCGAAATTCCTGGTCGAGGATGACCGGCCTCTCGATTTCCCGCAGCTGTCGCTGCGTAGGACTGTCTCAGGCGGCCTACTACCGTGAACCTGTTCCCGCTGACATTCGGGACGCCGATATCATAACGGCCCTGAATGAGGTCGTGGAAGAGCGCTCTAACCGTGGATTCTGGAAGTACTTTAAAATCCTCCGCCGTCGGGGATACCGCTGGAACCACAAACGGGTACACCGGGTGTACTGCTCAATGCGCCTGAACAAGCCACGCCGCGCTAAAAAGCGGCTACCTAAGCGTGAGCGACAACCCTTGATAGTACCAACGGGCCCCAACCGAGTCTGGTCGGCCGATTTTGTCAGTGACGCCCTGTATTGCGGCCGCCGGTTCAGAGCCTTCAATGTGATTGATGACTTCAACCGTGAGGGGATCCATATTGAGATCGACACATCGCTGACGGCAATGCGACTTATACGCATATTCGAGCAAATAAAGGGTGAACACGGCCTCCCTGAGACGCTGCGCGTCGATAACGGATACCGACGAAGTCAAGTATTTTTGCATAAGCACTAGCGGGGTCAGGTCCAACATTTGAACATTGTAGGTGTTGGAGCTGACTCCGTGAACTCAGTGCACTGAAACTGCTTTATCCTCTTAGCGCCTCTGCGCTTCGATAATATGTTCCCGACATTATCTACCACCGCCATCCATGGCGGCGTTTGCGTTTAGATCTTTTTCCGTCTAATCCAGCATATGCGACACCAACCCATCCGCCAGCTTGGGCTCGAACCAGGTTGACTTGGGCGGCATCACCTCATTGGCATCCGCCACGCTCATTAATTGATCCATACGGGTGGGGAAGAGGGAGAAGGCGACGGCCATCTCGCCGCTGTCGACACGGCGTTCCAGCTCCTTGAGGCCGCGGATGCCGCCGACGAAGTCGATGCGCTTGTCGCGGCGCGGATCGCTGATGCCGAGGATCGGGTCGATGAGGTTGTTGGCGAGCAGGCTGACGTCGAGCTGGTCGACCGGGTCGTCGGCGGGCACGCGATCGTCGTTGACGGTGAGCTTGTACCACTTGCCGCCGAGGTACATGCCGAACTCGCAGTTGGCGGCGGGTTTGACCGGGGCGTCGGCTTCGCTCACCGAAAAGTTCTCCTTCACCTTCGCCATAAACGCCGCTTCGTCCAGGCCGTTGAGGTCGGTGACGACGCGGTTGTAGTCGAGGATCATCATCTGATTGTCGGGGAAGACCACCGAGAGGAAGTAGTTGTAGGGCTCCTCGCCGGTGTGGTTGGGATTGGCCGCCTTGCGCATCGCGGCGACGCGGGAGGCGGCCGCCGAGCGGTGGTGGCCGTCGGCGATGTAGATGGCGGGCATGGCGTCGAAGGTATCGGTGATGGTGGCGATGTCCGCCTCGTCGCAGACCGGCCAGATGGCGTGCTGCACGCCGTCGTCGGCGGTGATATCGACCTCGGGAGCGGTGGCGGTGATCCGCTCGACCAGGGCGTCGATGGTGGCGTCGTGCTTATAGGTGAGGAACACCGGGCCGGTCTGGGCGTTGAGGGTGTCGACCTGGCGTACCCGGTCGTCCTCCTTGTCGGGGCGGGTGAACTCGTGTTTGCGGATGCGGTTGCTGTCGTAGTCGGGCACCGAGGCGGCGGCCACCAGGCCGATCTGCTGGTGCTCGCCCATGATCAGGCGGTAGAGGTAGTAGCAGGGTTGGTCGTCTTGTACCAGCACGCCCTCGGCCAGCATTTTGTCGAAGTTCTCCTTGCCCTTGGCGTAGACGCTGGCGTCGTACGGGTCGGTGCCCTCGGGCAGGTCGATCTCCGGCTTGGAGATGTGCAGGAAGCTCCAGGGGCGGCCCTTCGCCCGCTCACGCGCCTCGCTGCTGTTGAGTACGTCGTAGGGCGGGGCGGCGACATCGGCGGCACGGCCGGGGGCGGGACGCAGACCGGCAAAGGGGCGGATGAGTGACATGGGATTTCCTTCTATTATGGTAACGACTCACCCCATGAAAGTTAACCGCAAAGGCGCGAAGACGCAAAGGTTTGTACTGCCTATTTGCGCCTTAGCGGTGAGGATTATCGCTGGAAGGGGCGAGTAGTTGCCTTTTATGTTTATTAACCGTGGGCTTATTGGAACCCAGCCGGGAAAGAAGGGCAATTCCAATGCTTGATGCCGGGATAAATGGTTTTTCTGTCCCGAACATTCTTGCGCGTTATCTGCGGTAGAATGGCGCGCGGTGTTAAATAACGGTGCCTGCGTTATTGTTATGTCGGGCTAAAGCCCGACCTACCGTGTTACATCACAACGACTTAGATTACGACTTCCACGACTATCACTATGAAAGAGATCATCCTCGTTACCGTCGCCGGCCAGGATCGGCCCGGCCTGACCGCGCAACTGACCGCCATCCTCGCCAGGTATGAGGTGACGGTACTCGATATTGGCCAGTCGGTGATCCACGACACGCTCTCCCTCGGCATGATGATCGAGATCCCGCCCGATGCCGCCGGTTGCCCGGTGTTCAAGGAGTTGCTGTTCAAGGGGCATGAGCTGAACCTGAATATCCGCTTCACCCCCATCTCCGAGGAGGAGTATGAGCAGTGGGTCGCCGCCCAGGGCCGGCCGCGCCATATCCTGACCCTGCTGGGGCGGCAGATCTCCTCCCGGCACCTGTCGCGGGTCTCGGAGGTGGTGGCCGAGCAGGGATGCAACATTGACCAGATCACCCGTCTTTCGGGCCGCCGTACGCTGAAGAGACCGGAGGAGAAGCGCGCCGCTTCGGTGCAGATATCCTTGAGCGGCGAGGTGAAGGACATCGCGGCGATGCATGCCGAGTTCCTGCAGATCTCCCAGGAGATGGACCTGGACGTGGCGGTGCAGGAGGACAATCTCTATCGCCGCAGCCGTCGCCTGGTCTGCTTCGATATGGACTCGACCCTGATCCAGACCGAGGTGATCGACGAACTGGCCAGGGTGGCCGGGATCGGCGACCAGGTGGCGGCGATCACCGAGGCGGCGATGCGCGGCGAGATAGACTTCTCCGAGAGCTTCCGTCGCCGTATGGCGCTGCTGGAGGGGCTGGAGGAGTCGGTGCTGGCGGAGATCGCCGAGCGGCTGCCGATCACCGAGGGGGCCGAGCGGCTGATCAAACACCTGCGCCACTTCGGCTACAAGGTGGCGATCCTCTCTGGTGGCTTTACCTACTTCGCCAACTACCTGAAAGAGAAGTTGGGTATCGACTACGTCTACGCCAACCAGCTCGACTTCAAGGACGGCAAGCTCACCGGCAAGGTGGTGGGGGATATCATCGACGGCCGGATGAAGGCCAAACTGCTGCGCCAGCTGGCCGAGCAGGAGGGGATCTCACTGGAGCAGGTGATCGCCGTGGGCGACGGCGCCAACGACCTGCCGATGCTCTCCATCGCCGGGCTGGGTATCGCCTTCCACGCCAAGCCCATGGTCAAGGAGCAGGCGAAGCACTCCATCGCCACGCTGGGGCTGGACGGGATCCTCTATCTGCTGGGGATGCGCGATCGGGAGATTGCGGAGTTGGAGTGAGTACCGCAGTTTCAGGTTCAAAGCTTCAGGTTTCAAGTATTTGATGGGCACGTCGCTCGCTCCTTTGCCCATCCTACGACTTTCCCTCAGGGAGAGGAGATGTGATGCTTGATGGGCACGTCGCTCTCGCTCCTTTGCCTATCCTACGAACTCTCCCTCAGGGAGAGGGGGTAGATCGCCTGTCGGACTGAAGTCCGACCTACAAAGAGAAAAGCCGGGCATCGCTGCCCGGCCTGCATCTTTGAACTTTGAACCTGTAACCTTGAACTAAATAATCGGATTCGGCGGCGGCATCTGGATGTGGAAGCCGCGCTCTTTGAGGTTAGCGATGACCTCCTCGGGCTTGCTGCGCGCCAGCTTGCTTTCCGGCGTCAGTTCCAGCTCCATCGCCTTTTCCAGCTGCCCCAGTGCCTTGCGCACCTCTTCGGGGACGCACTCGAAGTCGTCCTCTTCAGCGAGGAACAGGTACATATCCAACTGCTTCTTGCTGCGATAGATATAGCAGGGGGTGGTCTCAGGCATCATACATTCTCATTCTGCGGGAGCGGGATTATCCCCGTTTACCCCCACTTCCAGCAAGTCCGGTGCGGGCAGCCTGTAGGGTGGTATGTCGAGATTGCGCCTGGCCTCCTGTCCGCGCAAGACACGCCCCGCCGCGTCGTACCATGAGCCGCGGCAAGCGTCGCGAAAGCCGCCGGGCCAGGGCTGGAAGGGGCCCTGGCGCGTGCCGGCCCCTACCCATTCCAGGGGGCAGCCCATGTCAGTACCACGGTCGTAGGCCAGAAACACTCCCGTCTGCAAGCTGCGTTGCGGCTGCGCCAGTCCCCCAGGCTGACGCGCGTGAGCCGAGTTCGGGTCGAGTAGCCGCGTCTCGGGCGGATACGCGACGGGGGTGTCGGCAGGATACTGCAATAGCAGCAGGTTGCCGCCGGGCCAAGGGTGGCGGGTTACGGTGGGGTGTCGCACCGGGGTGAGTGGTAACTGTATCGGTGCGGGGGTGTGAGCCTGTTGCTGCTCCTCTTCGAGTGAGGCGAAAAGGATATAGCCGACCGCAGCGGCGCCCACAAGCAGCATCAGCTTGGCGACAACGCGAAGCAGCAGGCGCCTGGGGGTGTCATTCATGGTGTGATGCGGCTGTGTGCAGAGGTTTGGCTCTGCGTGGTTGATGGCTGCAAGCGGCTGCCTCAGAGTTCCACGCGGCTGGTGATATCATGCAGTTTGCGGAAACTGTCCGCCAGTTCGCTCCTGAGTCTCTGCAAATGCTCGATCACGCTCTGGAGTTCCGACCCCTGTGTGTCGATATCGGTGTCGATGCTGCTGAGCAGATCAATGGCCGTCTCCAGCGAGAACTGGGCATCGCTGAGGTCGTGCTGTGCATTCTCCAGTCCATTCATTCCCCTACACCCCGCTCCATATCATTGGTCCAACTATTCGCTGGATTCATTTCTATCAACATCATGATTCTGTTTATCTCATCCCGAACTTATAGCACTGCCTTGAGAATATTTCCCCTATAACCAGAGAGGGATATTTCCACATACTCCACTTTATGTCTCGACAGGCGGAGAGTGCGAGAGAAAGACTCAAGTATTAGTGCATTAAGAAAAGCTTATATATTTCTAACACATAGCGCATCAATCATAAAGCTGAGCGGTAGCAGAACAGGGGGAGATGGCATACAATCGCACGAGTTTGTCGTTTGGAAATTACCAGATGAAAAACATGCCAATCCGCCTGTGCACGCGCTAGGCGTACGAGATTGGATTGTCCGTTAAGTACGCCTTGGTAGAGGCGTACGCCCGTTGCACCACACAGCAAACAAAAATTAAACTTCAGGAGCCCCAGATGTCATTCAACCGTCGTCAGTTTATCCAATTGATGGGTATTGCCGGTGCCTCCGGTATGTTGCCTGCCTGTAACTCCGGTACCCCCGAAAGCAAGAGCAAGACCGCGCCCTCGGACCTTTACGAGGTGCCCCAGTTCGGGAATCTCACCCTGATGCATATCACCGACTGCCATGCGCAGCTCAACCCGGTCTATTTCCGCGAACCGAACGTGAATCTCGGTATTGGAAACGCGCGCGGCAAGGCCCCGCACCTGGTTGGCCACAAGCTGCTGGCGCACTTCGGTATCAAGCCCGGCACCATCGAGGCACACGCCTTCACCTATCTGAATTTTGCCGAGGCGGCGGAGAAGTACGGCAAGGTCGGCGGGTTTGCCCACCTGGCGACCCTGGTCAAGCGTCTGCGCGCCGAGCGCAGCCACAACAACACCCTGCTGCTCGACGGCGGTGACACCTGGCAGGGTTCCGGTACTGCGCTATGGACCCGTGGCATGGATATGGTCGGCGCCACCAACAAGCTGGGCGTCGATATCATGACCGGCCACTGGGAATTCACCTACATGGCCGAAGAGGTGTTGAAGAACGTCAATGCCTTCAACGGTGAGTTTGTGGCACAGAACGTCAAGGTCGATGATACGGCGATGTTCGACTACGCCCACAGCGACTTTGCCGATTACAACGAAGACAGCGGCCACGCCTTCAAGCCCTACACCATGCGCGAGATGAACGGCGTACGGGTGGCGGTGATCGGTCAGGCCTTCCCCTATACCCCGATCGCCAATCCCTCTCGCTTTATTCCCGACTGGACCTTCGGTATCCGCGACCGTGAGATGCAGGAGATGGTCGACAATATCCGTGCCAATGAAAAGCCGG
The DNA here is from genome assembly GCA_026196275.1 of Gammaproteobacteria bacterium. Lineage (GTDB taxonomy): Bacteria > Pseudomonadota > Gammaproteobacteria > Thiohalomonadales > Thiohalomonadaceae > JAPHTQ01. The sequence continues at coordinate 103,176 of JAPHTQ010000034.1, forward strand.
ACGTGGTGGTGGTGATCTCCCACAACGGTATGGATGTGGACCTGAAGATGGCCTCCGTGGTCAGCGGCATCGACGTGATCCTCGGCGGCCACACCCACGATGGTATGCCGGCGCCGAGCATCGTCAAGAACCCGGGCGGTCAGACCCTGGTGACCAACGCCGGCTCCAACGGCAAGTTCCTCGGCGTGATGGACCTCGATGTGCGCGACGGCAAGGTGCAGGACTTCCGCTACAGGTTGCTGCCGGTCTTCTCCAACCTGATCGAGCCCGATGCGCAGATGCAGGCCTACATCGACGAGGTGCGCGCCCCCTACGCCGACAAGCTGGGCGAGGAGCTGGCCGAGGCGAGCGAACTGCTCTACCGTCGCGGCAATTTCAACGGCACCTTTGACCAGATTATCTGTGATGCACAGCGTGTCGTCGGTGATGCACAGATCTCCCTCTCGCCCGGTTTCCGCTGGGGTACCACCGTGCTGCCTGGCCAGAAGATCACCATGGAGCACGTGATGGACCAGACTGGTACCACCTATCCCGAAACCTATGTGCAGGAGATGACCGGCGCCAACATCAAACTGATCCTTGAGGATGTAATGGATAACCTGTTCAACGAGGATCCCTACTATCAGCAGGGGGGTGATATGGTTCGCGTCGGTGGTCTTGACTACGTCTGTGACCCCACCGCGACGATGGGCAATCGGGTGCTGGATATGGCACTCGACGATGGCACGAAGATTGAGGCCGACAAGACATACAAGGTAGCTGGCTGGGCCACCGTGGGTTCACAGTCTCCGGGCCGGCCGATTTGGGATGTGGTGGCGGACTATCTGCGCGATGTTAAAGAGGCGAAGATCGAGAAGCTCAACACCCCGGTACTGAAAAATGTTAGCGGCAACCCGGGTCTCGCCGACTACAACGGCTAAGCTGTTGATATGGCGGGATCATCGCCGATCCCGCCACCTCCCATGCCAAGGGTGGAGGGCGACTAAATGCCTCATCTCTAAGTGATGCTAGCCGTCTGTAGCGCTGCGGGGGATGCAATTCTCCTGCTTCTTGCTATGGTGATGATATAGGCTGCATAACGTCCGATAGGAGGAGGGATAGCATGCTGAATCGCGTGGCACCCGAAGTGGGTCAGTGGTACCGCACCGAAAGGGGAGCACTTTTCGAGGTGGTGGCACTGGATGAGGAGGAGGGGATCGTTGAAATCCAGTATTTCGACGGCACCATCGAGGAGCTGGACAACGAGACCTGGTATGCCCAGATCCTCCAGCCTCAGGCCGAGCCCGAAGACTGGTCCGGCCCCTTCGATGACTTGGTTGCCGATGATTTCGGTGACACCGAACAGACCCGCCATCCCGAAGAGCGGAGTAATCCGCTCGAGACGTTGGACTGGGGCGAGAAAGAGAGTTAGTGAGTCGAAGCGGTCGGGGGATCAGTCCGCTTCCTGCTCGTCCTTTTCTCCATCCCCATCATCCTTGTCCTTGTGGTGATCGCCAAACTGCTGGCGGATTAGCGCCATCTCCCTGAGACGTGCCTGGACCTTGCCGTTGAGGCTCTCATCGGGGTAGTTCCCCTGTACATCGCTCTCTCCGGCCTCTACCCCGGTGAGCAGAGACAGCGCTTGATCCACACTCTCTACAGCATAGATACTGAACTTGCCCTCACGTACCGCACTGACTACATCGGGGTGAAGCATCAGGTTCTTGGTATTAGCCGCCGGGATGATTACGCCCTGCTGCCCATCCAGCCCGCGCGTCCGGCAGACTTCAAAGAAACCCTCGATTTTTTCATTGACCCCGCCGATCGGTTGGACCTGTCCGTGCTGATTGACCGAACCGGTGATGGCAAAGGACTGCTTGATCGACACACCGCAGATGGCCGAGAGCAGGGCGCACAGTTCCGCCAGCGAGGCGCTGTCTCC
>JAPHTQ010000020.1 GCA_026196275.1 Gammaproteobacteria bacterium
CACCATGCATGTCTTCCTCTAATTTCAAAATCACAATAAGTGACTGAATTTATTGGGTGATTCGTGGGAATTCCTCAGGGTCAGTACCCTTAAGCCGTTGCTTGCTGCCTTGCCCAAGGGCACCGCGCCCCCCTTTACCCCCCATCTCGATTGAAATGACTATACTGTCCAGAGTTACTCTTTAGTTACGGCAACGGCCCTAACAACAAGCGAGGCGCAATGACGAACAGACGCGACGTGGTCGTATTCCACGACGAGCGCATGCAGGCGCATCAACCCGACAGCAATGTCGATTTTCTGCCCGGACGGCTCGACAAGCGCATCAGAGAGATCCTGGCGGGGCTGAATGTACAGTGGAAATACCCGGAGCACCCCGGCAGGCTCACCGCCATTATGGACCGACTGAGGCTGGAGCCCGTCCCGGGCGTGCGGTTCGAGCCAGGAAAGGCGGCGACACGAAAGCAGCTCGCGCGGGTCCACACCACCTCTTTCCTGGAACACATTTTCGCGTTGCGAGACAAAAACGCGTGGCTGGATGTGGATACCACCGCCGTGTCGCCGGGCAGCGTCAAAGCCGCGGAGGTCGCGGCAGGTACCTCTATCGCGGCCGTCGAGGCCGTCATGGAGGGGCGCGCAGACAGCGCATTCGCGATGGTTCGCCCTCCGGGGCATCATGCCGAGCCTGCGCGCGCACGTGGTTTCTGCCTGTTTAACAATCTCGCCGTCGCTGCCGCCCACGCGCAGGCCGAGCTGGGCTGCAGGCGGGTGCTGATCCTGGATTGGGACGTGCACCACGGCAATGGCACCCAAAACATCTTCTGGGCCGACCCGGATGTGATGTTCATCGACATCCACCGTGCATCGCCCTTCTACCCGGGCTCCGGCGTCCTGCAGGAGACCGGGGCCGGGCTAGGTGAAGGCACCACGGTGAACGTACCCCTGCCGGCCGGTACCGGCGACAGTGTTTACATGAAGGCGATGCGCGAGATCGTGGCGCCGGCGGCCGACTACTTCAAGCCGGACCTGATCCTGGTCTCCTCCGGGTTTGACGCGCACGCGTACGACCTGGCAATGAACGTATCCTATGAAGGATTCGCCGCGATGACCGGTATCGTGCAGCAACTCGCAGACCGACACTGCGGCGGCCGGCTGGTATTTATACTGGAAGGGGGTTACAACCTCGAATCACTCTCCCGGGGCGCACATTCAGTGCTCAGAGTGCTGGCGGGCGAGCAGCCACCCGAACCGAGCGTCTGTGGCCTGGAAGAAATCGAGGCGGCGATCGCATACCACCGCGAGGCCTTCATCGCGCTGGATCCGGATCACTGAAACAACTGAAGCGTAAGTAATAACTCCTTTAGTTTGGACGTCATCGCCGAGGCCGACTGGTGCATCGACATGGGCCCCGAGGGCGACGATGCCGGGGGGAAAGTGGTGGTTGAAGGTGCGCCTGGGAAGCTGATTAAGGCATGGAAGCGGTCGGAGACGGAGAAGGCAATCCCGATACCCATCATTCCCGCGGGCGCGGGAATCCAGAACCGCAGGATGCGGCAAACTAAACAGGGGCAAAAGGACCTTTATCGGAGTAAAATGTATGTTATTGATTTAATGATATTTTTCCTGTATAGTATCGCGCTTGCATGAAATAGTCTCGAATATCCCCGCTAAATATAAGTGCTCTGATATCCATCTTATCCCTCATCCAAACCTTCCCCCTCAGTGGTAGAAAGGACTTAAAGAGGGTTACCGTTTCGGAACACTTTTTGTATTTACACCCTTTCCAGCCCCAAGGAGAACCAATGGCCGCACCCGATACAGACGTACAGCTCAAAGTATGGAAAGAACTCGCGATCAGCAAACAGGTGCTGATGAACGCTGCGACAGCCGCCCTGAAACTGGACAAAGAGTGCAGCCAGGAAGAGCTGAAGCAGGCGCTTGAGACAACCATCAGCCGCGCTGCCGAGGCCGAAGCTGAAATCAACAAGATTCAGGAACAGGCCTCGCTCGATATTGTGGCGGTGGAAAAGAAACTGGCGGAGAGCCAGAAAGCCCTGAGTGAGGTTGAGGCCAGCCTTGCCGAGGCACAGGAAAACCAGCAGAAGTTGGAGCAGAAGCTCACCAACGAGCGCGCCAATAATGAGCGCCAACAGAAAAAACTCAAGGAGAGTCTGGCGGAGAAGGAACGCGCCATCAAGGCCATCACCACCACCCTGTCCGACAAGCCGGAAAACGTGGTGAAGAAGCTCAAGACATTGAAAAAACAGAAGATGGATGAGTCGGATGCCCGCAAAAAGGCGGAACAGGCCCTTTCCGTCTTGCGCAAGGAAAAGCAGCAACTGGAGCAGGAACTGAAAGCGGTGCAGACGGCAGAGGATAAGCCCGAGGAAGTGAAGGCCGCATAAGCTAAAGATGCAGGCGTTGAGTTAAAGAGGGCAGGAAAAGGCAAGCGGATACTGCCCCAGGAATTGCCGCTCTTTTGTGGAGATTGTTACAGCGTTCCGTCCGAGCTGAAGCTGTAACCATCGCGTCCCCGCTGCTTGACGGTATACATGGCCTTATCGGCAGCCTGAAGCAAGCCGTCGGCATCCATTGCATCATGCGGATAGAATGCCAGGCCGATACTCATGGTCAAATGCCAGGTTGTATCGTCCAGGGTAAAGGGCGTTGCGAAACATTCGCGTAATTTTTTCAAGGTGACGCGTGCCTCATCCGGCGTACCGACATCGGGAAAGATACCGACGAACTCATCGCCGGCATACCGCGCCACCGTATCGCTTTTCCTGATGGCGCGACGGAAGCGGTTGGCCACCTCCACGAGCAACTGGTCGCCGGCGGCATGGCCGTAGGTATCGTTCACCTGTTTGAAATTATCCAGGTCAATCAGGGCAACGGCGAAAGCTCCACCCCGGCGCTGTGCAAAACTGATCGCCTGGTTTAACCGATCCAGAAAAAGACCACGATTGGGCAGGCCTGTGAGGTGATCGTGATGTGCTATCTCCCAAAGCTGCGCCGTGCGCTCGGTCACCTCCTTTTCCAGGCCAACACTCAAGGCACGCAATTCGTCCTCGGCCCGGCGACGGGTTTCTATTTGGGCAACCAGCCGGCGCCGATCCCGTTGGCTGCGCGATACGACCAGCGTTGCCGTCACTACGACGAGTGCCAGCGCCACAATGCTGAGACCGATAACCGTATTGAGAGCCCGGCCATAAGCCTGTCGTGCATGTGAAACAATCTCCTCTCCGCGCCGTTCGTAGATGTGATGCAACGCATCGGCGGCATGGATGACATTCTCCTGCGCAGGCACCGCCCGATCCAGCATGTGGCGTCGACCTTGTTTCATTAGCCCTTCTTGATAAAAGGCGATGGAATCCTCAACAACAGCTGTGGCGCGGACAGTTTCCCGGTGAAAATCCGCAAGGGCCTCACGTTCTGCCGATTCATCGGCGACGGCTTCCAGCTCAGCGCGCAGGACAATAAAGCGATTGCCCAAAGACAAAAACTCCTGAAACAGCTCATCCTGCATAAACGGATCATTTTCAAGATATATCCAATTCAACCGCACCATGCGCTCACGGACGATGGTATGCATATCATGCACCCGATCAATGCGCCGGATATGGCTATCGACCACCTCCTCCAGATGATCGTGCATCAGGTTGAGATAGAACAGGCTCACCCCTGTACCCGCCAGTGTAAGAAGAAACAGAAAACCGAACCCGGCAATCAACAGGCGCGGTTGCGCCAACCGAGCGAAACCTTGCTCTGTATCATTCATCAAACCAGCTCACTCTTTTCCACCCCAGACCGGGCGAATCTAAAGCAGTTGCTCCCCGCCTGTTTAGCTTGATACATGGCGTTGTCACTCAAATCTATCAGGCTTTCCATATCTGTGGCGTGAAACGGGTAGAGGGCAATACCCAGGCTAATACTTACATTGAGACAGCGATCGCGATAGCAAATCGGTTCACTGATTACGGCAATAATTTTGCTCGCAATCCCGGATGCAACCTCTTCACTTTCGACTCGCCTTAACAGGGCGGTAAATTCATCACCCCCCATCCTGAATACCTGATCGGATTCCCGTATATTGGTACGCAAGCGGTTGGCGACTTCGTGCAGGACATGGTCACCGACAGCATGGCCATATTGGTCATTTATTGCCTTGAAACCATCGAGGTCCATATAGAACAACGCGAATCCACCACCCTCACGCCGTTCCTGGGCAATTTCCCGTCTCAGTGAGTCATCAAAACTGTTGCGGTTGGGCAACCGGGTTAGACTATCCAGATAAGCCAGTCGATGAATGGTCCCGTTGGCATTGACCAGTTCCGCATATTGCTGGCGGATAATCCTCTCTCCGCGTCGCATGAGCAAAAAAAGACCGGCGGAAATCAGCAGAAAACACGCCAGTGCCACTGCAAGTATCAAGTACCGGTTCTTGTCAATCCGCCGAACCATGCCGGTGACATCGGAATAGAGTTCGAATACGCCGACAACCTGCCTGGTCTCAGGATGATAGAAGGGAATGTAGGTCGATAGCAGACTGCGATCGGAGACGGTCTGCTCAAAGCTGTGGAACTGATTACGATGGTTCAGGAAACTTAGTGGTTCGCCGCGCATTGCAGACTGAAACCCCGGATTGTCCGTCTTTTCCTGACCAATCTGGCTATGTTGGGTTGAATAGATGACAAAACCCTGGCTGTTGTAGATTTTGACCTTGAGGATCCCGTTACCATCCAGAAGCTCTGCCATAATCTCATCCAGTGGCCCAACCTCCGGCGCTTGCTGCATTTCGGTCCGTGAGCGGGCATGCCCCCGTGTAATAAATTCGCCCGCTTCCTCCCAGACAAGTTTGCCCAGCACCTGGGTCATATATGCATTGGCACGCGTTTCCTGATTGAGCAACAACTGCTTGGTGAAATACGCATACCAGACAACCGACAAAACCAGCACGAGCAGCACTGCAGACAAACTTGACAACAAAAAATAACGTTTAATACGAAACTGCATAACCGGCTCTCTCGCAAATCACAGATCCCTCAACGCCAATACAATCACCGATTTCGTTGCGAGGAAATTAGTTGTATTAGTTAGTGTCATTGTCCAAACTTTTTTTGAATCGCTTATAAAGCGGGCAATTATCATGACAATACGAGGGGCACTCCTTCAATATGGTTTTCAGAGCCCCTTTCCGGTTATTGAGCGTTCGAATCTGCGTTGTCACTGCATCCAACTTGTCCTGGGCAAGCTTCCGAACCGCATCGAAGTCCTCCGCCTCGACACTCCTCATCAATCGTGCAATCTCACCAAGCGTAAAACCCAGGTCCTTTGTGTATTTAATGAGCAGTAGTTGCTCCAGATCCCGCTCACTATAAGATCTGAATCGCCCTGTAGAGGGCTTCCTGGGCTCTCGCAGGAGCCCGCGCCGCTGGTAGTACCGCACCGTTGCAACACCAACCCCGGCGGCTCTGGCCAGCCGCCCAATCGTAAGCATCCCTCTTTTATTGTTATTGCTGCCCATTGCTCACACCGTTGCCGACCATATGCCCATCCTTTTGGAGTATAAACGCTGCACTATGGTGCAGAGTCAATAACGATAAAAACCGTAAACCCATTTAAAACAATAAGATAGGCACCCCTCCTTGTTACATCATTGACGGGCATGGGCGATGGCGGATGGATTCAGCGTAAAAGGAGCTAAGGATTCCTTAGTATCACCGGGGCAACTTACTAAGAATCTCTTTTTCTATTGTGAGGATGAGCAGCTTGCCCGGTTGATACGTGGCTATGGGAAGTTGTCCCCCGGAGAGAAAAACCGGCTAATTGAGGAGCTCGAACCGAAATAGAACGCCGTGAATTTAAGGAGTCAAAGCTGTACAAGTTCGGCATCATGGCCCACTAGCGCCGTACCGCCGCCAGTTCCTGCTCGCGCTGGGCATCGATGCGCCGGTGTGAGACCTCCTCCGGGGTGCCTACCAGCTGCAGGATGCGACCGGATAGCTGCAGGCTGGCCTCGATTGTCTCCATGATGACCTCCGCTGCGCCACAATCCAGCAGACGGCTGGCATGTTCCGCATCACGGGCGCGGGCGACGATCGCCAAGTGCGGCCACTCGGCATGCACCACCTTGACCACATGCTCGGCCGCTGAGGCGTTATCCATCGTCACCACCAGGGCGCTGGCTTTGTCCAGATGGGCGCGGCGCAGCATCTCCAGGCGCGAGGCATCACCGTAATAGACCGGCATGCCCTGCTCACGTACTGCAGCCACGCTGTTTGGGTCGGTGTCGATCGCTACATAGGGAATCGCATCGGCATCCAGCGTGCGCCCCAGAATGCGACCCACGCGGCCAAAACCGGCCACCACCACGTGGCCCTCCATACCGCCGATTTGTTCGATGTTTCCCTCATGGGAAGCTGTTGTGCTGCTCGGCTCCAGCCGTTTGATCAGATGGCTGGAGGCACTGGCGACCAGCGGGGTAATCACCATCGAGATCCCCGTCACGATCAACATAAATTGGCCGACCTCACCCGGGATCAGGCCGAGCGTCATCGCCAGACCCACCACGACAAAGGCAAACTCCCCTCCCTGCCCCAGCAGCAGGCCGGTCTCCAGTGAGGTGTGGCGGGGCAGGCCAAACACCAGGCAGAGGCTGGCGGTGATCGCCGTCTTCAGTGTGAACAGACCAACGACCGAGGCGATGATCCAGAACGTCTGCTCGCCCACCACCCGGTAATCGATCCCCATCCCCACCGACATGAAAAAGAGTCCGAGTAACAAGCCCTTGAACGGCTCAATGTCCACCTCGATCTCATGGCGAAATTCGGTCTCGGCCAGCAGCAAACCCGCCAGGAAGGCCCCCAGCGCCATCGACAGCCCGGCCATGCCGGTGACCGCCGAGGCGCCGATCACCATCAGCAAGGTCGCCGCCATGAACATCTCGACACTACGAGTACGGGCCACCATGTGAAACAGTGGTCGGATCACCAGTCTGCCCAGTACATAGATGCCTACAATGACCAGCACGGCCTTACCGAGCGATAACAAAAGGGCCATGCCGACGCCATCTTGTGCCTTGCTGCCCAGCACCCCGACCATGAACAGGATGGGCACCACCGCCAGGTCCTGCATCAACAGGATGGAGAAGCTGGAACGGCCCATTGGCGAGGCCAGCTGACGACGCTCGATCAACAGCTGCATAACAATGGCCGTTGATGAGAGCGCCAGACAGGAACCCAATACGATCGATGCCGCCGGAGTGTTACCAAAGCCCCAGGCAATCGCGCCGATAATCGTGCCGGTAATGAGGATCTGAAGACTACCCAAACCGAATACCCAACGACGCATCGCCCACAATCGATCCAGGGAGAGATCCAGACCGATCATGAACAGCAGGAAGATCACCCCCAACTCGGCCAGTGCCGACACCCCTTTGAGGTCGCTGATCACCGCATAGGAGAGCCAGCCGATATCTTCAACAAACATCCCCAGCCCAAACGGGCCGATAATCCCGCCGATGATCAGGTAACCCAGCACCGGGCTGACGCGCAAGCGATGCAGAATCGGCACGATAATGCCGGAGGCGATCAGAAACAGTACGATCTCGCGCAGGTAAGGGATGCCATGCTCTTCCAAGATAAGACTCCAGAAAGCTGTTTAAACAACGAACGTGGTTGCTCACCCCTCAAAGCTAACCGCAGAGGCGCCAAGGCGCAAAGAATTTCCGGTATGCCATGCCACCAAAGGTGGCACTGGAATTATCGGAAACCGGCAGGGCGTAGGTTGTGCCGTTATTCAGCGGCTATAACGCGAGGAGATTTCTGCTTGGCGAATGGGGGGTGGGGACTATTCCGCCACCGCCTTCTGAATAAGGGGTATCAGCGGTTCCGGCAGTGTGATGCCGCCAGTCAGCGCAAACTGCTGGGCGTGCTCTGACATCTTCCTCCAGGTCTTGCGGATGATGTCGATCCATTTGGCCTCATCATACTCCGGATGCCTGGCAGCGAAATCGAGCATGTAGTGTTCGATAAAGTTCAGTGCCGCCACATCCTCCAGCAGCTGGGTGTCAGGATTGCGCTTGAGCGCCCGCTTGCCCACCGCCTGCATGACCCGTTCAATAACATCCTCGCTGCAGCCGGCCTGCACCAGCAAGCTGGCGGCGGTCTCTGCGTGGAACTTGTAGAGCTGCGTGCGCCACTGATGATAGCCGCTACGGTTCATGGGGTAGTCACTGCGCGGCGATTTCCAGCGCTGGATGTGTTGTGCGCGTATCGCCAGTTGCTGCGCCTCATCGGCCTCCGGGGTATAGCGGTGCAGGATATCGGACATGCGATGGGAGTAGAGCAGCTCTTTGGGCCAGGCCTTACCGTCCACGGTCTCGCTATTGGGGTCTTCGGCATTGGCCGCATCAATCAGCTCAATGGCGCGGGTGAACGCTTGTGATGGTGTTGACATGTGGTTTCCTCGCACAAAAGATTCAGGAACAAGAGAGATGATGCGCTTTAACTCTTTTTGCGGCGCACTTTTACCGCTTCGGCCAGCTCCCGCAGCAGGCCTTCGGTGGTCTCCCAGTTAATACAGGCGTCGGTGACGCTCTGGCCGTAGGTGAGCTCCTTGTCGGGATCGACGTCCTGGCGGCCTTCCACCAGGTGGCTCTCCAGCATCACGCCCATGATGCGCTGCTCGCCGGCCTGGATCTGGCCGGCGACGTCACGGCAGACATCGACCTGGCGCAGATACTCCTTGTTGCTGTTGGCGTGGGAGCAGTCGATCATGAGATTGGGGCGCAGACCGCTCTTTTCCAGCTGCTCTGCGGCACGCTGTACGCTCTTTTTGTCGTAATTGGGCTCTCTGCCGCCGCGCAGGATGATGTGGCAGTCGTCGTTGCCGGTGGTGGAGAAGATGGCCGAGTGGCCATTCTTGGTCAGCGACATGAAGACGTGCGGGCGCGAGGCGGCGTGCACCGCGTCGATGGCGATCTTGAAACCGCCGTCGGTGCTGTTTTTGAAGCCGATGGGGCAGGAGAGGCCGGAGGCCAGTTCACGGTGGCCCTGACTCTCTGTGGTGCGGGCGCCGATGGCCCCCCAGCTGATGAGGTCGGCGATATACTGCGGGCTAATGAGGTCGAGGTACTCGGTGGCGGCCGGTACGCCCTCCTTGTTCAGGTCCAGCAGTAGACTGCGGGCGAGGCGCAGCCCCTTGTTGATATGGAAGCTCTCGTCCATATCGGGGTCGTTGATCAGTCCCTTCCAGCCGACGGTGGTGCGCGGCTTCTCGAAGTAGACCCGCATGACGATGCAGAGCTCCCCCTCCAGCTCGTCGATCAGCAGCTTGAGACGTTTGGCATACTCCCGCGCGGCGTCGACGTCATGGATCGAACAGGGACCGACGATAACCACCAGACGGTCGTCCTCGCCGTGCAGGATCTGGTGAATCGTCGTGCGGTGGTGAAATACCGTCTCCGATGCAATGTCGTCGATGGGAAGCTCGGCATGCAGGTCTGCCGGGGGGCTGACCTCCTGAATGCCGCTGATGCGAACGTCGTCTGTTTTGTAGTGCATGCTGTCGTCTTGGGGGTAGTTGTCTGGTAATAACAGTGGCTGCTTGTAATGATATACCCAAGCAGGTTCACTATCTATTGCTGCTATAAAAAGGTAAAAACCTCATCTTCCAACAGGCGCGACTTGGGCAGCTCCGCGTTGAGATCCTTATCACTGCGATAGCCGAGGGCCACCAGCACAACCGACCGCAGCTCCCGCTCGTTCAGGGCAAGCGCCTTGTCCACGGTTTCCCGGTCGAATCCCTCGATGGGCGTGGCGTCGATCGCCAGTGTGGCAGCACCGAGTAACAACGTGCCGAGGGCGAGATAGACCTGTTTTTCCATCCACTCCTGCGTGTCATGCAGCGTGTTGCGGTGCAGATCAACATAGAAGCCACGGCCCTTTATCTGCGCCGCCCTGGCCTCCGGGCCCGGAAACCGTCCGTCCGCCTCTTCCTGCGCCAGTACCCGCTGCAGATGAGCATCGTCCAGCTCGGCACGTCGGCACAGGACCACCACATGGGAGGCGTTCAACACCTTCGCCTCGTTGCCGCTGTAGGGGCCGGTGGTGGCTGTGGCGATCTTCTTCCTGGCCTCGTCGCTGGCGGCGATCACGAAGTGCCAGGGCTGGGAGTTGACCGAGGAGGGCGCGTAGCGCAACAGTGTTTTCAGTTGCTTCAGCTGCGCCGCACCAATACGCCGGTGCGGGTCGTAGGCCTTGGTTGCATAACGGGTGGTGGCGATCGTGTCGATATCCATGGACGACTCCATTTGATTGACTTGATGGTCTACTCGCTCCGGTCGCACAGAGACCACAACCTGGGATTTACTCATAGGTTAGTTCTTAAGGTTCAAGTCGATAAACGAAGGGTCCCCTCTCCCGGAGAGAGAGGGAGCTAATCCGCTTAAAGACTAACCTATGAGCAAGGGTCGTAATTTATCGCATCCGTTGCCAAGTTTCACGTTGCGTCAGCCAAATCGGGAACGGGTGCGTTCCGGCGCTCTCCAATAGCCTCGACAAGCCGGACGAGTGCCGGCCGGTGAACGTATACCGGTGAGTAGCGCAAAACAGCAACCTGAACAGTTTAGGCCGGCACGGCTCGCGCCGTGCCCGATCCCGGGTTGCCAATGGGCCGCTTTACAACTATAATTCGAAACATGTCGAATTATCGAACTATCAGTGACTCTTTGCCGGCCATGTTCAAGGCCCTGAGCAATCCGCACCGCCTGGCGCTGTTCCGGCGCATGCTGGCCTGTTGCAGCCCGGGTACCGTCTGTCCGGTGCAGGGCGAACTGAGCGTAAGTGAATTGGCTGAGGGGTTGCGTATCGCCCCCTCCACCCTCTCGCACCACCTCAAGGAACTGCACCAGTGCGGCCTCATTGGCATGGAGCGGCGTGGCAAACGGGTCTTCTGCCGGATCGAACCCGATGCGGTCACCGCGCTGGCACAACTCTTTTCTCCCCCTGAACACCAACCGGAGTGTAAACCGTGAGTGATACAGACAAGCATACCCACCATGACAGCCACCGCAATCAGGTACGTGATGCCTACTCCCAGGTGGCCGAGGCGAACAACGCCGGCAGCTGCTGCGGCGAGGTATCCAGTTGCTGCGGCACCGGCGACGATGCGGCCATCAACACCCTGATCTCCACCCGCCTCGGCTACAGCGAGCAGGATCTCCTTCAGGTGCCGGGCGGTGCCGACATGGGCCTCGGCTGCGGCAATCCGCAGGCGATCGCCGCGCTGCAGCCGGGAGAGGTGGTGGTGGACCTGGGCGCCGGCGGCGGTTTCGACTGCTTCCTCGCCGCCGCCCAGGTGGGGGAGAGAGGCCGGGTGATCGGCGTCGACATGACCCCGGCGATGCTCTCCAAGGCGCGGGCCAACGCCGGGAAGGGAAACTATCATAATGTGGAATTCCGCCTCGGCGAGATCGAGTATCTGCCGCTGGCCGACGCCAGCGCCGATGTGATCATCTCCAACTGTGTGATCAACCTCTCGCCGGACAAGCCGCAGGTCTTCCGCGAGGCGTTCCGCGTGCTCAAGCCGGGCGGTCGGCTGGCGATCAGTGATGTGGTCGCCACCGTAGAGCTGCCGGAGGCGATGCGTACCGACGCCGCGCTCATCGCAGGCTGCATGGGCAACGCCTCGCTGATCGAGGATCTCGAACGGATGATCGCCGAGGCGGGCTTCACCGACGTGCGTATCGCCCCCAAGGACGACTCCCGCGAATTCATCCGCGACTGGGCGCCGGGGCACGGGGTGGAGGAGTACGTCGTCTCCGCCACCATCGAAGCGGTCAAACCGGCAGCGTGAGGCACCGGGGAAACCAAAGCAGATAGTCGGTGGTGGCGGTGTCGATCGCCGCCACCGGCAGCAACAAGGCGCCTCGACTATACTCTGCCCCTGTAATACACCCGAATGAGAGGAGCAGAGCAATGAGCGGCACAGAGCGCGACATCTTCGCCCCCGTCACCCTCGGTTCACTGCAGCTGCAAAACCGCATCGTCATGGCACCGATGACCCGCAACCGTGCCACCGACAACACCCCCAACGCGCTGATGGCCGAGTACTATGGCCAACGTTCGAGCGCCGGGCTGATCATCACCGAGGGCACCTCCCCCTCCCCCAACGGCCTCGGCTACCCGCGCATCCCAGGGCTCTTCTCAGCGGGGCAGGTGGCGGGGTGGCAAGCGATCACCGGGGCGGCCCACGCCGGCGGGGCGAAGATCTTCGCCCAGCTGATGCACTGCGGCCGCATCGCCCACCCGCTCAACCTGCCGCCCGGTGCCGAGGTACTCGCCCCCTCGGCCATCGCCGCCGAGGGGGAGATCTACACCGATGCCGAGGGGCTGCAGCCCCACCCGACACCAAGGGCGATGAGTGCCGAGGATATCCGCACCGCCCGCGAGGAGTTCGTCAATGCGGCGAAGAACGCGATCGAGGCGGGCTTCGACGGCGTGGAGCTGCACGCCGCCAACGGCTACCTGCTGGAGCAGTTCCTCCGCCCCACCTCCAACCGGCGGCAGGATGACTACGGCGGCCCCATCGAGAACCGTGCCCGCCTGGTGCTCGAGATCGCCGGCGAGAGCGTCGCCACCATCGGCGCCGATCGTGTCGGCATACGCCTCTCCCCCTACGGCGTATTCAACGACATGCCCCACTACGAGGGGATGGATGAGGACTATAGCTGGCTGGCCCAACAGCTCGGCGAGCTGGGCCTGCTCTACCTGCACATCGTCGACCACTCGGCGATGGGCGCGCCGGAGGTACCGGAGGCGATCAAGCAACGCATGCGCGAACGCTTCGCCGGTGCGGTGATCCTCTCCGGCGGCTACGACGCGCAGCGCGCCCAGACCGATATCGACGTCGGCCGCGGCGAGCTGGTCGCCGTCGGCCGCGACTTCCTCGCCAACCCCGACCTGCCGGCCCGCTGGCAGAAGGGCGTCGCACTCAACCCGCCCGACTACGATACCTTCTATACACCGGGGAAGAAGGGCTACACCGACTATCCAACCATGGAATAGGCAGCTCTAGCGAAGGGAGAAGCCGCGCACCCGTCCCGGGGCGTGGGCGATCAGCGCGGAGAGTAGCACCACCAGCAGAAACAGCTCGGCACGCAGCACAGGGATGACAACGGCCAGCGCGAGCAACAGCAGCTTGAACAGGATCACCACCCCCTTCAGCTGAAACAGCCAGCGCCCATCGGACCAGAGGTAGAGCAGCGACAGGGCGATACCGCTGCCGAGGGTGAGATACCAGTAGGGCCGCCACAGCACCTCATCCAACGCGAAGAGAAAACTGCCGCCGATCCCGGCCACACCCACCAGATGCAGCGCACGCAGGACGATATTGAGCCAGCGCTGGCCGGCAAAGTTGCGCGGCTGGTGAGGAAAGAGCCAGTCGAAACCTGTCATGGACACTCCACAAAATTTAGGAGAGATCTGCCGCACAACCGGCATCACTCCAGTAGCGCCACCGATTTGATCAGGGCGTAGAGCCGCTGCCCCACCGCCAGACCAAGCAGCCTGACCGCACGCGGGGTCACCTCGGCCAGCAGTAACTGTCCGTCGGCGGTATGACAGGCCACCACGATGCGGTTGTGGCGGGGAGGGTCGATGCGTTCGATGGTGACCGGCAGGTGGTTCTGGATGCTGATGCGCTGCGGGTCGTCGAGGGCCAGGCTGACGTCGCGCGCCAGGATACGCAAGCGCGTAGTCCGATCGCCCGCCCTCTGTTCTGCACCGGATAGCCACAACCGCGCCTCGGGCGGTCCGAACGGTCGCAGACCATCCTCCCCGGCCTCACCCACGCGCCCCTCCAGTACCGAGACAGCGCCCTCGTCGGCAAACAGCGGCGAGTCGGAGCGGGCCAGCGCCTCGTGCAGGGAGTCGATGCGCTCGATGCGACCGGCCTGCATGAAGGCCACCCTGTCGGCCAGACGTTCCACCTCCTCGGGGGCGTGGCTGACCAGGATGATCGGCACCTGGGACTCCTCCGCCATGCGCGAGAGAAACGGCATGATCTCCCGTTTGCTCTGGGTGTCGAGCGCGGAGAGCGGCTCATCGAGCAGCAACAGTTGCGGCGTGATCAACAGGGCGCGACCCAGCGAGATCCGCTGGCGCTCTCCGCCCGAGAGCTGATCGATGCGCCGGTCGAGCAGGCCATCGATGCCGAGCATCGCCGTCACCTCCGGGGGGTGCAGGCGACGCAGCGACTCTGGAGTGCGCCGGTAGCCATAGAGCAGGTTCTCCCGCGCCGAGAGGTGGGGCAGCAGGCTGTGCTCCTGAAACACCAGGCCGATGCGCCGCCTGTGGAGCGGGACGAAGCGACGTCCCGCCTGCCACACCTCCTCGCCAAAGCGCACCGTGGCGCCCGGCACCCGCTCCAGCCCGGCGATGATGCGCAGCAGGGTGGTCTTGCCGCAACCGGAGCGGCCGAACAGCGCGGTGACGCCGTCGAGCGGCAGCGCCGTATCGATCCGGAGCTCGAACTCATCGCCGTGGCACAGGCGGGCCTGGAGCTGTAGCGTCATACCCTGGCCACCTGGAAGCGACGATTGATGCTGTAGACCACGAACAGGGTGACGAAGGCGAACAGCAGCAGCATTAACGAGAGGCTGTGGGCAGCCTCGTAGTTCATCGCCTCGGCATGATCATAGATCAGCACCGACAGCACCTTGGTCTCACCGGGAATACTGCCGCCGAGCATCAGGATCACACCAAACTCGCCCAGCGTGTGGGCAAAGGTGAGGGTCGCCGCTACCACGAAACCGCCGCGAGTTAGCGGAAAGATCACGCTGCGGAAGCGATCCAGCGCACCGGCACCGAGGCTGCTGGCCACCTCCACCGGACGGCGCCCCAGGCTGGCGAAGGCCTCGCTGAGCGGCTGCACCGCAAAGGGCATCGAATAGAGCACCGAGGCGAACAGGATCCCCTCGAACGAGAAGGCCAGGTGGTGCAGCCCCATGCTCTCCAGCGTACCGCCCACCACCCCGCGCGGCCCCAGTGCCACCAGCAGATAGAAACCCAGCACGGTCGGCGGCAGCACCAGCGGCAGGGCGACGATGGCCTGAACCACCACGCGGGCGGTCGAGCGCCCCTGCGCCAGCCACCAGGCCAGCGGCGTGGCCAGGGTGAGCAGGATGAGGGTGGTGTAGAGGCAGAGCCTGAAGGTGACCTCGATCGCCTGCCACTCCGCCGGTCCCAGTGCTGACATCGTTTTCCCCTATTATGGCCGGCTACTTGTCACGGCCCGGCAATACAAAGCCGTAACGCTCCATGATCCGGTGCGCCTCGGCGGTGGTCATAAAGTCGGCGAAGGCCATCACCCCGGGCTTCTCACCACCACGCCGGGTGACGATATACCCCTGGGTCAACGGTTTGTGCCGGTCCTGGTCGATAAGGTGATAAGCGTGGCTGGCCAGATCGGGGAATTTGGCCAGTGAGAGGGCGATAATGCCGACCTGGGCCGCGCCGGAGCGGGTCATCTGCGCGGTATGGGCGATATTCTCGCCAAAGACCAGCTTCTCCTGGACCGCCTCCCAGACGCCCGCCGATTGCAGCGCCTCCCTGGCACGCCGACCGTAGGGGGCATGGGCCGGCTGGGCGATGGCGATCCGTCGGACGGTATCGGAACCCAGATCCTCAAGCGTGAGACGCGAGGCGTCGATGCTGTTGCTCCAGATCACGATGCGACCGATGGCGTAGACAGTCGGTTCGGTCGCCGTCAACCCGTGCCGCTTGAGCTTCTGCGGGTAGGCGATGTCGGCGGAAAAGAACATATCGTAGGGGGCGCCGTTGATGATCTGCGTGGTCATCTTGCCGGAGGAGCCGTAGATCACCTCGATATCGGCACCGGGCTGCGTCTGACGATAGACCTCGATTATCTCATCCAGTGCGTAGCGCAGATCGGAGGCAGCGGCAACACGCAGCGGTTCCGCTACGGCCGGAGTAACCACCAATAGCAGAGCACCCAAGCAGAGGGTGGCTACCCGGTAACAGACTCTTCTCAAATTGTGCATCTAAGGCGTATCCCCTTCACAGGCACTTTATCGCTATATTCAGATAAATATAGCGAAAGGCTATACTGCGCCCCCCAAGGCGTCAATGCCTCGCCGGAGGTACCTCCTGTCAGTGTGGTTCGAGGGGAGGTGCGGGTGCGATCAGTCGCTCCAGTGCCGCCAGTTCATCGGCCACGGCCGCCTCGGCCAGCTGCTGCATCCGCCGGTAGTGCTCCAGCACCTGTAACCCGAGTGGGGTGACCACAGCACCACCACCACCCTTTCCACCCGCTGCGGTCTCCACCAGGGGGGAGCGGAAACAGTGGTTCATGGTATCCACCAGCAGCCAGGCGCGACGATAGCTCATGCCCATCTGCCGGGCAGCGGCAGAGATGGAGCCGCCCTCGGCGATATGTTCGAGCAGTTGCGCCTTTCCCGGGCCGATGGCGATGGCATGGCCGAACAGCAGCCGCAGGCGCGGCCTGGTTGGGGCGTCATGGTGGCGGGCGTTGCGGCTCATCGGTTCAGCGTCTCTGTCGCAAGAAAAAGAGTGTCGCAGTATAGCAATGCAGCGCCCCATCGGCGATCGCCGTTGCCCCACGCCGCTTGACCCAGGCACCGCCCCGCGTCACCCTTATTCACCTCAAAGCAAAAGGAGTTTGCGAACGATGACCTTTTCCCCCCTTCACCCGTTATCCCTCACTCTTCTCCTGCTCGGCCTGTTTACTATCGCTCCTCTTCATGCCGAGCCTCCGCAACTGATGCTCGCTACCGTCTGGGATCGCAGCGACAACCCCGCCGGCTGGTGGATGAGCGAGAAGTATGACGGGGTGCGCGGCTACTGGGACGGCAAACAGATGGTCAGCCGCGGCGGCGGGCCCATCGTCCTGCCGCAGAGCCTGCAGCACGCCCTGCCCCCCTTCCCCCTCGACGGCGAGTTGTGGGCTGGACGCGACCGCTTCGCCCACACCCTCGCCACGGTACGGGATCGGCAGCCAGGCGAGGGGTGGGCCGATATCCGCTACCTGGTTTTCGATGCCCCGGCGATGGATGGCACGTTCGAGGCGCGCCTGGCGATGGTGGAGCAGTGGCTCAGCGAGAACCCGGCAGAGACGATCCGCACGGTAAAACAGATCCGTTGCCGGGGCGAAGGGCACCTGCAGCAGTTTCTCGACGGGATAGAGGCGAGGAGCGGCGAGGGGGTAATGCTGCGCGCCGCCGCCTCACCCTACCAGGCCGGCCGCAGCCCGCACCTACGCAAGGTCAAGCGCTTTGATGATAGTGAGGCGGTGGTAGTGGGCTACAACCCCGGCAAGGGCAAATATACGGGGATGGTCGGTTCACTCCAGCTGGAGTTGGCCGACGGCACCCGCTTCGCCGCCGGCTCGGGGCTAAGCGATGCCGAACGACAAAATCCGCCACCTATCGGCGCCACCATCACCTTCAAGCACCACGGCTGGACCCGTCACGGCAAACCACGGTTTCCCGTATTCTGGCGGGTGCGTGCGCCGTAGTGGCGGATATGCCGGCGACGATCGCCCTCACTGTGGATGACCGGGAAACGCGCAGCGTCCTCTTTACCTATCTCAAGTCAGACCCGCCTTCAGTGTACAGGTCGAACGCCTGCCACTGACCGCGTCCACCGTATCGGTCAGGAGAACCCGGTTTTCATCTACAAATGGTTCACCGAAGGGAAGAGCGAGGAGAGGATTCTGGCACTCAGGGCACACGCTACAGAACACATCTTCCCACTCAGAGTTTCACACTGAAGCGACATCTCTACTCCCGCAAATAGACGCCCCCTCCGGGGTATGGCAAGGTTTCTGTTATGTTATGTCACGCCCCCATCATCGCGACGGGGCGAAACCAACCAGGTCGGTAATATGAAAGCATCCGCAGTATGCATCGGTCTTAGCAACCCCAAGAGTCCGGAGAACGTCGGTGCGGTAATGCGTGCCGCCGGCTGCTACCGGGTGGATACGGTATTTTATACCGGTAAACGCTATCCGCTCGCTGCACGTTTCAATACCGACACAAAAAGTGTCCGCCAGAGGATCCCGTTGAACGGTGTCGACTCGCTGCTGGATGCCGTCAATAAAACGATGAAGGTTGTTTGTGTTGAGCTGGTGGAAGGGGCAACGCCATTGCCTGCGTTCGTGCACCCGGACCAGGCGTTCTATATCTTCGGCCCTGAGGACGGTACGCTCCACCAGGAACTGATCGACCGGGCCCATGCGGTGGTCTATGTGCCGACGGTGGGCTGCATGAATCTTGCCGCCACGGTCAACGTGGTGCTTTACGACAGGCTGGCCAAAACGGACAGCAGCGTGGCCAGCGACACGCTGATCCGCCAGAGCCGTGATACCAACAATCGGGTCAGGGTGAAACGCGTTGCCAAGTGAAAGGGTTATTCTGTCAACGCGAATAAATAATGGGGTCAAGTCTAGCGACATATAGTAATTAAACCCTATTTTATTATATGCATGATGCTAGATTTTACCCCTTAACTCTTTGACCCTTTAACTTTGCACGACACACAGCGGCAAGCTAACACAGAGACAGCGCGGTTTCTCTGTGCCTGCTGTAGCGGCTCATGCGCCGCCTGCGCTTTATCGACGGCGCAGCACCCAGGCCAGCGCCGACCACACTGTCGCCAGCAGCGCCAGCGCACAGACCAGCCAGAGCACTGCGATCGGGCCGAACAGGTTGGGCGCCTGCATCATCATCGACATCAGCGACTCATCATAATAGAAGAACCACTGGTGATCCGGCGGAAAGACCATCTCGTGCAGGGCATAAAAAACCCGCACCGGACCGGCTGCCGCCAGCAGCAGTACCGCGCCCCCCAAGCCTATGACAGAACCGAGGGCTAGCCGCCCCGCCGATGGAGGTGACATACGCCGCCAGACAGCCATCAGCGACAGTGCTACTGCCAGCCCCAACGCAATCCAGGCAGCCGTCCGGAAGCGGCCAACCAGGTGAGCGACATCCTGTAAGTGCACCACTTCGGCACGGGTCAGCAGCGGTCCCAGCCCCATACCGTCGGGTGTGTGGTAAACGAGCGCGGAGAGCCCTTCACCACCATGGTTAATCGCATCGACAATACCGCTGAACAGGCGCTCCCGCTCCGCCCTGTCGGTAAGCTCGAACTGCGTCCGAAACCGGTTGCGCGGGGCCTCCGACTCGATGGTGGCCTCGATATCCAGCAGGTCGTACCAGGCAGAGTAGCCATAATCCACCTGCGCCAGCCCCTGCCACGAGAGATACAGTGAAGCCAGCAGCATCGACAGCAGCAACAGCGACCACTGCAGCGCATTGACGAGCCGAAGAATCATGCGACTACTCACCCTGCATATTTCCTTAACTCTCTCATCGTCATCATCCCTATAGCGATTTTCTCATCGAGAATGCATCAAGGGGTCAAATCTAGCATTATAGAGTTAATATCTCTCTCCAACCCCTTGTCACCCCGTAACCGTTGCTTGATCGACCGTATCGTCGAACCAGCGCCAGCGTAACCTGACAGGCCAAATACCTTGGCAATGTCGCTTAGACGCATTCCCCCTGCCTGCTGGCACAGATACATGGCCACCGAGCGTGCAGGCGTTTGCACCGCCTTTCCGCGCCTGGACCGCCAGATCTCCTCTTCAGAAAGGCCATAGTGGCTGACCACCGCTGAAACGATTGCCGCCACACCGGGCCTTGGCTGCACCCGGGCCAGTTCTGGCACGTCGATAGAATGCGCCCTGCCGGCCAGCACACGTTGCTTGAACGCGTCGTCACCCAGTATCGGCTCCATGCGCGCCTGCCGGTAATATTCCCCCAGCGCCGCATCGCTACCCCCGGCGACATAGGCCTTGTACCGCGCATGACGACTACGCTTTCCGATGGCATTCAAAACATAGTCGGTCGTGAGCCACGCTGGCGGGCGACGTTTACCGATATAGTCCGGATAGCTCGACCAGTGGTACCGTTCCAGACTATCGATCAGACCCGCTTCCAGCGGGTTGCGATGGATGTAACGCGACAGTTGTAGCCAATAGGCG
The DNA here is from genome assembly GCA_026196275.1 of Gammaproteobacteria bacterium. Lineage (GTDB taxonomy): Bacteria > Pseudomonadota > Gammaproteobacteria > Thiohalomonadales > Thiohalomonadaceae > JAPHTQ01. Next base: position 20,086 of record JAPHTQ010000020.1, read on the forward strand.
TCCGCATCGACCAAGATCGCCTTGTAGCGTCCGCGGAACAGCGGGCCGTCCCGGCGAGTCGAGCGATTGAAATATTGGGTATACAGGCCGTTGATGTGTCGCATGATGCGCTGGAGGTTGCCCTCCGGTGTGCGGACCAGGAGATGGTAGTGGTTACCCATCAAACAATAGGCGTGCCATTCGGCGCCAAAACGCTCCTTCGTCTCAGCAAGCAGGCTAAGGAAGTGCCGGTAATGATCATCATTTTTGAAGATCTGCTGTCTTCCAGCGCCCCGGTTCATCACGTGATACCAGGCGCCTGGATATTCGATGCGTAGAGGTCTGGCCATGAGATAAAGTATAGGATCAATTACTTTATGTTACTAGACTTGACCCCTTCCCCTTGACCCCTTCCCCTCTGAAGTTGTGGCCCCACTCGGAGATGCAGTGCGCCTCATCCACGGCGAACAGCGACACCGGCACCCGGGCGATGGCGGCACGAAAGCGCTCGTTATTGAACCGCTCCGGGGCGACGTAGAGCAGCCGCAACGAACCGTCGCGCAACCGCTCCATCACCTGGCGGTAGGCGTCGGCATCGAGGCTGGAGTCGAGACGCGCCGCGGCGATACCGCGCCGGGTCAGGGCGTCGATCTGATCCTTCATCAGCGCGATCAACGGCGAGACCACCAGCGTCACCCCCGGCAACAGCAACGCCGGGAGCTGATAACAGATCGACTTGCCGCCGCCGGTGGGAAAGACCGCCGCCGCCGAGCGACCGTCGAGCAGATGAGCAATCACCGCCTCCTGACCGGGGCGGAACGCGTCGTAACCAAAGTGCGCCTTGAGCGCCTCAAGAGTCCCTTCCTGCATGCCAAACCTCCTCTGTTGTTTTATGGCTCCGTACAGTCTATCAACGACATAGGGTAACGTGGAACCGACTGCTCATAGGCATTAGACTGCGACACAATGACCCGGCGGCGCAGCCGCCCCATCCACCGCAGCGGGACGACAGGAACCTTGGACGACGACAGCCGCGCCCTCAGCCAGAGCTATCTCAACGCCCGGCGCCAGCATCCGGCGTGGCTGCTGCTCGCCTCGCCGCGGGCGCCGCTGCTGCTCAGCTGCCTCAAGCCGCTGTTCGAGGTGGGCCACGGCAGCATCGAGATGGAGGAGGCGCTGCAGCGGTTGGCCGGTTTGTTAGCGCGCCACGGCGGGGATGCGGATCTGGCGGTGGAGGGCGACGACTACGCCGCCATGGCGCGGCGCGAGCTGCGCGGTTGGATCAAGCGCGGGCTGGTGGTGGAGCGTGAGGGACGGCTCAGCGCCACCGATGCGCTGCAGCAGGTGATGCGCTTTATCGAGGGGCTGGGCGAGCGGGCCATGACCTCCACCGCCTCGCGCCTGGCGACGGTGCAGCGCGAGATCGAGAATCTGGAGAGCCGCCTCAACCCCGAACGTGAGAGCCGCGCCGCCCATCTGCGGCGCAAGATCGCTGCGTTGCAGCAAGAGCTGGAGGAGGTCGAGGCGGGCCACTTCGAGGTGCTCGACGGCAGCGCCGCCGAGGAGGGGATCCGTGAGGTCTTCAACCTCGCCCAGAGCCTGCGCGCCGACTTCCGCCGCGTGGAGGACTCCTACCGCGAGGCGGACCGGTGCCTGCGCCACGCCATCATCAGCGAACGTCACCACCGCGGCGAGATCGTCGACAACCTCCTCGACAGCCACGCAAGCCTGCTGGAGACGGCGGAGGGGAAGGTCTTTCACGGCTTCTACGAGCAGCTGCACCAGAAGGTGGAGCTGGAACAAATGAAACAGCGGCTGCGCAACATCCTGCGCACCCCCGCCGCCGCCACGGCGCTCAGCCGGCCGCAGCAGTCGGAGCTGCGCTGGCTCATCGCCCGGCTGGTGGGCGAATCGGGCAACGTCATCCGCGCCCGCGCCCGCAGCGAACGGGACGTAAAGGGCTTTCTCAAGACAGGCCTGGCCGCCGAGCACCACCGAGTGGGCGAACTGCTTAATCAAATTCTGGAAAGCGCCCTGCATATCGACTGGTCCCGTGCCGCTACCCGCCGTGCCGCCGCCCCGCTGCCGCCGGTGGGGGTGGCCGCCGGCCCGCTGCCGCTGGTGGAGCGGCTCCGCTTCAAGGTGGTGGAGGGCGACGAGGAGGAGGCCCTCGATTTGCGCCAGCAGGATGTGGATCTCGACGAGGTGGACGAGGAGTTCTGGCAGGCGTTCGACGACCTCGACCGCCAGGCGCTGCTCGACGAGACCCGCCAGCTGCTGGACGAGCGCGGCGAGGCGCTGACCGTCGGCCAGCTGAGCGAGGCCCTGCCGCCGCGCCACGACCTGGAGACCCTGGCGCTGTGGCTCAGCCTGGCCCGCGAGGCGGAGCTGCCCATCGGCGACAGCCGCGAGCAGGTAACGCTGGAGGACAGCGACGGCCAGCGCCTGCGCTTTACCATCCCCCGGGTGGCCCTTTCCGCCGCCGCCTTGGAAAATATTGAGTGGGAGGTTTAATCATGGAAAACCTGTTCGATAAACGCGCTGCCGAGAAGCAGAACGATCCGGACACCACCAATGAGGGGCAGACCGATACCACCCCGACGGAGGCGGACAGCGGTTACACCGCGCGCGAGGTCAAGGGCGCGGTGCAGGAGTTGCTGCGCAGCGGCCTGCTGGAGGCGGAGCGCAAACCCAACCTCTACCGCACCGCGCTAACCCACCGCGATGCCATCGCCGCCATCCTCGAGCCGCTCGACCTGCTACTGCGCATCGACGATGTACGCGGGCTGGCTTTCCTCACCGTGACCGAGGCGCTCTTCGGCGACGAGCTCGAGCAGTGGTCCCACCCGCTGGTGCGCCGCCAGCGCCTCACCCTGGAGCAGTCGCTGCTGGTGGCGATCCTGCGCCAACAGTACATCGCCCACGAGCAGGAGGCGGGGGCCGGCGCCGGCGATGCGGTGGTGGAGCTGGAGGAGCTACTGCCGCAGCTGCAGGTCTATCTCGGCGACAGCGGCAGCGAGATGAAGGAGCAGAAGCGGCTGCGCAGCCTGCTCGAAGCGCTGCGCGGTCACGGCATCGTCTCCGAGGTGGACGAGCGCGAACAGAAGGTGAAGATCCGCCCCCTCATCACCCACCTGGCCAATCCGGAGAGCCTGCAGAGCCTGCTGCACCACTTCCGCACACTGGCCGCCGGCGGAGGAGACGAGTGCGAATGAACGATACCGCCGAACTCTTCCCCGAGACCGCCGCCGGCCCCGCCCTGCTGCGGGAACTGGAGGTGTTCAACTGGGGCCCCTTCGGCGGCCTCCACCGCGCCGTGATCGACCCGCGCGGCAGCGCCATCATTGGCCCCACCGGCAGCGGCAAGACCACCCTGGTCGACGCGCTGATGACCCTGCTGGTGCCCCAGCCGCGCTACAACCTCGCCTCCACCGGCGGCCACGAGAGCGACCGCGACCTGCTCTCCTACGTCCGCGGCGTCACCGGCGCGGGCAACGAGAGCGGCGACAACGAACACATCGCCCGCCCCGGCAAGACCGTCAGCGCCATCCACGCACGCTTCGGCGAGGGCGAACAGGCGCTGAGCATCGGCGCCCTGCTCTGGCTCGACGGCACCAGCAACGCCCCCTCCGATCTCAAGCGGCTCTGGCTCTTCGCCCGGCGCGACGACCAGAGCCTGGCCCACTGGCTCGGCCTGTTCGAGGAGGGCGGCGCCCGCGCGCTCAAGCAGTACGCCAAAGAGGGCGAGGCGCTGCGCGCCCACGACAGCAAGAAGGCCTTCCTGGCGCAGCTGCGCCGCCACTTCGAGGTGGGCGAAAACGCTTTCACCCTGCTCAACCGCGCCGCCGGTCTCAAACAGCTCAACAGCATCGACGAGATCTTCCGCGAGCTAGTGCTCGACGACCGCTCCGCCTTCGCCCGCGCCGCCGAGGTGGCCGCCGAGTTCGACGACCTGGCCGCCATCCACGCCGAGCTGGAGACGGCGCGGCGCCAGCAGCACTCCCTCGCCCCTATCGAACCGCTGGATCGCGACCACCGCCAATGCCGTGAGGAGCTGGAGCGGCTGCAGCGGCTGCAACGGATCCTGCCCACCCACTACGCCCTGCACGGCCGGCGCCTCTGGGGCGAGGAGGTGAGCCGGCTGGAGCAGGCCATCGCCGGCCACGACGCCCGCATCGCCGAACTGACGCAGGAGGAGCGGCAGCGCCGCCGCGAGGCCGACACCCTCAAGACGCTCTACCTGCAGGCCGGCGGCGCCGGCATCGAACAGCTCAAGGAGCTGATCGACAAACAGCGCCAGCAGCTCGAACAGCGCAAGCATGCCGCCGCCCAGTACACCACGCTCTGCGCCAACCTGTCGCTGGACGATACCCTCAGCGCCGAGGCCCTGCAGGCCAACCAGCGGCAGGTGGCGGAACGGCAGGAGGCACTGTCGCAGGAGCAGCAGACACTCGAGGAGCGGCAACTGCAATCGGGCGCGGCACTGGTGGAGCAGCGCCGACGCCGCAGCGAGGCGGAGGACGAGTTGGGCAAGATCCGCGCCCGCCCCGGCTCCAACCTCCCCGGCCGCTACCAGGACTTTCGCGCCGAGCTGGCCCGTGCGCTCGACCTGGACGAAGAGCAGCTGCCCTTCCTCGCCGAGCTGGTCGAGGTCCAGGCGGCGGAGAGCCGCTGGCGCGGCGCCGTCGAACGCGCTCTGGGCGGCCACCGCCTGCGCATCCTGGTGCCGCCGGAGGCGATGCGGGCGGCGCTGGCCTGGGTCAACCACCGCGACAACCGCCTGCACGTGCGCCTGCTCGAGGTGGAGGCACCGGCGCAGGCGCCCCGCTTCCACGACGACGGCTTCTGCCGCAAGCTCAACTTCAAGCCCCACCCCCACCGCGAGGCGCTGAAGGGGCTGCTGGCCGGGCTCGACCGCCACTGCGTCGACTCCCCCACCGCCCTGCGCGACACCCCCCACGGCATGACCGCCGAAGGGCTGATGTCGGGCAAGATAGGGCTGTTTGAAAAGCAGGACCAGCGCCCGCTGAACGAGGGCTGGATGACCGGCTTCGACAACCGCGACCGCCTCGCCGAGCTGGAGCGGGAACTGGCACAGCTCAAACGGGAACTGGAGCGCGCCGAAGCCGACCACCGCCAGACCCGGGACGCACTCAAGCGGATGGCGGAGCAGCAGACGCTGCTCGAGCGCCTCGCGGGGCTGGACTACCCGACCATCGACCTGCCCGGCGCCGAGGCGGAGCTGGCCAGCCTGCAACAGCGGCTGGAACGGCTCACCGCCCCCAACTCCGACGCCGCCCGCGCCCGACAACAGTACGAAGCCGCCGAAGAGGCATTAAAGGCGTTACACGACCGGATCCGCGAGCAGGAGAACAAACGAAGCCGCCTGCTGGAGCGGCGCGACACCGCCGCCGAGCAGCATGACAACGCCTCCTCCCGCATCGGCGAGGGGCTGAGCGATGCCGACCGGCAGCTCGCCGCCGAGGCGCTGCCCACCCCCGACGCCGCCCAGCTGCGCCAACTCGACAACCTGGAACGGGAGGAGGGTCAACGGCTGGGCAGCGCTATCGAGACCGAAGGCAACCGCCTCAAGCGGCTGGAGCAGAAGCTGGTGCGGCAGATGGAGACGGCGCAACGGGCCGACACCGGCGCCCTGGCCGAGAGCGGCAGCGAGCTGCAGGACATCCCCGACTATCTGAAGCGGCTGCGCGTACTCAACGAAGAGGCGCTGCCGGAAAAACAGGCGCGCTTTCTCGACTACCTCAACCAGTCCTCCGATCAGGGGGTCACCCAGTTGCTCAGCGGCATCGACAACGAGGTGGGCATCATCGAGGAGCGCATCGAAGACCTCAACGCCACCCTGCGCCGGGTCGACTTCCAGCCCGGCCGCTACCTGCAGCTGCAACCGCGCCGGGTGGTGCACGAGAGCCTGCGCACCCTGCAGAGCGCCCAGCGCCGGCTCGCCTCCGCCGCCCTGGCCGACGACGGCGGCGAGAGCCACTACCGCGCCCTGGCCGAGCTGGTGGCCCTGCTGCGCGACGCTGCCGAGAACAAGCGCACCCTCGGCGCCCGCGCCCTGCTCGACCCGCGCTACCGGCTGCAGTTCGCCGTCTCGGTGATCGAGCGTGACGGCGGGCGCATCATCGAGACCCGCACCGGCTCCCAGGGCGGCAGCGGCGGCGAGAAGGAGATCATCGCCAGCTACATCCTCACCGCCTCACTCAGCTACGCCCTCTGCCCCGAGGGCAGCAGCCGGCCCCTGTTCGGCACCATCGTGCTGGATGAGGCCTTCTCCAAAAGCTCCCAGGCGGTGGCCGGGCGCATCGTCTCCGCCCTGCGCGAATTCGGCCTCCACCCGCTGTTCGTCACCCCCAACAAGGAGATGCGCCTGCTGCGCGCCCACACCCGCTCAGCGATCCTGGTCCACCGCAAAGGGCTGCAGGCCACCCTCACCGACATCAGCTGGGAGGAGCTGGAGGCGCATGCGAAAAAGAAGCTGCTCCACAAATAGTTCCCAACCCCGGCAACCCGGACCATTCAGACAAAAAGTGGAGAACAATCCCACCTTGTGCCACACTTATTGTTCGTGTGACACAGGCTTTGAACCATGGCAACAGAAAACAATGAGATCCAGATTGGCGCCCAGGGAAGGGTGGTCATCCCCGCGGCGCTACGCAAGTCGCTGCAGCTGAAGCCCGGGGATCGGCTGGTCGCCCGGCAGGTGGGCGACTCCCTTGTACTGGAGCGACGCGAAGCGGTCATCAAGCGGCTGCAGGGGCTGTTCGCACACATTCCGGCAGAGGTGAGCTTGACCGATGAGCTTATCCACGAACGCCGCGAAGAGGCCGAACGGGAGGAGGTATGAGTACAGTAGTCGACGCCTCGGCCCTGCTCGCCTTTCTGCACAAAGAACCGGGTGCCGAAAAGGTGGAGGCCGCCCTCGACGGTGCGCGGGTCTCCGCGGTCAACTGGGCCGAGGTGGTGCAGAAGGCTCTGCGGCAGAGTGTCGACACTGTCGGCATGCAAGCGGCCTTTATCGAGGTGGGCGTGCAGTTCGAGGCGTTCACTCCAACCCAGGCCGAAACCGCAGCCCGGCTGTGGGAGCCTGGGAAAGCCCTCGGCCTGTCGCTCGCCGATCGCGCCTGCATCGCCCTGGCTTCAGAGCTCAGCCTGCCAATCCTGACCGGCGATCGCGCCTGGACCCGACTTGATATAGATGTGGAAATCGTGCTTTTCCGTTGAGGAGGACGCAACATGATGGAAAACGGCATGCGCCCGGTTCATCCCGGCGAGATCCTGCGTGAGGATTTCATGCGCCCGCTTGAACTCAGCGCCAACGCCCTGGCCAAAGCGCTGCATGTCCCCGCCGGACGTATCAACGATATCGTGCTGGAGCGCTGCGGCATCACCCCCGACACGGCACTGCGCCTGGCCCGTTACTTCGGCGGCGATGCCCGTTCCTGGCTAAACCTGCAGGCCGAATATGACCTGAAAGTCGCCACCGCAGAGAAGGGTGAGACAATCGTCCGCGAGATAGATCCCAGAGCGGCCTAGTGCGCTCCCCCACCGACCTGGCAGAGAAACTTGCCCGCCAGTGGCAACAGGCCGCGCTGCGCGAACGGCGGCTGCTCGACGGCGAGGGGTGGCCGTTGGAGCTGGCCATCGGCAAGCCGACAGGGCGGCAGATGGCCGAGTCGATTTCCGAAGTACGCCGCCATGTGGCCCGCTGGCGCGAGGTGACGGTCGGCGAGGTGGTGTGGGAAGCAATACGCTTTCGCGCCGCCGCCGAGGCGGTGGAGCTGCCGGTGGCCTGGCGGCTGCGAAGCCCCAGCGAGTGGATCGCCGCCACCGGCGATGCCGCCATCAAACAGGAGTACCGCCGCCTGGAGCGGCTGGTGGTCGGCAGCGACGAGCGCTTCCATCGCCTGCTGGTAGTTCGCCGCCACCTGCACGCCGGCAAACCGGAGGCGGAGGTGTCGCAGGCAACACAGCTGGCCGGGCAGCTGACGCCCGGCTGCGCCGCCGGCGCCCCGCTACGGGCTCTGGCACTGGCCGGCATCGACAGCAAGTTCTTCGAGCGCCACCGCCGTCTGGTCACCGCCCTGCTCGACGTCCGCTTCGACGGTGCCGCCAGTGAGCTGGGGCTGGAGGGCTTTCTCGGCGCCCTCGATGAGCGCGACCACTGGCTGCTGCTGGCCGACCTCGACGGCGGCCTGCTCCCCTTCCGCCAGCTGCGGGTGCGGGACAAGGAACTGGCAGAGACCCCTCTGCCCGCCGCCAACATCCTGGTGGTGGAGAACGAACAGAGCCTCCACCAGCTGCCGCAAACGCCACAGACCATCGCCATCCTCGGTGCCGGCCTCAACCTCGCCTGGCTCGCCGCCCCCTGGCTGGCCGAGCGCCGCCTCGCCTACTGGGGCGACATCGACAGCTGGGGACTGACCATGCTCGCCCGCGCCCGTCGCCACCAAGGAGCCATCACCCCGCTACTGATAGGCGAGGATCTGTTCGAGTGCTATAAACAATCCGCCGTAACCGAGCCCCATCCCGCCGACGCCACACCCCCACAGGAGCTGGACGATGATGAACGCGTCCTCTATCGCCGCCTGCTCGCCGAGGAGAGGGGACGACTGGAGCAGGAGTTCATCCCGACCGGGCGGGTGGACGAGGCCGTCACCGCCTGGGCTTGTAACACTGCCGCCGGTGCCGGGCGCGCTCTATAGCTATTGTTAAACAACCTTTAGACGGGTGATCTACGCCACGATTGGCCCAACCTGACAGGCCCGGTATGATCTCCTGCCACTGCATAAAGGGCTAAAGACGAAAAGATTTTGAGCATCGACCCCAAAAAGATCACAGCACAACGACTGCGGGAGGAGTGTGGCCACGGCGCCTACGAGCGCGGGCGCGGCTACTTCAATCAGGGCCGCGCCACGCTGGTCGAGGCGATTGAAGAGAGCGGTGGCGCACTGCGGCTGCTCACTACCAACCGGGGCCGCCGCGGGCGACTCTACGATCAGGAGATCCTGCTGGAGCAGACCCGACAGGGGCTGGCGATCGAAGGCTTCTGCGACTGTCCGGTGAGTTTCAACTGCAAGCACGTGGTGGCCGGCTGTTTGGCGTGGAAGGCGCAGGCCGCGCCGGTTACCGCCGGCGGGGGTGACTTTGAGCAGTGGCTGGCGCAGCTTGAGGCGCCCGCCTCCCTGCCTGTGGAGCAGACGCAGGAGGCGCTGCTCTACCTGCTCGCCCCGGCCTCCCACCGCCGCGGCCCTGAGGCGGTCATTGAGCTCTATTTCGTTATCGCCAAACGCAAGCGCAACGGCGAGTGGGGCAAGGGGCGACGCGCCATCCTCTCGACCCTGAGCAACCACTATACCCCGCCGCGCTATATGCAGCCCGTGGACAGCGAGATCGTCACCCTGCTCGGTGCCGGCCACCCCTACCATTGGGGTGACGGCATCGAGCTCAAGGGGTCGGCCGATCGCATCGCGCTGGATCTGATGGTGCAGAGCGGGCGGCTCTACTGGGGCCGAGAGAAGCGGCTGGGCCGCATCCGGCAGGGCGAGCCTCGCCCCCTCGCCCTGCACTGGCACAAGCAGAAAGGGAAATACCGGCTGGAGCTGGAGCGCGAGGCGCTCGGGGCGATGCTCAGCGTCACCCCACCCTGCTACATCGATCCGGACCGTCTCGAGCTGGGGGAGGTGCAGCCACCCGCAGGCCTCTCTACCGACAAACTCCAACTGCTCGAACAGGCGCCGCCGGTCAGCGCCAAGAAGGCGGACCGCATCAGCCGCCTGCTGGCGCTGCACCACCCGGCGTTGCCAACGCCGAAAAAGGTGCCGCTGGAGGAGGTCGAGGCACCACCTCAGCCACGCCTCACCCTGCAGTTCGAGCCGGAACTGCCCACCACCATCATGATGGTGCTCGATTTTCTCTACGCCGACACCCCTGTCGACTGGAGCAAACAGTCCGCCACCGTGACCATCGAACGGGGAAAGAAGCTGCTGCGTATCCGGCGTGACCCACAGGCGGAGAATGCCGCCCGCGAGACCCTGCTGGCCACCGGCGTGATGCCATTTTTAAGCGAACCCGACACCTATGTGTTCCACAGTATTGCGAGTAACCGTCAGGTGGCCCTCGGCGAGTGGTTCCGTTTCAGCGAGGAGGTGTTGCCGCAACTGGAGCGGCAGGGGTGGCGGATCGAGCGGACCGAGGCGGCCCCCTTTACCCTGAGCCATGCCGATGAGCTCGACGCCGAGATAGAGGAGTCGGAGAACGACTGGTTCGGACTGCGCTTCGATCTAGAGGTGGAGGGAAAGAAGCTGCCGCTGCTGCCACTGGTCAGCGACCTGATCGGCGACTACCGCCCCGGCGAGCTGCCCGAGACCCTCTACCTCGACGTCGGCGACGGCCACTATGTCGCGGTACCGGGGGCGCGCATCGAGCCGGTGCTGCAGACCATCATCGACCTCTACGATCGCGACAGCGGCGACAATCCTGAGAGTCTGCGCCTGTCGCGTCTCGATGCCCCACGACTGCTGGAACTGGGCGAGACCCGCGTACGCGGCGGGGAGAACCTGCAGCGAATGGCCCGGCGGCTGCGCAACTTCGACGGCATCAAGGCGGTCAAACCGCCCACCACCTTCAAGGGGGCGCTGCGCCCCTACCAGCAGCAGGGACTCGACTGGCTGCAGTTCCTGCGAGAGTACGAACTGGCCGGGATCCTCGCCGACGACATGGGGCTGGGCAAGACGGTGCAGGCACTCGCCCACCTGGCGGTGGAGAAGCGTGCCGGGCGGATGACGCGGCCCAGTCTGATCATCGCCCCCACCAGTCTGATGGGCAACTGGCGGCGGGAGGCGGCACAGTTCACCCCCAAGCTCAGAGTGCTGGTGCTGCACGGCCCCGAACGCGGCGCCCATTTCGACACCCTGGGCGATTACGATCTGGTGCTGACCACCTACCCGCTGCTGCCCCGCGACGCCGAGGTGCTGCAGGAACAGTCGTGGCACTACCTGATCCTCGACGAGGCGCAGCAGATCAAGAACCCCAAGTCCCAGGCTGCGCAACTGGTGCGACAGCTTGAGGCCAACCATCGCCTCTGCCTCACCGGCACACCGATGGAGAACCACCTCGGGGAGCTCTGGGCCCAGTTCGACTTTCTGCTACCCGGCTTCCTCGGCGACCAGAAACAGTTTGTGCAAAGCTACCGCACCCCCATCGAGAAGTTTGGCGACAACGACAAACTCAAACGCCTCACCCAGCGCACCGCCCCCTTCATGCTGCGCCGCACCAAGTCGCTGGTGGCCAGCGAGTTGCCGGAGAAGACGGAGCTGTTGCGCACCGTCCCCATCGAAGGCAAGCAGGCGGCCCTCTACGAGAGCATCCGCCTGACCATGGAGAAGAAGGTGCGCGAGGCGATCGCCAAAAAGGGGCTGGCGCGCAGCCATATCACCATCCTCGACGCCCTGCTCAAGCTGCGCCAGGTCTGCTGCGACCCGCGGCTGCTGCCCAAGGGGACCCGCGGCGCCAAGGGGGCCGAATCGGCCAAGCTGAAGATGCTGATGGAGCTGCTGCCGGAGATGCTCGACGAGGGGCGGCGCATCCTCCTCTTCTCCCAATTCACCACCATGCTGGGGTTGATCGAAAGGGAGCTCAAGGCGCTCGATATCCCTTACGCCAAACTCACCGGCCAGACCCGCAAGCGCGAGGAGGCGATCGCACACTTTCGCGACGGTGAGGTGAATCTCTTCCTTATCAGCCTCAAGGCCGGCGGCGTCGGTCTCAACCTCACCGAGGCCGATACGGTGATCCACTACGACCCGTGGTGGAACCCGGCGGTGGAGGCGCAGGCCACCGACCGGGCCCACCGCATAGGTCAGACCAACCCGGTTTTCGTCTACAAATTGATCACCGAAGGGACCGTCGAGGAGAAGATCCTGGCGCTCCAGGCACGCAAACAACAACTGGCTGACAACATCTACGGCAAGGGGGGGAAGGAGCAGGAGCGCTCCATCGACGCCGACACCATCAGCGCTCTGCTGGCATCAGAGTAGACTTGGCGAAGAAGATGGGTATGTTCGTCGAGGCCTTCGGCGAGGTGCGTGAGCTGGAGCAGGGGTTCTCACGCCAGCGCTTGGGGACTTTACCTGGCGGAAAATCCAGACAACACATCTTCCCCACTCCATGCTTCGCACTGAAGCGACGTCTCTATTCCCGCAAATAGACACCCCTTCCGTGGTATGGCAAGGTTTGTGCTATGTCACTTCACTACCCCATCAGTTTTCTGCTCAAAGCGATCCTGCTGATAGAAGCCGTGGTGGCTGTCTGGGAGCAGCAGTGGCATACCGCCGGCATCACCGTGGGGATCATCCTGATCACGCTCACTCCACTACTGGTTGGAAGACGTTTTCGCGTATCCATACCACCGGAGTTTGAGTTGCTCGCCGTCGCCTTTATTTTCGCCTCACTGTTTCTCGGTGAGGTACACAGCTATTACATCCGCTTCTGGTGGTGGGATATTCTGCTGCATGCCAGTTCCGGACTGCTGATGGGGGTTATGGGGTTTCTTCTGGTACATGTACTTAACGAGACCGAGGACATCAATCTGCACATGACTCCCGGCTTCGTCGCCTTTTTCGCCTTTATCTTTGCGGTCGGGGTCGGTGCCCTCTGGGAGAACTATGAATTTGCCATGGATAGCCTGTTTGGCACCGACATGCAAAAGGCCATGCTCGATGATCCCTCCGGCCTGACCGATACTATGTGGGACATGATCGTCAATACACTCGGTGCACTGATCATCTCGGTGCTGGGCTACGGCTACCTCAAGACCGCCGGTAACGAGTCGTTCCTGTTGCGCTGGATTAACACCTTTATTCAGAGCAATCCACACCTGTTCAAACGCCGCTGAACATTACCCCCTCCGGCGTGAAGCCCGGGACGGCTGGCGCACTTAGGAGATGAGCCCTCCCTCGTGCTCCCTGACCACATCAAGAAAGGCCTGACCGTAGGCCTCCAGCTTTTTCGCCCCGATACCGCTCAACGTCCCCATCGCCGCCAGCGTGGCGGGGCGCTGCTCCACCATCGCCATCAGGGTGGCGTCGTGGAAGATCACATAGGCAGGCACGCCCTGCTCCTCGGCCAGTTGCTGGCGCTGCCGGCGTAATGCACTCCACAGGCGGCGCGCATCGGGGTCGGTGATCAGCTCCGCCTTGCCGCTGCTGCGCACGCGCTGCCGTCCCTTTTTCTGCTTGCGCAACATCAACCTCGTCTCGCCGCGCAGCACCGGCCGGCTCGCCTCGGTGAGGAACAGTCCGCCGTGGCCCTCCACGTCCGCCGCCAACAGGCCGCGGGCGATGAGCTGGCGAAACAGGCCGCGCCATTCGGTCTGATTCAGCTCATCACCGATACCAAAGGTGGAGAGGGCGTCGTGACCGAAACGGCGGATGCGCGCATCCTCCTTGCCCAACAGCACATCGACCAGATAGTTGACGCCGAAGCGCTGACCGGTACGGTGCACACAGGAGAGGGCCTTTTGTGCCGCCACAGTGGCGTCCCAGGTCTCGGGCGGTTCGAGACAGGTGTCGCAGTTGCCGCAGGGCTCATCCCGCGTCTCGCCGAAGTAGCGCAGCAGCGTCTGACGTCGACAGGTGATCGATTCACACAGTCCGAGCATGGCATCGAGCTTGGCTCTTTCGATCCGTTTATACTGCTCATCCGCCTCGGAGCCGGCCTGCATCTGACGCAGGGTGATCACATCCTGCAGGCCGTAGGCCATCCAGGCGTCGGCGGGCAGACCGTCGCGCCCGGCACGACCCGTCTCCTGATAATAGGCTTCGAGGCTTTTCGGCAGGTTGAGATGGGCGACGAAGCGGACATCGGGCTTGTCGATCCCCATGCCGAAGGCGATGGTGGCGACGATCACCACCCCCTCCTCGCGCAGGAAACGCTGCTGATGGCGCTGACGTGTCGGCGCATCGAGTCCGGCGTGATAGGGCAACGCCTTGAGTCCCTGCTTCTCCAGCCAGGCGGCGATATCCTCTACCTTCTTGCGCGACAGGCAGTAGACAATGCCCGCCTCGCCCTCGTGCTCGCTTTTGATAAACGACAGCAGCCGTTCGCGGGCGTTGCCGCTGTTCTCGCCGATGCGGTAGCGGATGTTGGGACGGTCGAAGCTGTGGATGAACTGGCGCGCCTGACCCAGGTTCAGCCGCTCGACAATCTCGCGCCGGGTGGGGCCGTCGGCGGTGGCGGTGAGCGCCACCCGCGGCACCTCGGGGAACCGTTCGTGCAGGATCGAGAGCTCGCGGTACTCGGGGCGGAAGTCGTGGCCCCACTGCGAGACGCAGTGGGCCTCGTCGATGGCAAACAGCGCCAGCGGCGCCCGCACCAGCAGATCGAGCATGCGCGGTGTCATCAATCGCTCGGGGGCGACGTATAACAGGTCCAGCTCGCCGTGCAGCAGCTGCGCCTCCACATCACGGGCGGTGGCGGCAGCCAGTGTGGAGTTGAGGAAAGCGGCGCGCACACCGTTCTGACGCAGGGCATCGACCTGATCCTGCATCAGCGCGATCAAGGGCGAGACGACGATGCCCACCCCGTTGCGTACCAGCGCCGGGATCTGATAGCAGAGCGACTTGCCGCCGCCGGTGGGCATCAGCACCAGCGCATCGCCACCGCCGATCAGCGTCTCGACGATCGCCTCCTGACCGGGACGAAAGGCATCATAGCCGAAGATCTCACGCAGGATTTTACGGGCAGGGGTATCGTTGTTCGGGGAGTCACTCATGGGGTGGGCAGGATACCACAACCGACACCCGGTATGGCTGGGTCGAAGTCCGCCCCCAGGGCAACCGCATACTTTCATTCAGCCACGTTCCGCCCCCGTCTCCTTCAGGGAGAAGGGTTGGGGATGAGGGGGGGGGTAATTAACAAAAAATCCTGTTTAGATCCCCTCACCCCAACCCCTCTCCCGGCCGGGAGAGGGGCTCGACCGGGCAAACCAAACAAATATTACCGACTATGCGGTTGCCCTGAGTCCGCCCCAAACACGGCAATAACTTCCGCCAAGACACCGGGACCGATACTGAAGTTTTCTGTGTTCTCGGCGGCTGAACCGGAACAACGCCGGCTTACCAGAAACGTGGACGCCCGGTATCGAGATGGATGAAATCGGATTTGGGGTAATAACCCACGCCACCGGCCTTCTGTGCCAGCGCCGCCTGGCGCAGGGACTTCAGCTCCACCCCCGGCAGGCGGATATCGATGGCCCGCCCCTGCATGTGCAGACTGCGTTTGGCCACGCCACTGCTCCTGCTGTTCAGGGCGGCGTTGGTCTGTGGTGAGCGATAACCGGAGATCACATGGAAAGTATCGTGCTTGCCAAAGTGTCGCTGCAGGGTATGGAGCTGTTCCAGTAACCGGGTGTCGATCGCCTCCACCTCGTTGCGGCGATGATCGCGCAACAGATGATCGATGGCGGCCAACTCCTCAGCGACATAGTGACCATCGGCCCAGAAGGTGGCGCTGAGACGCTCGCCGGTGTGCAGATTGTAAAAGTTCAGACGCCGTTCCGCGTCAGCAGAGGCGACTGCAGCATGCAGGCCGGGGGTGGCAACGGCGACAGTGGCGGCCACGGCGCCCTGTAGAAAAATTCGGCGTGAGATCATGATTCCCCCATAAAAACAAAATCTTGCATAATAAGACCACAAATCAAGGGGTTTGTTCCTCAAATGGCATGCACGGGCGCAGCATCGCATCCTCGCCATAGATGTCCGGGCGAAAGTGCACTGCCCCATTCTCACCTGCCCAGGCGGTAAGATACAACACGTAGACCGGGATGCGTGCGGAGAGCGCCACCTCAAAGGTCTCTCCCTGATCAAAGAGGAACTGCACCATCACCTCATCCCAGTACCAGCCCTCCTCCTCGGCTAACACAAAGCTGGCCAGACGTTTCGGCTCCTCCAGTCGGATGCAGCCCGAGCTGTAGGCCCGCTCATGAGACGAAAACAGGCCGGTGTGGGGCGTGTCGTGCAGATAGATGTCGTGGTGGTTGTAGAACAGGAACTTGACCTTGCCCAGCGCATTTTCAGGCCCGGGGTCCTGGCGCAGCATATAGGGAAAGTAGTTGATATTGACCTTACTCCAGTCCACCTGTTGCGGCTCCAGCTCCTCATCTCCGTTCCAGTCGGCAAAAACGCGGATATTCCGAGAAGTCATGTAGTCGGGATTGCTCCGCTGCCTTGGCACCACATCATACAGGGCAAGATTACGCGGCACGGTCCAGTCGGGGTTGAAGACAACGGTATGCAGCAGACCTGAAATCACCGGCGTCGACCGCTCCGTGGTACCGATGATGACCGGCATCGCCAATTTCGCCTCACCGTCCTCGAAAGCAGTCAGTTCAAGGGCGGGGATATTGACGATAAGGTGGCGCCGGCCCAGGTACTGGGGCAACCAGCGCCAGCGCTCCATTGTCAGCACGATCTGCTCAATGCGCTCGGCCACCGTGACGTTCAGCGCCTGCAGCGTCTTCTCCCCCACCACGCCGTCCACCTGCAGCCCGTGGCGCACCTGGAAACGACGTACGGCATAGGAGAGTGCCTGGTCGAAATAGTCACTCCCGGCCGCATCGCCCAGCGGCAACTGAAGATCGCCCTCAAGCGCCAGTCGGCGGCGCAACAGCGCCACCCTGGCCCCTTTCATCCCCGGCCTGAGCAACGCTCCGTCAGAGATCGTTGGCCACTCCCCCCTCCTCTCGATCGCCCGGTAGCGTGCCAGGGCCTGACGCAGGCGACGATAGCCGGGATGGACCGGTGGTAGCGCATCAAGGGCGCCATGAAAATCATCCAGCAGCAGTGCCAGCCGCAATATGGTAACGGCATCCGTCGGGACTTTTTCTATTTTCCACAGCGGCGCCACCTGCTGCGGCTCCAGCTGGCCGCTGCGAACATCTCGGGCGTAGTCAAAAAAGGCGCTGCTCAGCAACAGTTCCAGCTGCAGTCGATCGGTCTCTTCACCGGAATCCCAGAGCTCCTCGATCAACGCGCTATGGTAGTGCGACGGGACCAGCCCTTCAGCGCCAGCGTGTCGCAGCTGCTCACGAAACTGTTCAGCCCTGCGGTTCGGCCCCTGCGGCCCCGACCAGACCGGCTGAAAACGCTCTGCGGCGTAGAAGCGGTTGAGCTCCTCCCAATTCAGGGGGGTGTCCTGCTGACCGAGCGGGCGCAACAACCCGGTAGCCAGTGAGAGGGCGCCATCCTGTGCCGGCACGACAGCGCCGTACCCCAGGGCGAACAACAACAGGACAGCACCGAGCCCAGTATGCAGGGAGGATAGGGGTGAATGGTGCAGAGAAGCCATAACACCTACATAGTAGTGCACAAGCGCCTCATTCCGTCACTTATTTAGTTGTCCTTCTGATCGCTATCTCCCAGCATGGATTTCAGGTCGGCGAAGGGGTTGAAGGTGGCCGGCTTGCTCTCGGGCTCGGGTGCCATACCATCATAACCACGCACAAATTCCTCATAACGCTGGTGCTCGTTATCGTGGCAATAGAGGCAAAGGTTCTCCCAGTTGCTGCCGTCCGGCGGGTTGTTATCGTGGTTGTGGTCTTTGTGATGCACCGTCAGCTCGTGCAGATTTTCGCGGCTAAATTCCCGACTGCAACGTCCACAGATCCAGGGATGAATACGCAACGACTGTTCGCGGTAACCCTGCAGCCGCTTCTCCGCCTGCTGTCTCGCCTCAGAGACGATTTTATCCAGTTTATCAGTGTCGATGGGCGCACCGGCCCGGCGTTTCCTGTCCACCATAATTCCTCACCTGTTAATTCAGTTTGCCTGAAAGACAAGCTCAAAGGTCAGCTTTCCCCGAAACCAGGCATCGAAGTTATCGTCTCCTGCTGCAGCCTCATGGGAAAAGCCTTGAGAGGGCGACGGCGACACCTCGAACAGGTGCAACCGTTCCGCCGGATAACTGACTGAAAACTGGACATGCAGTGGAAAGTAGCTGTCAAGAAACCTGCGCATAAAAGGACCGTAGCGCAGGCGATAGTGCCCATTGGAGGAGGGCTGCAGAATCCTTGCTTCCAGCTCGACACAGAGCGAGGCGCCACGGCTGGCCTCCTTGAGCTGTATCGACTGCCCCACTATGCGCACTGCAGCAATGCCCTCATACGAGGTAATCCTCAGGCCGCGCATCTGACGGAATTTGTATACCACCTCGGCATCGGGCACCGGGTCAAGCCCGTCATGACACTGGGTCACCGCGACCCAGCCATCCTCCATACTCTGCTCGCTGATATACAAACGGGTACGGGAACGGGGCACCGGCTTCGCCGGCGGCGGAGCGATAAATTCCAGCTCCTCGCCCGCACCATAGCCGGTCTGCGGCGGCCCCGGCTCATCGCTTTCGAACCAGCGCTGCAGCTCTTCCTCCGTCGGCTCTATGGCAAAGACCACCGAATGCAGCAGAAACAGAAAAATCGCCAACCCTCTGCCCGGTACCGTAAGCACCCTGTAGCACTCCCCGCAAACCACTGACCTTGTCGTTGCAGTTTAGCAGTAACTCCCACATTAGGCGCGGAGAGTATCAGGATGGCAAGAAGGAGTTAACCGGTACTCCAGCCCCGCGGCCGCTTCATTCCTGAAATCTTGCATGCCTGCTTCACATAACCGTAGGGGAAGAGCTTAAACAGGTAGTTGCGCGCCTTTCTGCCCATGCCCATCTCCTCGTCCATAAACTTGATGGTAAAACGGGCATCCGCGGCAACCCGGTGCTCATCGTAATAGCGACGCATAAACCCGATCACCTGCCAGTGCTCGTCGGTCAGCGTGACACCCTCTGATTCCGCCAGTTGCCTGGCAGCCTCCTCGTCCCAGCTGTCGGGGTCAACAAGATAGCCCTCGGCATCGGTTTCCAGCACATGCTGTTCACTATCAAGGATCATCGTTTGCCTCCTTTGGCCTAACTTCCAGAAAAACCGTTAACCTTCAGCACAACTCAACTGTCGGCAAAGACAGTCGGTATGCTCATCACCGCACACCTCGCCCTCTAGGTGACAGCGCACCGGATCGTGGGTGTGGTGTACCGCCAGCGTGTAGATACGGATCAGGTCCTCTTCACTGACGTCGATAAACGAGTCGAGCTGCGACAGGGCATAGACCAGATCGCTGTGTGCGATCAGCGCCTTCTCTCCCATTGCCTCCTTCACCTCGGCAGGGCGCGCCAGGCCTGGCGGAAAACGGCGCTGACGAAACGGCAGGTTCAGCACCACCGCCATGGCCAGGATAATAAGCACATTCTCCAGCACCGGGCTAAAGATAAAGGTGTAGCCAAGCTCCTGTACCGCCTCACCACCTAATACCGCCACCAGAGCAGTCGCGCCACCCGGTGGGTGCAGGCAGTGCAGGTAATACATTGCACCGATGGAGAGTCCCACGGCAAGTGCCCCGGCCAGCATGGGATCAGCGATGTGCTGCGCACAACTGACACCGACAAAGGCCGAGATCAGATGTCCGCCAAATACCGGCCACGGCTGCGACAGCGCCCCGTGGGGCACCGCAAACAGCAATACCGCGCTGGCCCCCATAGAGCCGACCACCATGGTCGCACCCTGTAGATCCAGCACCCCGTGGCTGATCCAGAGCACGGCAAGAATGCCGATAAAACCACCGAACGCCGAGATCCACTTCTCGCCGTGGCTGGCCCGATTAGCATCGGAGGGCCAAAGCAGGGAAAAAATACGCTTCAGGGCCAGCTTCCGTCTATCCGTTGTCATGGTATTAATCTCACATTAGCCGTCTATTAGAATTAGCTTATGGGCCCACCACACCATTTGACAACCGATATTATTTCGTTGTTTATATCGGAATATCCGATATAAGGAGCCCTGATATGGATACTGAATTTGCCCGCACCTTTCTCGCTGTCGTTGCGGCGGGGAACTTTGTCGGTGCCGCCCAACGACTGCATGTGACCCAATCGACAGTCAGCGCCCGCATCCAGACCCTGGAGCGGCAGCTGGGGACGATACTGCTGCGCCGCGGACGTGGCGGTGCCGAACTCACCCCCGCCGGACAGCGCTTTTTGCGCCATGCCAAAAGTCTGGTACGCACCGCAGAACAGGCGCGCCACGATGTGGGGCTACCCGAGGGCTTCAGCGGCAGCCTGACCCTGCGCGGGCGCATTGCACTGTGGGATGAGTTCGTTCCGGAGTGGACCGTATGGATGCGCCAGCAGATGCCGGATATATCGCTGCGCATGGAGATCGGTTTCGAGGAGGACATCATGCAGGGGCTGGTACAGGGCACCATCGATCTGGGCCTGATGTATACCCCGGAGAACCGGCCGGGCCTGGGCATTGAATACCTGTTCGATGAAACCCTGCTGCTGGTCACCAGTAACCTGGACAGCCCCTGGTATGACGAGCATTTCGTCTATGTCGACTGGGGGCCGGAGTTCGAGGCGCAGTTCACTACCCACTTCCCTGAAATGGAACCACCGGCACTGCTGACCAATGTCGGAGCACTGGCTATTCAGCAGATCCTGCACTCCGGCGGAGCCGCCTATTTCCCACGCCGCGCAACCCGCAACCTGATTGATAGCGGGCGCCTCTGCCGGGTACCAGATAGCCCGGAATTCTCACTGCCCGCCTATCTGGTTTACCCCCTGGAACGGCAGGACGAGGCGATGAACCAGGCACTGGAGGGACTGCGTATGCTGGCGCGGCGGGAGGAGGAGATCAGCTGACGGGCTCAATCTAGTGTAGTGTTTCATACTGATTGGCGTTTTCAGAGGCCCGCAAATGCCCCAAGACAAGGCGCAGCCCGCAGGGAATGGCCCGCCCTTTTCAAGGGG